>CAYRJA010000052.1:0-20544 GCA_964424455.1 uncultured Bifidobacteriaceae bacterium
ACAATGGCATAATCATAAAGAAAGCACATAAAATGAGTACTGAAAAAATGTGATTTGTTTTTACATAGTCCAGCATCTTAAAACTTCCTCTTTCTGCATCTGTCATTGCTGCAGGCAGAGAGGAAACAAAATCTTTAACTGCCTTTTCTGAATAGTGATTGGCAGTAATTAATTCTATTCTGTTAAGTGAATACTTTTTTGACAGAAAAGGCGGACGCTTACGGTTAATACGAGCTACGGCAAGATCACGCCCGTAACGGTAATAACATTCTTCACAACCGAGCAGCAACACTCCATCCGACTGTGAATCCAGCGAGTGTTCCACATCATCCATGTGCAAGTCGCCTAAGCAGGGCAGCGTTTGTTTTTCATAAGTGATGCCATCAGGAATTTTTACATCATCAAATCTTTCACATGCTACCACCGACAGTTGCTTTCTCTGTGCAAAATTCCATGAACCCACTTCGGGAACGCCGGGCATAGTGATGGCATACTCTTTACATGAAGCCAGACAGATACCACAACTGGTACATTTATCTGGGGCTAAAATTGCTTTTCGTTCACCTTTATAAATCAGCATATCAATAGCTCCATAAGGACAATCTTCCGAACAAATCTTGCAGGCATCACATTTATCAAGATCAATAACTGCGGGTTGTTTTTTTTCTTTGAAAATAAAAGGCACTATCGCCAGAATGGTTCCTGATGCAATCATAATTACCCAGTTCATCGGAACAGATACTATTTTCATAAAGGAATAACCGAAGAAATAGTACCAGTCGAAAGTGGTATTGTAAGGAATAAATCTTTCCTGTGCAGAAGGATCACTCTTCACCGGGAACACAATACAAACCAGCAGCAGCGCTATACCGCTATATATCCAGATGATTTTAGGAGAAAATAATTTGGGTTTGGCAATACGCATCACATGCAGCCAGAGAACTATTACTAAAAAAATAGAGAAGAAAATGTGTCCGAATACAGAGACTTTAAAAAAACCTCCGATGATGTCAAGATTGTTTGAAATAAAAGATCCGGCAATAGACGGGTCAAATAATGGAATGGCGGAAAAGAATTTTGCTGTAAGGTATCCTACTAATTTCCCTTTCTCATCCCACACTAAGATAAATCCTGTAACACCTATAATCAATACAATGAGCAGAGATATAATACCGCTTACCCATGAAAGAATCCTTTTGTATTTTCCTGTAAATAATGTTTGAAAAAAATGCAGTACAATAAATATCACTAATAAATCACTGCTGTAACGGTGAATACTTCTGATAATTCCATGAATAGGATTAGCGGAAATTCGCTCTACTGACTGATAAGCATGAGCGGGATCCACATCGTAAAATAAAAAAAGATAAACGCCGCTTACGCAAGCAAGCACAAACATCAGAATGGCAATGTCGCCCAAGTGATAAAGCGGATTAAGCTTCGAAGAATATATTCTGCTGAAAATACCTGCAAATCGTTGGAAGACCCAATGATTCTTTTTACTGTTTACTACTATCATTTTCTAAACTATCTTCTTTATTACGAGTGTACAAACTACGAATCAGAAGAGTGCCAACAATAATCATCATTACTAATCCGGCTGATGTTTGTGAGATAAACTTCCAGTCCACATGGTAAGATTTGGTGGCGGGGTTGAATGAAAAGCAGCGTACATATAGTGTCTTGAGGAAATTATTGACAGATGCTTTCTCTATCTGCGCTTCCATGATTGCCAGCTTCAGGTCGTTAGCTTTCGGTTCTACTCCATAGATATACCTTGATATTCTGCCACTCGGAGTTATCACAATTACTATGTTGGGATGAAGGTATTCTTTTGCCTGCTCGTCATAATCGTATTGGTAATCCACTGACTTCATCAGCGCATGAATACCGTTTGCATCAGATGTTACAGTTTTCCAACTTCCTCCGTCCATCTTCCATCGTTTCTCAAATCCCTTCAGGTCTTCATTGGTATCGGTAGAATCGAAAGAAAAAGTAATGATATTGAAATCCTTCCCTAAGGTTCCTAAGTTGTCAACTGCTTTTTTCAATCCATTGCTGATAAGCGAACAAGCCATCGGGCAGCGTGTGTAAACGGGGGAAAGAACAAGCGGTTTTCCATTCAGATTGTCGTACAGATTCGACTTATCTCCATTGGCGTCACGAATTATAATATTCTCGACTTTTCTGGAAGTAAATCTTGCTTCATCCGGTAAATTAAATGAAGTAAGTGTTACAAAAAAGCAGAACGCAAGAGCAATGCTCTTCAAACGATAAGAAATAATATAAGTCACGATGTTATGCCCTTCAATTAAACTCTACTTCACCCACCAGGTTGCTGCCAGCCACTTCCAGTTGATGAAGAACAGCACAGCAAAGGTGACTAAGAAAAGTAAAGTCAGTATTAAAGTTCCGGGAGCTTCAAATCCTTTATGCTCTTTTGCAACGGGCGCTAATGGCGATAACGGTAATTGCATATCCTCCGGTCCGTTTACTTTCGGTCCGAAAAATACTGAAACCACTACCTGAAGTACCCAAAGTAATGCAGCGATAAATGCAATTGAGCCACCCAGCATCATCAGCACCCAGAAGAAATCAACAGATGGGTTGAATGAGTAAGTAAAAGGTCCGCCGCTGAAAGTGGAATCCCAGTGTCTGCGTGGCACACCTAATTGTCCTAATGCAATCATGGAAACAGAGAGTAAAGCAATTCCGATAAAAAATAACCACGGTTGAATTTGCGCTAATTTGTAAGCCACAATCTTTCTGCGGAAAATAAGAGGAATCAGGTAATAAGTGATGCCCATGAAAGTTAAGGTAGTACCGATAACTACTGTTCCTTTAAAGTGTCCGGGAATAGCAATAGTGTTATGAACGATAATGTTAGTTTGCTCCATACCGAAAATTACTCCGGTAGTTCCACCGATAAATCCAAAACCGATGCAAGCTAAAACACAAGCAGCGAAAGCAGGATTCGACCACGGCGCTTTAGACAGCCATTCAAACAAACCTTTGTTGTAGCCCCATCTGCGCTGTGCCGATTCAATGGAACTGGGTACAGCAAAAGCATGAATCATTGATGCCAGCACTGCTAAGTACATTGCATAAGATGTGTTCCATACTTTCCAAGCAGAGCTGGTTGCAGGGTCAGTAAGAAGATGGTGTGCAGAAGCAAGACTTATAAATAAAATGTAAAGGAAAAATGCAGTGCGCGAAACTCTTTCATTAATTGAAGTTCCACCTATAGCAAGAAAAGTTACAAGATACCATATACTTACCATTGCTGCCACATTAATCTGCTGTGAAGAGTGTCCTAACCCCCACCAGATAAGTTTGTAAACAGCAGGGTCAACTGCATCAATAATGCCGAGTGACCACAGGAAAGTAGGAATATAAATAATAGCTCCGGTTGCTAAGGTAATAACAGCCAAAATCGCTGCCGTCATTAAACCGTAAGTAAACAGAGGCAATGTTTCACCTACATTTTTCTCTCTTTTAGCATTTACAATATTCGCAAAAAATAATCCTACTCCAATTAATGCTCCTACAGCGAATAGAATAATACCAAGATAATATAATGGATGTGCTTTAAGCGGCACATAAGAGGTCATCATCACATCTGCCTTGCCCATCAGAATCATTACATCTGACAAAACCAATCCGGCTACCATAAGAATAAATGCAACCCACCCCAATACAGGAGAACAAAACTTTTGATTCAGCACCACAGTAGAGCCGAAATACAATCCGGCAATTTCAAAAAATACAATCCAGTAAATAAGTGCATTCAATCCGTGAAAGGTAGTAAGGCGGTAATACCATTCTGCATCAAGCAGGTGTACGGGCTGGTAGCGGGTAAACACCAATAGTATGGCTGCTACTATAGCCATCAGTAGCGACACCACCGCCATGACTGCATTTAACCTGATAAATTTTTCTGCTTTCAGGTCAACTTTAAACCCGGTTATATCACATGTTCTGAACATAAATTTTAGTTTAAGTTTTATTTAAGTGATTTAATAAAAGCAGTTACCTGCTTTATTTCATTATCCGAAAGGTCTGTCTGAGTCATCAGCACACTTTCAAATCCTGTTACTATTTGCTTTTGTGGTTCTATTATTGAAGTAGCAATGTAATTGTCATCCACTTCTACTTCTTTTGTTTTACCACCTTCTTTTATGCTGACTTTAGTTCCATAGATTTTATTCAGAGCAGGACCAATAAGCGCTGTACCATCTGTTTTGTGGCAAGCATTACATCCTTTCATATTAAAAACAAATTCTCCTCCTTTTATCAACTGCTCTTCTGTCCATGTTGAAATGTCTTCAGATGCAGGCGGTGGTGCTGAGGCAGATGGTGCAGCGCTGAATTTATCATATCCATATTTAGCTAAATCAGCATCACTTTCAATCACTACAATTTTTCCTATCATGGTATGATGACCGATACCGCAATATTCATTACATATAACTTTTGCTTCTCCGGCAACAGTAGGTTTAAACTTTAATACATAATCGTAATCCGGATAAACCTGAAAGTTCATATTCGATGGTTGTAATGAAAAACCGTGTACCAAATCTTTTGAAGAGATGTGCAAATTGTACCACTCATCTTTCTTTAAAATAAGAGCCGGAGACCATCTCCACATCTGAGCCATAAGGATAACATCGCTGCCCGGTTCCGGTTTTACAACAGGAATTCCATTGTCCATACCAATCATGTTTTTCTTTACATAGGCATCATGCAACTGTGCAAACTCTATGGGATTTGTTTTGTAAGTAGTGTTGGATGGATTCTGGCGACCTACCACGTGCCACATTATCATCCATACAAATAGAAAAACGCAAACAACAAACGATATGATAATCCACATACGCTCGTCTTTTGAAACTTTCTTCTGAAACCAACCTTCTGAGGGGGCTATTAAACTCATAAAAAAGGGTTTAGTGTGTTATTTAAGAATTGATTGTTTAACTGCTTCCGGAATATTAGGAACAGTGGCGATTTCCATTATTCCCCATATAAGGTAGAAAATCGCATAAATGGTTACGCCCAGGAAGAGGAGTAGCATCACATCATCCATAATTACCTGCATAGCAGGTGCGAGCTTGGGCTTCTTTTCTTGTTCTTGTTCTTGTTGTTGATTTTGTTCTTGTTCACTCATGTTGTTAGCAGTTTAGTTTTGTGATGAACTTGAATTGATTTTTTTATCGCTCAAGAATAGCATGAGAGCAACCTGTCAAAACATGACTATAGTCATACTTTGATATGATATTAGTCATACTCCCTAACAAACACTGATTGGTTTACTATAGACTTTGTTTTTTAATCTGATTTTCTGTGATGAATATATACGCCTGAAGAAACAGTTTAATAGTCAACTTAAAAAAGAGAAAAATAAAACTTTAGAAGTAATTATTCTCTTCGCTTAATAAACGTTATTCGCTATTCATTCCACTTCAGGTTTTACATTTGCGGAATTAATAGCAATGTTTAAAGTCAATAACTATCCTCATTTTGTTTTCAGTGAAGAAGAAAGCCGGATTATCCGTGCAGTGTATTTAAGTGCTAATGAACTGAAAGTTCCTGCTTTTCTCATAGGAGGATATGTGCGTGATAAATTGCTGGAGCGCCCTTCAAAGGACATTGACTTTATGTGTATTGGCAGCGGTATTGCTCTGGCTGAAAAAACGGCAATCCATTTTTCTCCTTCTCCTCAGGTAAATATTTTTAAAAATTTCGGCACGGCAATGCTGAAAGCAGAAAATTGGGATGTGGAATTTGTTGGAGCAAGAAAAGAATCTTACGCTGAACACTCCCGCAAGCCCGCAGTAGAAACCGGAACCCTTCAGGATGATTTAAACCGTCGCGATTTTACAATCAATACGCTGGCTATATCTCTTGACAGCGAGGAAACCGGAACACTGATTGACCCATTCAGTGGTTTAAAGCATCTGGATTCAAAAACCATCCGTACACCACTTGATCCTGATGTTACTTTTTCAGACGACCCGCTCAGGATGATGCGCGCCATTCGTTTTGCCACGCAACTTGATTTTTCTATTCACGATGAAACATTTCAATCTATCCGCAAAAACAGCGAGCGAATAAAAATCATCAGTATGGAGCGTGTAACAGAAGAGATAAATAAAATTCTTTTGTCGCCAAAACCTTCAATAGGTTTTGATCTGCTGTTACAGTCCGGCATACTTCAGATTATATTTCCTGAATTTGTAGCGCTGAAAGGCGCTGAGATGAAAGAAGGCATAGGTCACAAGGATAATTTTTATCACACCTTGAAAGTGATTGACAATGTTGCCGACCGGAGTAATGACTTGTGGCTGCGGTGGGCTGCGGTGTTGCACGATATTGCGAAACCGGCTACAAAAAAATTTGAAAAGGGAGTTGGCTGGACTTTCCACGGACATGATGCTGTTGGCGCAAGATGGGTAAAGCGGATTTTTCGTCATTTCAAATTACCCATGAACGATAAAATGAAGTTTGTGGAAAAAATGGTGCTGTTACACTTGCGCCCTATCAGTTTATCTAAGGAAGAAGTGACTGACTCCGCCATCCGCAGATTATTATTTGAAGCAGGAGAAGATGTGGAATCGCTGATGATATTATGTGAGGCAGACATCACCTCCAAAAACAAAATAAAGGTGGCTCGCTACCTTCGTAACTTTGAGTTGGTTCGCATAAAAATGAAAGAGGTGGAAGAAAAAGACCATCTGCGCAACTGGCAGCCGCCGGTTGATGGCGCATTAATCATGCAAACATTTGATTTGAAACAAGGCAGAGAAGTCGGAATAATTAAAGATGCCATCCGTGAAGCAATCCTTGATGGGAAAATAGGGAACAATTATGAAGAGGCATTTCAGTTTATGATAGAAAAGGCGAAAGAGATCGGGCTGACTCCAAGAATTATCTAAGCGTTTTAAGTTATTATCGTTGTAATCCTAACCTTTTAGTGTTACAGATTCTGTCCCCGTAATGTCCTCCTCTTGCGTAGCTTGGGGACTTGCCGTCCTCGACGGGTCTTCCGAAGGAGTCCCGCCGGTATTAAATGTTTGACTGACGGAGGGTTCAAAAATTGAAATCCTCCTGAGACAGAAATTAATCCTCTCTCTTAAATCCTATGGGCTTGCGTTTAGGTGATTCTACCTGTTTGTTTTGTTCGTTCTGCAAGTCAGGATATGCTAACAGCAGTTCAATAACTTCGTTGATATTTTCCAACTTCTTGTTAAATTTTGATTCCAACTCGTCAATCCGCTGCTGTAACAATTCAAAATTATTCTGATATTGTTTCAGCAGTATAAAAGCGTCCACAATGGCAATACTTGCTTTTACAGCCGTGTCACTTCTCAACACGGCAGAAAGCATGGTAACACCATGCTCGGTAAAAGCATATGGAAGTTTTCGCGTTCCTCCTCTTTTTTCAATTTTTGATATCACAATTTGTGACATCAAAACCAGAAATTCATTCTTATTAAGCTGGAACATATAACGGGAAGGAAATCTTTTAATATTCCGCTTGACCGCTTGCACTAAAACCCTTGTTTCCACTCCATATAATTCTGCCAGATGAAAATCAAGCATTACTTTATTTCCTCTGATTTCAAAAATCTTTTTCTGAATGATTTGGAGTTCCATGTTAAGGAGATTTTTTTCTTGAGCTTTAATTCAGATTAGTACTGCGTGAAGTTTATCTAAAAAATTTATGTAATCCGAAAAGGTTAGCTTCTGTCAAATATAGAGGTTCATGCTATTTTAACAAGCGCTTTCTATTTGTCATGAATTGTTGTGAATTATTTGGTCTTTGGTTCGAATCTTTTGGAGGAGTAAGTTTTCGTCCTCGTCGAGTACTCCGCAGGAGACCCGTCGGTATTAAATGCTTGATTCCTCTCCTGCAAACTCCTTTATATTCATTCTCACTACTTTATACTTAATCTTACAAAAAATGAAGATTTTTTTAGAAAAAGTGTAACCATCAAATAATTTGAAAGTAGAAGCCCTCAAACATCGCCGAAACACACAGTTTCAAACCTAAAACTAACAAAGTTTTAACCGCCCGACTCTTCCGCACCGCTTGCAGTTTTGGTGTTTTGCTGCAGCAACGCGATTGAATCCAAGAGATTTCAAAGAAGAAGGGCGGTTTTTTATTTTTATTATTTTATCCCAACTCAAACAGCAGTCTTTTGTTACATTTGCACCCCTTTCTGCGGATGTGGCGTAATGGCAGCCGCGCCAGACTTAGGATCTGGTGCCGAGAGGCGTGGGGGTTCGAGTCCCTCCATCCGCACAGTTGAAAACAATAAATGGCATTGTAGTTTTTACAATGCCTGTTTTCAAATTAATCAATTAATAAAACCAACACCGTGAATATTACTACTGAAAATCTCAGTGATCTGCATCTTAAAGTAAAAATAAATCTGGAGCCAAACGATTATCTTCCGAAAGTGGAAGAATCTATCCGGTCATTGAGCAAAAAGATTTCTTTACCCGGTTTCCGCCCGGGAAAAGTTCCTGTTAGCATGACCAAAAAAATGCATGGCAACGAACTGCTTGCGGAAGAATTGAATAAAATCGTTGGTGATTCTATTGATAACTATATTAAAGAAAATAAGCTGAACATTTTCGGTCAGCCGATTCCATCTGAAACCGAAGAGAAGCAGTCTATAAATATCAATGAGCCAAGTCCTTTACACTTTAATTTTGAAATGGGATTGATTCCTTCATTTGAAATTGCAGACATGAAGAAGGAAAAGGAATTCGCTCTTTACGATATTAAATTAGAAGAAAAGAATGTTGGTGAGGAGATTGAAAAATTCCGCGTGCGGTTTGGCACTACTTCAGAAACGGATACAATCGGTGCAGATGATGTACTGGATGCCACTTTCTCAGAATTGAACAGTGAAGGGAATGTAAAAGAAGGAGGCGTTGATAGCACTACCCGTATCTCCATCACTTCCATTGCTGATAAAAACATCGCTGATAAAATGCTCACTATGAAAAAAGGTGAGCATATTGATTTTAATATCAACGACACTTTTGGTAATAATCACGAACTGATTGTACACAATATCCTGAAAGTGGACCATCATACGGCTGACGAGATGGGTACTCAGTTCAGAATGACTATCAATAGTATTCACCATGTAGAAAAGGCAGTCGTGAATCAGGAACTGTTTGATAGAGTTTTTGGTGAAGGAAAAATAAAGTCAGAAGATGAAATGCGGGCTAAAATCAGCGAAGAAATGAAACAGCAATACGCACGTATGGCTGAACAGCGGCTGACTTACGACCTGATGGAAGCTGTGATTGAGAAAACAAAAATTGACTTACCGGTTGATTTTCTGAAAAAGTGGATTGTAGCCAGCAATAATAAACCAGTAACTTTTGAGCAGATAGAAAAAGAATTTGATGCAATTACCCGTCAGGTAAAGTGGGATTTAATCACAGAAAAACTCGTCAAGGACAACAATATTGAAATAACCCCAGAAGAATTGAGGAAATTCGTAGCTGAAGAATTTGCCGGACATTATTTTGGCGGTCAGATTACCGAAGAAATGGAGAAATCGTTACAGAATATCACCAACATGATACTGGATAATGAAAAGAACAGAAAAGACTATATCAACAGGTTACTGGAGAAAAAGATTTTTGAGGTACTGAAGAAAAATGCGAACATTGCCGGCAAAGAAATTTCTTTACACGATTACACTCACGCTTAAAAATAAATTATGAACTTTAAGAGCGAATTTAAAAAATATGCTACTCAGCATCGCAGAATGAGCAGTATGCACTTGGATAAATATATTGCCGACAATGTAACAGCGCTCACACCTTATATTATTGAAGAGCGTCCGATGAATGTAGCTTCTATGGATGTATTCTCCCGTCTGATGATGGATCGTATCATTTTCCTCGGCGACCCTATTGATGATTATGTTGCAAATGTGATTCAGGCACAGTTGCTCTTTTTGGAATCTGCCGATGCAAAGCGGGATATCCAGATTTACCTGAACAGCCCGGGTGGTTCGGTTTATGCCGGACTGGGTATTTATGACACCATGCAGTACATTAATCCGGATGTGGCTACAATTTGTACAGGCATGGCTGCTTCAATGGCTGCTGTTTTACTATGTGCAGGACAGAAAGGAAAACGCACGGCGCTTCCTCATTCGCGCGTAATGATTCACCAGCCAATGGGCGGAGCCGAAGGACAGGCAAGCGACATCGAAATCACTGCCCGTGAAATCGGTAAGCTGAAAAAGGAATTGTACGATATTATTGCTAACCATAGTGGACAGCCTTTTAAAAGAGTAGAAAAAGACAGCGATCGGGATTACTGGATGATGGCGCAGGAAGCCAAAGAATACGGTATGATTGACGAGGTCTTATTAAAGAAAAAAGCCGAATAAGTTCATTTAAAAAAAATGAACGAAATTTGTTTTGTAATAGAGTAATAAATTCTTAACAAGTTTATTGCATCCGAGTCTGTTAACATAAAATTCTCTGTATGAAAAAACCACAGCGATGCTCTTTCTGCGGAAAGGGAAAAGAAGAAACGCTAATTTTAATTTCAGGAATTGATGCCTACATCTGCGAAGCTTGTGTCGTGCAGGCACAACATATTATAGAAGAGGAAAATCTGACACGCAAGAAAAAATTTGTTACAGCGCCTCCACGCTTTTCCACTCCAAAAGAAATCAAATCATTCTTAGACGAATATGTGATTGGACAGGATGAAGCGAAAAAAGTTTTGTCTGTAGCCGTTTACAATCATTACAAGCGGTTAAACCACCAGATAAAAGATGATGTGGAGATTGAAAAATCAAACATCATTATGTGCGGAGAAACTGGAACAGGAAAAACATTATTGGCACGCACGATAGCACGGTTCCTGAATGTTCCGTTTGCTATTGTAGATGCAACGGTATTTACAGAGGCAGGTTATGTGGGAGAAGATGTAGAAAGTATTCTTACCCGTCTGTTACAGGCATGTGACTACGATGTTCAGGCGGCTGAGAAAGGGATTATTTATATTGATGAAATTGATAAGATTGCTCGTAAGACAGATAACCCATCTATTACGCGCGATGTATCAGGTGAAGGCGTGCAGCAGGGCTTATTGAAACTGTTAGAAGGAACAGAAGTGCTGGTACCACCACACGGCGGAAGAAAGCATCCTGAACAGAAAATGGTAACTGTAAAGACCCACAACATTTTGTTTATCTGTGGCGGTGCATTTGAAGGATTAGATAAAGTAATTGCCCGCAGAACGCAAACACAGGTCATTGGCTTCAAATCTGAACAGACCTCAGACCAATACGACAAAAATAATTTGCTCCGCTACGTTAATCCACAGGATATAAAACACTATGGACTTATTCCTGAATTGGTTGGACGATTGCCGGTTGTAACTTACTTAGATTCTCTCGACCGGAATGCGCTCAGCCGTATATTAACAGAGCCGAAGAATGCGCTGGTTAAACAATATAAACGACTGTTTGAAATTGAAGAGGTGAAACTCTCCTTCGACAATGAAGCTATTGATTATATCGTTGACAAAGCTATGGAGTACAAACTCGGCGCACGCGGACTTCGCTCAATTTGCGAAGCAATTATGACCGACATAATGTTCAATCTGCCGTCTGAGAAAAATACAAAGACATTTACTGTAACACGCGAACTGGCTGAAAGCAAGTTGAACCAATCTAAATTCAGACATCAACTGAAAGTGGCATAGTTTCATAGAGTGATTATCTATTTAATATGAGCTAAGCATAAAAATCAGTATCGTAAAAAAGTTCAGACTATAAAAGCAGAAACCGCCGGAATTAGATAATCTAATTCCGGCGGTTTTTATTTAGCTGTTACAGTATTAAATCTTATACTGAAATCAATGAGAATATCCGTTTTGCAATTATCCTACTAATTCCTCTACATAGCTCTCAACCGGTGGGCATGAGCAAATCAGATTTCTGTCTCCTGCTGTATTATTTACTCGTGCAACAGATGGCCAAAATTTGTTTTTCATTACAAAGTGAAGTGGAAATGCTGCTTTAGTGCGACTATAAGAATGTTTCCAATCGTCGCTTACCACTTCCTCAGCAGTGTGGGGTGCATTATGCAATACATTATCCTCTTTATCTGCAATGCCGTCTATCACTTCTTGTATCTCATGCCTTATAGAAATCATAGCAGCACAGAAACGGTCGAGTTCTGCTTTGTCTTCGCTCTCCGTCGGCTCAATCATCATGGTTCCGGGAACTGGAAATGAAATAGTGGGTGCGTGAAAACCGTAATCCATTAACCGCTTTGCCAAATCTTCTACTTCTATACCATACTTTTTAAACTCCCGCATATCCACAATCATTTCATGAGCACAGCGTCCGTTTTTCCCACGATATAATATCGGATAATGCTTTTCTAATTTACTCATGATGTAATTAGCATTCAGAATAGCATACTTCGTAGCATCAGTACAACCCTCTCCTCCTAACATTTTAATATAACTGTATGAAATCATCAGAATGCTTGCGCTTCCCCACGGTGCCGCAGAAATAGCAGGAATTGCTTTTTTCCCTCCTGTCTTTACTACAGAATGTCCAGGAAGGTAAGGTACTAATTTCTTTGTAACGCAAATTGGTCCTACACCCGGACCGCCGCCGCCATGTGGTATGGCAAATGTCTTATGCAGATTGATATGATTAACATCTGCTCCTATCACTGCCGGAGAAGTTAATCCTACCTGTGCATTCATATTAGCGCCATCCATATAAACCAATCCTCCGTTTGCATGAATAATTTCACAAACTTCTTTAATGCTCTCTTCAAATACTCCATGAGTGGAAGGGTAAGTAACCATCAGTGCAGCAAGAGATGCTTTGTTTACTTCAGCATGATGTTTCAAATCTTGTAAATCAATGTTGCCATTACTGTCGCACTTCGTTACTATCACTTTCATTCCTGCCATTACAGCGCTTGCCGGATTTGTACCGTGTGCTGACGAAGGAATCAATACCACATTCCTGTGACCTTGCTTATGATCGCGGTGATATGCCATGATAACCATCAGTCCGGCATATTCTCCCTGAGCGCCACTATTGGGTTGCAGCGAACACGCATCAAAACCTGTAATAGTACAGAGTTGTGCTTCCAGTTCTTTTATAATTTGTAAACTTCCTTTTGCCTGATTAAGCGGAACAAATGGATGAATAGAAGAAAACTCGCTCCAACTGAGCGGCATCATTTCGGTAGCTGCATTCAGTTTCATTGTACAGGAACCCAACGAAATCATGGAAGTGTTCAAAGCAAGATCTTTGTTCTCCAACTCTTTAATATAGCGCATCATTTGTGTTTCAGAATGATAGCGGTTGAAAACAGGATGAGTAAGATATTGAGAAGTTCTACTGAGTGATGATTGTATGTTTACTTGTTTTGTATCTGAAGCAGATGGTAAGCCAGCGCCTATTGCTTTAGCAAATACAGAAACAATATCTGTTACATCATTTTCAGAAACTGTTTCATCCAATGAAATGCCTATATGTTCCTTATCAATATAACGGAAATTGATTCCATTCTGCAAAGCCAATTTATTCACCTTCGTAAATGTTTCCGCAGGATGATTTCCTACATGAACACAAAGGGTATCAAAGAAGTATCTGTTTAGTTGTTTATATCCCAACACTTCTAACCTAAGTGACAGTTGCTGTGCAAGCTGATGAATCTCCGATGCAATACTTTTTAATCCAGCTGGTCCATGATATACGGCATACATGGCTGCCATATTAGCAAGCAGCGCTTGTGCAGTGCAGATGTTTGAAGTGGCTTTCTCTCGACGAATATGCTGTTCGCGTGTTTGTAAAGCCATGCGGTAAGCTGTGTTTCCTTTTGCGTCCACCGATACTCCGATAATACGACCCGGCATCAACCGTTTGAATTCATCTTTCGCTGCAAAGAACGCTGCATGAGGGCCTCCAAAACCAAGCGGTACTCCAAACCGTTGTGCTGAACCCACCGCTATGTCCGCACCTAATTCTCCGGGAGAGGTTAATAAAGTGAGAGCAAGTAAGTCACAGGCAAATACAACTTTCACATTATTATCATGTGCTTGTCTGATAAGTTCTGTATAATCATTCACTGAGCCATTCACATCAGGATACTGTAATAATATTCCGAAGACATTTTCGGAGAATGAGAATTTGCTTTCGTCTGTTACTTCAATTACAAAACCGAGTGGTGTTGCACGGGTTTTCAGAATATCAATTGTTTGCGGCAGGCATTTATCCGAAACAAGAAAGGTGTTCTTATGTTCCGCATGGTTCCCAAGTGAATGATAAATCATTGTCATGGCTTCAGCAGCAGCAGTACCTTCGTCTAAAAGAGAAGCATTCGCTACTTCCATTCCGGTTAAATCCAAAACCATCGTTTGGAAGTTTAACAATGATTCCAGCCGCCCCTGCGAAATCTCTGCCTGATAAGGAGTGTACTGGGTGTACCATCCGGGGTTTTCAAATATATTTCTCAGAATAACAGATGGTGTAATTGTATTGTAATATCCCATACCGATATAGGAACGGAACACTTTGTTCTTCGCAGCAATTTCTTTCATCATTTTCAAAAATTCAAACTCGCTCATTCCTTCAGGAAGATTAAGCGGCTGTTTCATTCTGATGGCAGAAGGCACTGTTTCATTAATCAGGGTATCAATAGAATCTACACCTATGGCATTGAGCATTTCCTTAGTGTCTCCGGCATTAGGCCCGATGTGTCTTTTAGCAAAGGAATTATGACTGAAATCTGACATAAAATAGTTTTTTAAAAAGAGCCGCAAATGTAGGTATGAAATAGAATAATATCAGGCAAAAAAAGAGTTACGAAGGGAGTTTAGGAATTAATTATTAACTTCGTGCATACAAAAAGGAGGGATATGGAAACAATAATTATATTTCATATCTTTCACCGGAATATTATTACAATAAATGTTTTTCTATGAATAAAGACTACTACAAAATTTTGGATATTCCTCATAATGCAAGTGTCGCGGAAATAAAATCTGCTTTTCGCAAAAAGGTGAAAGAATATCATCCTGAACTCAATTCTTCTTCTGGTGCAGAGGATAACTTTATTTTGGTGAATGAAGCTTATGATATTCTGATTCATCCAAAGACAAGAGATATACACGAAGCTACACTCACTAATTTTTTCGATCCAATGAAAAACCCTTCGTATTTGCATTGGATAAATGTAGCAAGGGAACGCTCTTTGATTCATTTGCGGCTTCCTTACAAAGAGTTTACGCGTACTCAATTTTATCAAACGACAAGTACACTCCCATACCTTCTTTTTGTAATTGAATTTATAGTAGGAATATGTTTGCTTGCTTTCTCTCTGTTTACGCTTTGGTACGCAGATGATAACCGAATACTCAGTGTTGTATTGTTTATTGCCAGTCTTCCTATTGCCATTTTCCTTCTGGTTCAGGCAGCAGCGGGATTTTCTTCCATGAGTAAATTCAAAAGTGCGGAAAGAAAAAAAACAAGAACAAAGACAGTATAGCCGAATATAGTCTGACACTGAATAGTACAAGACAGATTACTCATTTTCTCCTTTTTGAACAGAGTTCAGAACTGCAACTTTTATAAAAGGTTATGTGCTGTCGCAGGAATGGTAATCAGATAAAAAAAGTTTATCCGGCAATTTGTCATACGGTTTTAAAAATGTGTAATTCTTTACCCATTCATTTAGTTTTATCTTTGCTTTATACATCGTGAAAAAATTATTCTTCTTTCTTCTGTTCTCCTCTGTCAATGTGCTGGCAAATGCTCAGGGGTTTGGAGTCATTCAGTTCAGCGGTGAAATTCATTCAGCAGATGATTCACACAAGGCAATCCCTTTTGTTACAGTTTATGATTTCAGAACAGGAATTATTACCATCAGCAATTATGAAGGATTCTTTTCATTGGTAGCTATGGAAGGTGATACCATTCAGTTTTCATGTCTCGGTTTTAAAAGGCAATGGTTTATTATTCCGGCAGATGTTCCTGATAAAAAATTTGTAGTAAAAATTTTTTTAGAACCCACATTCATGATGCTAAAGGAGCAAGTGGTTTATCCGTGGGGCACTCGTGACCAATTTCCTGATGCATTTGTACACACAAAGATTCCGGATGATGATTTGGAGCGTGCAAAGCGCAATTTGAATCCCGATGTAATTCGTGCAATGATTACTAATGCTCCGGCTGATCCGAATATCAGCTCGCAAAGAGTACTGACTAATTATGCTTCATCATTGTACTATTACGGTCAACCTCGTCCAATAAGTTTGCTGAATCCTGTTGCGTGGTCGCAATTTATCACTGATATAAAGAACGGAAGATACAAGAATCCGAATAAGTGAGAAATTATTTCTTTAGTGGAAATTTCATTTTGTAATCCACTTCTATTTCCCCTTTTGAAATTTTATCCAGTTTACTTTTTAACATTCTTTTTTTCAGTGGTTTCAGTAAATCTGTAAAAAGAATCCCTTCAATATGATCGTATTCGTGTTGAATCACCCGCGCAGTAAAACCATCTATTTTCTCCCGATGATGAACAAAGTTTTCATCGAAATACTCTATATCAATTTCATCCGGTCGTCTTATATCTTCTCTGATTTTCGGAATACTAAGGCATCCTTCGTTGTAAACCCACTTTTCTCCTTCCCTCCCATGTATTTTTGCATTTATAAAGACACGTTTGACTCCTGTTTCTCCCTCAAATTCATTTTCATCATCCTCTTTTTCATCCATCTTTTTCAATACATATTCACTGTCAACTAAAAATAAACGGATAGATAACCCTACTTGAGGAGCTGCTAAGCCAACTCCTGAGGAATTGTACATAGTCTCCCACATATTTTCAATAATGGACTGCAGTTCAGAATAATCTTTATCAATTTCCTTCGCCACTTTCCTCAATACCGGATCGCCGTAAGCGTAAATCGGAAGAATCATTAATTATAGTTTAAAATCTTTATTACTTATTAAAACTCATTCCTTCTAAAAAGTTCTGCAAAATAATCACAGCGCTAATCTTATCTACTAATTCCTTTTTGCGACGATTTTTTTTACTTAACCCGGATTGAGCAATGGTTTGTGTCGCCATTTTAGAAGTATAGCGCTCGTCCACACGATGAATAGTTATCCGCGGGAAGTTTTTTCTTAATTGCTCAACAAACAAATTTACTTTAGATGTGATATCCATTTCTTCATTCTGAAGATTTTTAGGATCGCCAATCACAATGCTTTCTACCTGTTCTTTGGAAAGATATTCTTTAAGGAACAAGAAAATATTTTTTGTTTCCACTGTTGGTAATCCGCCTGCTATGATTTTTAACGGATCGGTTACAGCCAGCCCTACCCGCTTTTCGCCATAATCAATTGCTAAGATTCTTCCCACACTTGCAAAGATATTTTAGGCAAACGAATATTCAGTGAACAAATAAATCAAGAAGAACAAACCCTGCAAATAAAATACTTGCCACTCCATTCGTTGTACCGAAAGCAACATTTACCTTACTTAAATCATCCGGGCTTATAATAGAATGTTGATAGATAAGCAATGCAATAAAAATTACAAAACCCGCCCAGTACAGCCATCCAAATCCTCCGGCAATACCGACAATAACCAATATTACATTAGTAAGCAGATGAACCATCAGTGAAAAACGAAGAGAATTTTTTCTTCCGAATTGTGCCGGTATAGAAAACAAATTTTCGCTCCGGTCAAATTCATCATCTTGTAAGGAGTAAATAATATCGAACCCTCCTACCCATGTTAGCACTGCAATAGAAATAAGAACAGGAATTAATGCAAAATGTGCTGTAACAGCCAAATATGCTCCGATCGGTGCGAGCGACAAACCTAAACCTAACACAAAGTGTGACAGTGAGGTAAATCGTTTAGTATAACTGTAACCAAGTATAACCAACAATGCCAATGGACTCAGTAAAAAACAAATCCAGTTGATAAAGAATGCAGCAGTAATAAAAACTGCCGATGAAATAATCACAAACAACAATGCATTATAAGATGAGATTATTCCTGTCGGAATTTCCCTCGTTTTTGTTCGTGGATTTTTACTGTCAATATCTTTGTCGAGATACCGGTTAAATGCCATCGCAGCGCTTCTTGCACTTACCATACATATCAAGACCAATAAAAATAATTTCCAGTCCACCGGTTCTTGGGCTTGCTTTACTGCTAAAAAAAATCCAATCAGTGCAAATGGCAAGGCAAATACTGTATGACTGAACTTGATGAGAGATAAATAATTTTTCACGAAGCGAAATTATCTTCTTTGGTTCAAATTAAGAATAACGCAAAGAATAGATACAGGTATGTAGCATAATAGACTCTATTATCCCAGTACAGTAAGTAGTATTTCTGAACTGTATATATTTATGCTAACAAAATATTACAACTATTCCTCTCTATCAATACTGATTACACTTTAGTTGTCAGTTTTACAAACGGACAAATCATTTCTTCCAAAGACAATCCACCGTGCTGAAAGGTGTTGCGAAAATGATTTACATGATAGTTGTAGTTATTCGGATAAACAAAGAACTTATCTTCTTTCGCAAAGATGAATGCTGAACTGACATGCGGCTTAGGAAGGTATGCCTGATGAGGGTCACGAATCTCTAATACATCTTTTGCACTGTAGTTTAAATTTCTTCCATGCTTGTATCTGAGATTTGTTGTGGTATCTCTGTCGCCCACAACTTTTGACGGTTCTTTTACTCTGATGCTGCCGTGGTCTGTGGTGATAATCACATTCACCCGCTTTTCTGCAATCCGCTGTAACATCTGGTACAAAGGAGAATGCTCAAACCATGAAGCGGTAATGGAACGGTAAGAAGTTTCATCACTTGCCAATTCACGCAACACCTGATTTTCTGTTCTTGCATGTGATAGCAAGTCCACGAAGTTGTAAACAATTACATTCAGATTGTTCTTCATCAGATTGAAAACATTGTCCACCAATATCCGTCCGTCATTCTGATTTGTAATTTTTGTATAAGAAAATTTAATGTCTTTTTTCGAGCGTACTACATTATCGCTAAGGAAGTCCTGTTCATGCAAATTCTTTCCACCTTCTTCTTCATCATTCAACCAGTAGTTGGGAAATTTCTTTTCAATTTCAAGCGGCAACAGTCCCGCAAAGATTGCATTACGGCTATACTGAGTAGAAGTGGGAAGAATGCTGTAAAATGTATCTTCAGCTACTACTCTGTAATATTCACTTAGTATAGGCTGGATTGTTTTCCACTGATCGAAGCGGAGGTTATCAATCAGAATGAAGAAGGTGGGCACTTCAGGATCAAGAAATGGGAATACCTTTTCTTTGAGTAGCGTATGTGACATGGTAGGCGTATTACCATCAGGGTTGTTCAGCCATCCTAAATAATTTTTTACTACAAACTTTGCAAACTCGGTATTTGCTTCTGACTTCTGCATGGTCAGCACTTCATTCATTCCGGTAGTCTTTGACTTATCCAGTTCCAGTTCCCAATAAACTAATTTTTTATATAGGTCTGCCCATTCCGATTGTGTTTTTATTTCACTGAGCGAAGTGATGATTTGCTGAAATTCCTTTTGATAATCTGAAGTTGTTTTGTTGCTGATTAATTGGCGACTATCCAGAATTTTTTTGAGCGTAAGCAATATCTGATTACTCTTCACCGGCTTAATCAGGTAATCACTGATTTGCGAACCGATAGCTTGTTCCATGATATTCTCCTCCTCATTCTTTGTAATCATCACAACAGGAAGCATCGGATGAATTGCTTTAATTCTCGTCAGTGTTTCCAGTCCTGAAAGCCCGGGCATCTGTTCGTCCAAAAACACTATATCAATTGGCTCTTCCATACACTTCTCAATTGCATCGTGACCATTACTCGTTTCAATTACGCGATAGCCCTTATCACTGATGAACATAACCTGCGGTTTAAGCAATTCTATCTCATCATCGCACCACAAAACTGTTGGAATAGTACTCATAGCCGGCATACTGATTTTTTTGACAAAGTTATTCTTAATTACTGCTTCCATCTAATACAATTTTATTATTTTCAAAAAATAAAAAGGTAAGAACGAAGCAAACGAAGCTTTAGTATGTGACTCTGTTTTTCATTAAATTAGCAACCTGAAAATCAAATTATCAGCAGTTTATCCGTAAGCTTTCTAACAACACTTTAATGAGTCAGAGTTGAAATGATTACAACTCATCAAATCAACTGCTACAGTAAATATTAATAATAAATATCTCTCTTACTTATTTTTGAAAAGTCAGCTATAAAATCGGTTAAACAACTAAAATAGAAGTCAGATTTGAATAAGAATAAAATTATCAATGATGCAGTTTACGGGTTAATCACTATTCCGTACCATATAGTATTCGACCTGATAGAGCATCCGTATTTTCAGCGGTTAAGAAGAATACATCAGTTGGGTTTATCAAGTATGGTTTATCCCGGTGCTCAGCACACG
>CAYRJA010000053.1:0-20416 GCA_964424455.1 uncultured Bifidobacteriaceae bacterium
GTTACAAATGAGGTAAAGCTGATGCTTGACCCCAATGCTGCTGTAACACCAAGTACTGA
Source organism: uncultured Bifidobacteriaceae bacterium (assembly GCA_964424455.1). Taxonomy (GTDB): domain Bacteria; phylum Bacteroidota; class Bacteroidia; order Chitinophagales; family UBA10324; genus CAYRJA01. Next base: position 60 of record CAYRJA010000053.1, read on the forward strand.
ACCCGTAAAATTTGGAGCAAAAGATGTTCGCGATTTATCCTGGAAACAATTGATGGATGCTTATTCCTGTACCGAATGTGGAAGATGCACTTCCGTGTGCCCGGCTAACCAAACCGGTAAGTTGCTTTCTCCACGAAAAATTATGATGGACACGCGCGACCGTTTGGAAGAAGTGGGAAGGAATATTGACAAACACGGGATGGACTTCGTTGACAATAAATCTTTATTACACGATTATATTACTGAAGAAGAACTGTGGGCTTGCACCACCTGCAATGCCTGTGTGGAAGAATGTCCGGTGAATATTGATCCACTTTCCATTATCGTAGATATGCGTCGCAGCTTAGTTATGGAAGAATCAAAAATGCCAACAGAGCTTGCGGGTATGATGGGAAATATAGAAAATAACGGAGCGCCCTGGCAATTCCCTGCTGCCGACCGGCTGAAATGGGCAGAAGGAATGGATGTTCCTACTATGGCAGAGATGGTATCAAAAGGTGAGGGCGTAGAAATACTGTTTTGGGTAGGCTGTGCCGGAAGTTTTGATGACCGTGCAAAATCAATCACCCGTGCATTTGCAAAAATTCTTAAAGAAGCGAAAGTGAATTACGCCGTTTTGGGTACAGAAGAAACCTGCAATGGTGATCCGGCAAAAAGATCGGGGAATGAATTCTTAGCTCAGATGCAGGCAATGCAAAATATTACTACGCTGAATAATTATGGAGTGAGGAAAATTGTAACCGCCTGCCCTCACTGCTTCAACACTTTGAAAAACGAATATCCTGCATTGGGTGGAAATTATGAAGTAGTACATCATTCTGTTTTCCTGCAACAATTGATTCAGGAAGGAAAGCTGGTAATTAAAGAAGATAATCCGTTGAAAGGAACTCCTATTACCTACCATGACAGTTGTTATATCGGCAGAGGGAATAATATTTACGAGGCGCCCCGTCAGGTAATTGATGCTTTTAAAACTGAATTGAGAGAGATGAAAACCTGCCGTTCTCGCGGAACATGTTGCGGTGCAGGAGGCGCTCAGATTTTTAAGGAAGAAGAAAGAGGAACAAAGAGAGTTAACCAGAAACGTACTGAGCAAATAATGGAAACCGGTGCCTCAATTGTTGCATCTTCCTGTCCTTTCTGTATGATTATGCTGGATGATGGAATAAAGAGCAAAAATAAAGACCAGGAAATACATGTGAAGGATATTGCAGAGCTGATTGCAGAAGCGAAAGAGTTGAATTAACTCTATTATTTGCTGAATCAATCAGTGTAGTTTATTCAACTTATTCTGATACTCCCGCATTCTCTCTTTATCTCCCTTCAATGAGTACATTGAAATAATATTCTGGTATCCTATCGGATTATCCGGGTAGCACCGAATCAGAATTTCACAGCAGCGGATAGCAGCATCTAATTTATTTTCGCTCTGATAGGTAGCTGCAAGATTTTTTAATCCATTAAATGAACACGGAAACAAAGAAACCGATTGGCTAAAAAATTCCTCCGCCTTAGAATAATCTCTCATTGAAAAATAACTTACTCCTAAATTGTTAAGCACATTCTCCTGATTCGGGTTTTCTTTGAGTGACTTCATTAACGCTTCTTGTGCCCTGCTGAAATCATTTTTATAGAGATAAATTTCACCAAGCAATGAATAGGAATTCATAAAATTATCTTCCAGCTCGTTCACCTTATTTAACCACTTAACTGCATCATCATATTTTTTTTCTTCCTTATAGAGAACCGCAAGATTGTAAATAGCTTCTTTTTTAGGTTTATCAAACCGTATGATGGATTGCATATAAGCATATTCTGCTTTGTTGAAATCGCCGGCAAGATATGCGCAACGTCCTTGCAAATACCAGTTATCCTGCACTTCAGGGCTAATTATATTTCCCTCTTCGAGAATAGATTCTGCCTCTGTATAAAGCGCTTTCTTCTCTACTGAATTATCTGATGAATCTGCTTTAGCTGAAAGATATTGCCCCAGAGTTTGATATACATAGTAGCTGTCAGGAGAATCTTTGATACCTGAGCGAAACATTGCCTCATTATTTTTCCAGACAGGATTTCGTGCAATAGTTCTTGCAGAGAATAATACTGTAACAGCTAAAACAGGTATAACAAGATAAGCGGTTTTATTCCTTATCTGTTTTGTTTTTTCAATTCCTGATTCCAACAATAAAATCAATAAAGCACAAACCGGTAATGCAGGAATAAACAGAAATCTGTCTGCCATGTTAGGAGCTAACATTACCAGCAAATGAGTATAAAGCAGAACAGATGCTCCATAAAAAATAATGAAGTAAGAAGTAGGTGTTCTTGATTTCATTTTTACAACCGCATAAGCTGCTGCACTTCCAAAAATTACAAGAGCAAATAAAGCCGGTGTACTAAACAAGCCGGTTACCGGAATCTGATTGTAACTGTAATCCCAACTCAGATGAAGTGGAAAAATAAGTTTCTCTAAATTTTTCAGTTGAATGAAAAGAATGGTACCAACTTTTTCTGTGAATGAATGAGTGTGAAATAAGGTATTGGTTATAGATAATTGTTCTTCCGGAGGAGCATCCAAAAAAATATTTCTGATGAATAAATAAACTCCGGTCAAAAGAAGCGTTGGCAACAAATAGAAAAGCGAAATCTCTCTACTATTCTTTCTGCCGAAGAACCAAAGAGAAAATACTGCCGGAATGAGCATTGTAACAGCAGATTCTTTGGCAAATAGTCCAATAAAAAAACTGAATAATCCGGTTACATAAAGTTTTATATCTCTTCTATCATGCTTAATAAACAGAGATGCCGGAATCAGAAAACTGAATAAAAATGCGAAGATTTCATCGCGGCTTTTGATGTTAGCGACTACTTCAGAATGAACAGGATGAGAGAGGAATAGCAGAGTTACAAGTAAAGCAATCAAATGTTTGCTGGGGAAGAACTGTAACAGCATCCGATGAAGCAGAATACCACAAATGATGTAGAGCAAAATATTAATAAAATGTCCCATAAACGGATTAAGTCCGAACATTTGTACTTCCATAGCAAAACTGAGCATAGTAAGAGGGCGGTAAGCTCCGTAGTTCTGCTGGTTGTAGCCATAAAACGTTCCTTTGGTAATTAATTGTGCAGCATGGTCAAGTCCATGATTTACTAATTTGTTTTCTTTAATCAGAATGGTATCATCACCACAATAATCATAGCTGAGTGTATTGAAATAAAGCAGAAAACAAAACAGAGCAATAAGCACAGTAATTAATTTGTTATTCTGAAAAAATGGAGGTGTGGTACTCTTCTGCCCCACTTTATCTTTTCGCTTACCCTTATTACTGCTCATTAGAAATAAATGATTGTGAAATCAGAGATAATGATAGAAAATATTTTTGTCTGGTTCAGATAGAAATTCCATTTACTCAAACTAAAAAGGCGCGCCTATAACAGGTGCGCCTTCAGTTGTATTGAATAAAGCTGTTTGTAACAGCTATTTAATGACTTTTACTTCGCTTTCTCTACTACCTCTACTAACCGCCACCGCTTTGTCTTACTAAGCGGACGGGTTTCTTCAATTCTTACCACATCACCGATGCTACATTCATTCTTTTCGTCATGTGCATGAAACTTGGTACTCTTCTTCAGAAACTTTCCGTATTTCGGGTGCATGATTTTTCTTTCCACTACAACGGTAATGGTTTTATTCATCTTGTTACTGGAGACAACTCCTGTTCTTGATTTCCTTAAATTTCTTTCAGCCATCATAGTAATTATTTAGCAGCAGTTTTTTTTGCTCTTGCGGTTTGTTCTGTCTTCATTCGTGCAATATCACGACGAAGTTCTTTCAGTGTCTTTGGATTTTCCAATTGATTCACCGTATGATTAAAGTGCAACTTCTTGTATCGTGCTTTTTCTACATTCATTTTTTCCTGAAGATCTTTATCAGAAAGTTCGTGTAGATTTAGTTTTGTTCTTGGCATTGTTCCTGTTTTTTTCTTATAATTATTATCCTGCGTATTCTCTGCTTATCACAAACTTAGTGGCAATCGGAAGTTTTTGTGCTGCAAGTTTTAATGCTTCTTTTGCGGTTTGTAACGGAACTCCTTCTGCTTCAAATAAAATTCTCCCCGGCTTTACTACAGCAGCCCATCCTTCAGGGTTTCCTTTTCCTTTTCCCATACGAACTTCTAATGGTTTTTTGGTAATGGGTTTGTCAGGGAAAATGCGAATCCAAACCATTCCTTCACGCTTCATGTGGCGGGTTAATGCCACACGGGCAGCTTCAATTTGTTTTTCGGTCATCCAGCACTGTTCCAATGCCTTTAATCCAAAAGTGCCAAAAGCTAAGGTAGCGCCGCGATGGTCATTACCTTTCATTCTTCCTTTCTGCCCTTTTCTATATTTTGTTTTTTTCGGTTGCATGTCTTAGTCTTTTTTGTCATGCTGAACAAAGTAAGGTACCTGTAACACTCTTAGACGGGTTCTTTACTTTTCCTGAATGACGTTTAGCTGTTATTTCTATTTTCTTTTCTGCGTCCGCCGCCACCGCTTCTTCTCTCACCTCTTCCACCTTCGTGGCGACGATCTCCTTTTCTGTCGTCATTTTCACGACGCGGACGTGGAGCGCCTTCTGTTTTCTGTCCTACATTTGGAGATAAATCACGCTTACCCAATATTTCTCCTTTACAAATCCAAACCTTTATCCCTATTTTTCCATATACGGTTTGCGCTTCTCCCAGTGCATAATCAATATCTGCACGAAGTGTATGCAGCGGAACTCTGCCTTGTTTAATTTCTTCAGAACGGGCAATTTCAGCGCCGGCTAAACGTCCGCTGATTCTCACTTTTATACCTTCTGCACCCATACGGATAGCAGATGCTATTGCCATTTTAATTGCACGGCGGTAATTAATACGGGCTTCAATCTGACGGGCAATAGAGTCGGCTACTATTGCTGCATCTGTTTCAGGGCGACGGATTTCTACTATGTTAATCTGAACATCCTTCCCTGTAATTTTTTTCAATTCTTCCTTAATCAAATCTACTTCACCACCACCTTTACCAATAATAATTCCCGGACGGGAAGTATGAATTGTAATGGTTAAGCGATTAAGTGTTCTTTCAATCACAATACTTGAAATACCTCCTTTAGAAATACGCGCACGCAGATAGTCGCGCACTTTCTGGTCGCCAATGAGTTTTTCGGCAAGATTATTTCCGCCAAACCAGTTTGACTCCCAACCACGGATGATTCCTAAACGATTACCAATCGGATTTGCTTTTTGTCCCATTCAGTTGCTGATATTTATTTTGTTTCTTCTTTATTTTCTGATTCTCCTTCATCTTCCTCTTTCGCCTTTTTCGATGTTCTTTTTCTGGGAGATTTTGCTTTAGGAGTTGTTTCTGTTGCTGTATCTACAGTTTCAATAATTTCTGCTGTTGTTTCTTCTACGGACTCTTCTGTTGCATCCGCTTCATCAATTACTACACGGCTGTCAATTACAATTGTAACATGATTGGAACGCTTTCTTTTTTTATACGCTCGTCCATGCGGAGCAGGCAGCCATCTCTTGAGCATGGTGCCGCCGTCCACAAAAATTTCTTTTACATATAGCTGACTATCTTCCGGATTATGTCCTTCATTTTTTTCTTTCCAATTATTGGTAGCGGATAGCAGAAGTTTCTCTACTTCTTTTGCAGTATGTTTAGAACTGAATTTCAGAAGATTCAATGCCTTTTCCACATCCACTCCACGGATGGTGTCCACCACATACCGCATTTTTTGCGGAGAGGTGGGAACATTTTTTAGTATCGCTTTTGCCTGTGCCATAAAGTTGCCCCTTCTTAAATGGTTTTTAAAAAGGGAGGGCAAAGATAATTGTCTAATCTTAATTGACAAGCGTTTTAAAAGGTATTTTCCTCTATTTTTTATTTGTGTAGTATCATCAACGAATTAAATAAGAAATGGATGAGTTTGAGTTATCGGGCTTCAACCCACAAATAAGTGTATTAACAAGATACAATCTATAAAATACGAAGGGAAAGATTTTTGTGGAATCTTTCCCTTCAAAAATAAACTATTTAAAGTCTTCTTTCTTTACAAATTAATAAACTTGCGTGTAATAATCTGTGTGGGTGTTTTCATTTCTATAATATAAGTTCCTGCTCCCAGATGTTTCAACCTGTCAGCATCGAGGTAGATTTCATGAGTTCCAGAAGTAATTGTTTCATTTACAAGTTGCAATACTTTTCTGCCGGTTATATCATACATATTTAAATCTACATGAGATGTTCCGTCCAGTTCATAGCTTATGGTTGCAGCATTCATTGCCGGGTTCGGGAATATATCCATTGCTGCAGATATTGTAGTTGCGCTGGGTTGTTCTATTCCGGTTGGGTATCCGAGATTGATGTTATCAATAAAGATATTATGCCCTCCCTTACTGCTAAATTCAAGACGAACAAGGATGTTGGTACGGGTACTCCATGTAATAAGCGGCACCTCAACCAATTTCCACTCATTGGGATAAACTGGGTAGTAATTGAATACAGAAGTTGGAATTCCAGTAAGCGAGTTAAGAAGTGTTCCGTTTCTTGACCATGCAGAAACCCATGTTTTACCACAGTCCGTGCTGACATAAACGGTCAGTCGGTCTAAGGAAGCGACTCCTGCAATAGCCCTTGGTGCATAAGCATAATAAAATGAAATGAATTTAGAAGGAGCATCTCTCAGATTAATGTTGGGAGAGGTTATAGAAATTTTACCGTCTGTTTCATTAAGGTTGTTAGCAAACATCATTGAAGCATTACCCTGAAATTCAGCTTTATTTGTTCGGCTCCAATTGTTCTTACTGGTTGAACTTAATGTCCAATTATATGGGAAGTTTAAGCTTTCAAAGTCTTGTGCTAATCCATTTATTCCTGCATTAGTCGGAGCTATCTTGATGTAGGATGGCATTGTCACTGTACTGTTTCCTACCGAATTGCTCACTGTGAGTGTAACATCATAGTTACCGGCTGTGGCATAGGTTACCTTAGGAAACTGCTCAGTACTGCTTGAAGGATTTCCTCCGGGAAATGACCAGTTCCAAGATGTTACAGCGGCATTATAGCTATAATCATAAAATGAAACCTGTCCGCCTTCACATGCAGTATTTACAATAGCATTAAATGCCGCAACAGGTGCACAAATATTTGCCGGTGATGCATCATCGGAGCCGGTTGCAATTAAGTTGTTGTGAGAAAAAAGAATATTTCTGTAAGCAGTCATCGCTGCCATTGCTCTTACTTTTTGCCCTTCAGTAAAAATATTTTCACAATTCCCATCTGAATAGTCCATAAAATTTTGAACCATGTCAGGAAAATCAGGATTATCGTTGCCACAACTGTTTCTTCCTAATGGACATAGGAAGTTAGGTCCGGCTACCGGTGGAGTATCCTGAACTAAATCGCCTCCCTGACAACTATCCTGAAACGGGTGCATCAAACTCATCCAGTGTCCGATTTCGTGTGTAGCTACCCTTCCCCATTTTTTTATTGTATCACTTGTTCCAATAGTGCCAAAATGGTCGCTGCGGATAATTACACCGTCTCTTGAGAAGAAGGAAGTACCAGGCATTGGGAAAGTGGCATAACCGAGAATCAATCCGCCCCACTCGTTACGATTAGTCTTTATATTTTTCACTACCCACATATTCAGATATTTATCACTGGGCCACACGCTTATTTCTTTAATATTGTCATCTGCGCTCTCTGTAAGTGGTGAATAACGGCGGACAATTCCGTTAGTGCAATTTCCGTTAGGGTCTATAGAAGCCAAGCGAAATTCAATTCCGAAATCAGCAGCGATTGACCATGTTCTTAGATTTAAAGTAGCGCTTGGCGGATTGCTTGACCCTGCTTTTACTCCGTTTATCTTCCATTGATATGCTGCTCCATTTATTGCAGTAGCTGTAAAAGTCACATATTGTGGATCAGAGCAGATAGAAGCAGTAGTTTGAGAAATTGTAACAGAAGGTGTAATCGTTGCTGTTTTCGATCCTTTTAATGTGTCAGAATATACAGTATCATTGGTAACACATCCGGCATTGGAAATCATACGGCAATAGTATAAAGCAGTGTCTGGTTTGTTAATACTGTAAAAGGCATTGGTTGCACCGGCTATTGTATCGCCATTCATAAACCAGTTGTATTTAGGTGAATAACCTGCAACAGCAGGAATTGCTGATAAATCAATAGCTGTTCCAGCACAAATTTCTCCCGGTGATTGTGAGAGCTTAAGAAATGCATTTAAGCTGTCAGATACCGTCATTTTTATACTGTTAGATACTACACCATCTGGATGACAGGGTGAGTTTGAAGTCATAATGCAGGTAACGATATCACCATTTGCCCAGGAAGAGTCAGTAAATGTTACAGTGTTTTCTCCCACATTCACACTATTTTTCTTCCATTGATATACCGGTGAAGTTCCTCCGTTTACCGGATAGGCAGTAAAGGTCACTTCGGTATTAGAACCTGTACATACGCTCGTGTCGGCAGTGGAAATCGTAACAGATGGCTGAAATGAAACAGTGATTGTATTGGATACTGCCGTTGTGGTATGCCCACAAGCAGTTTTAGTAACCTCGCAGGTTATTTTATCTCCTTCTTTAAGCGGCTTAAAATCAGGCATAAGTTTAATCGTATCAGGATTTAGCCGCTGAAAATCTTTGTTCAACATCTCTATCTGGCTCTTTATCTGAGCATCAGAAATATTTTCATCTCCGTTATTATGAAATACATGAACTACAACCGGGATAATCATTTTCTCAGAATTGCCTCTCATTTTATTGAAATCCTGCAACTTATAGTTCTTTGCATATTCGTTAAACCACTCCATCTCTTTTTTCATCTCGGGATGTTCCTGAAGTTGTTGCTGAAGATAATCGTCAAACATACAAGGGATATCCTGAGCTGAACCTTTATTACTGATACAGAAGACTAAAGAGAAGCAAAAAACGATTCTGCCTAATACTGAACTTAATTTTAGTAATCCGGGAAAAGTCATTGTAAAATTTATTTTTTGAGGGCGTGAAACTACAATAATTTCTCAGAGAAAAAACAGATAGAAAATAATTTGATGTTGTTCCGGTAATTTTGCTGTCTCTGAAAGCGCTGCTCCACCTTTAATTCTTGATACAAATAAGCGCTTGGAACAATATTCGTGTTGCTAATTCCTGCGTATTTTTTACTAAACCCATTCCAATTGTGTGGATCTGACATTGTATAAAGTGAAATAAATATGCAGAGTATTGTTTTGTTGTTCATTTTACTGAATTTTCAACAGTGCAATACCCAATCTATAATAGCTGCTTTTTTGTTGAAACCATTTAAGGTATTATTATCGTATAACCTTATAACTAAAAACCTTGTACTGATGAAACAGTTGAGCAACAATTGGATTACCGAAGGGTTGATAGATTTTGAATACAAAAAATATGTCCTGCTTGATTATTTGCAGGAGGTTAGTAAAAACTTTGATGAGAAAAAGCTCTATCCTTCCCTTTCTGATCTTATTAATCATTACCGGAATCTTGACGAGTTGAAGAAAAACAAAATGATTGTTTCTGAATCGTTTCCTCAACACATCAGTAAACTTGATTTTGAAAACTTCAGATTGCAGTTTGAGAAAATTTTACTTGACGACCGCTTTATGGAGGAGATAGAATCTATTCTTAACTTTTCTATTCCAGCTATTGAGCAACAGGTGGAAGAAGGTAAAGAATTATACAGTGATGTAGAGCATGAATTGAAAATATTTCCGGTTGGAATTGTACCACTTCATCCTGAAGAAGGTTATATGATGCTGATTCAGTCAGGAAAAAAGCAAACCAAAGTTTATGAATATGCTATTACCCTCTTTGAAAATACCACTGAGTCGTTTCGTGGTATCCGCACTCAGTATATCGGTTCATGGAAGCAAAGTATTACCAATACTTTTGAAAATATTAAAGTTGAATTATTAAAAAGGAAAAAGGAAATTCCCAATCCCGGAACTTTTGTAGTGGAAAGTACTCAACCTTTTCCTTTGAATGAAACCTTGCTACCGGTGGCAAAGCGTTCTTTAGTAAGATACATTTACAGTCAGGCAGCATAACAGAACTGTCTTCTTTTTATTATTTACTGTTTTATAGTATAAGAGCGATAAATTTGAATTTGTTTTGTGTCGCTTTAAACCTTTTATTAAAATTTCTGTCATAGAACTTTCTTAATATTTCCTATTTCCTTAACCTTGATGAACAGAGTGGCAGATACTTCTTCACTTTCTGACGCTGAACTGCTGATACAGTTTCGCCAATCAGCTACGCGTGAAAAAAGTTTTGGTATATTGGTACGCCGCCATCAGGAAAAACTTTACTGGCATATCCGCCGCATGGTGATTGACCACGAAGATGCAAATGATGTGCTGCAAAATGTTTTCATTAAAGTTTGGAAAAGTTTGGATGGTTTTCGGGAGGATTCGCAACTTTATACATGGCTTTACAAAATTGCCACAAATGAAACGCTTACTTTTCTAAGCCAGAAGAAAAAACGGTTTTCTCTTTCAATCGAAAATGTTCAGAAAGAGTTGAGCAATAAACTGACTTCGGGAAAACATTTTACAGGCGATGAAATAGAGATGAAATTGCAAAAAGCCATTTTGGAATTGCCGGAAGTACAGCGTACTGTTTTTAATCTTCGATACTATGATGAAATGCCTTATGAAGAAATGTCGAAAGTACTGGATACCTCTGTGGGAGCGTTGAAAGCATCGTTTCATCATGCAGTAAAAAAGATTGAAAAAAGTTTATTGGAACATTAAACCTTCAAAGAATTACACTATCAAAGAATACAGATAACAATGAAACAGCAGAATGACATAAAAAATGAGCTTTCAACTCTCTCTCCTCTACTCGCAAAAAGAGAGAAAAAGAATCCATTTTCAGTACCTGATAATTATTTCAACGATCTTGATAAAAATATCATTTCTGCTTTAAACAATGAAAGCGTAGAGTCGGAACTGGACGAGGCAACACAATTAAAATCATTTCGGACGAGAAAAAATGCTTTTGATGTTCCATCCGGGTACTTTGAGCAATTCCCTGAGACAATATCGGCACAGATTGCCTCAGAGAAGAAAATTGCTGTTGTCCGTAATCTGTTAGCCGTTGTGTCAGTGGCAGCAGCGCTGATAGTTGTCTTTTTGTTGTTTAAGCCACAAGATGTTACAACCATTCCGGTGAACAATACGGTTACCCTTTCATCCGAAGAAATTCAGAATTACCTGAATGCAAATATTGTTTCATTCGATGAACAATCTATTTCAGGTCAAATCACGAACTATAAATCATTAGCGGGATTTAGTGATATTAAGTTAGATGAAATTGATCTTTCACTGATTGATGTAAGCCAAATTGATTTAAACACTATTCAAAATCTATAGCATTGAATAAAACTACACAAATGAGCAGATTTTTATTTTGTGGAATTCTTGTGCTGCTTTTGTCAGTACAGGCAGATGCACAACCAAGTAATAAAGATAAGATTGCTTCAGCAAAAATTGCGTTCATCACAAAAGAATTGAACCTTTCTCCTCAGGAAGCACAAAAATTCTGGCCTGTTTACAATCTATTCCAGAATGAAATTGAGATTTTGAATAAGAAACGCGCAAATGAACTAATGAATGCAAAAAATAATTTTGATGCCATGAGTGACGCGGATGTTGCCAAATTTCTGGATAATGAGTTCAATTACCAGCAACAGGAGCTGGATGTAAAAAAGAAATACAATGAAGAGTTTAAGAAAGTATTACCTATAAAAAAAGCAGCAAAATTTTGGGTTGCTGAGCAGAAGTTTAAAATCTTTCTGCTAAAGCAGCTAAAAGAGCATCAGCCGCCTCCTAAAAAATAATTTAGACTTAATCCCTACTTTTGATTCTACAACTACAGAAATCCTTAACAATGAAATCACAACTTATCACTTTTGTTTTCTCTGTTCTTCTGCTGAGTTCAGTTTTATCTTTTAACTCCTGTAAAAAAGAAAATTCAGACAACGATACTTCTGTTGCTCTTGATAATTTTATTGCAGACAATGAATCATACCGTTTAGAAGACTTTGCCAATTCTGCAGCTAAGGATAGTGGCGTAAAACGGATTGAAGAAGGGTATTATACAGTACTGCCCAGCGGCGCCAAGGTACTTCTGAGTTTAGGCGGTACTAAGAAAAGTATTACCATCATTTTTGATGAAAATGCAAACGGCGGAAGAGGAAACAGATGTGATGACGGAAAATTCAGGAAAGGAACTATTCAGGTGGAATGGCAGGGATTGTACTTCGGACCGGGTACTATAATTACTATCACAACATCCAACTACTATGTGGATCTTAACAAGTATGATTATGTTAAAACAACCACTAACATGGGGAAAAACGCAGCAGGACACACCGTATGGGACGTGAATGTGTCTAAGGCTTTAATCACATTTGCAGATGGTAAAACCATTAACTGGACTTCACAGCGAAGTATCGAACTGATTCAGGAAGGTGCTTCTATTTACTTCAATGTTTATTCTGTAACAGGTACTGCCGAAGGAACCGACAGAAAAGGGCGGCATTTTACAGTGACTATTACTTCTCCGCTGATAGTAGCAGTAGCTTGCCCGTGGGTAAAACAGGGAACACTTGAAATAAAACCTGACGGGAAATCTGCCTGTACTATTGATTACGGCACCGGTGGCTGTGATAACAAAGCCACAGCAGAAATTAATGGTGTGGTTTACAATATTACACTGTAACAGTTGCTGTTCTAAGGTTTCAGGACAGGGCGCTTGTCTTTGCGCCAATGTTTTTTGTTAAGGTAAATGAGTTTGTGAAACGGAAATTTAAACTGAAGAAATCCGTTGTAATCCACTCCAAACAGACGGTATTGTATCTCTTTATTTTCAGATAAACATTCATCAATTGCTTCAGTATAGACTGTCGGTCCGGTCATTTTATGAACATCGTAAGGATACTTGTTATTCCTAAGATTGTTCATCATTTTGTCAATGGTTCTTTTTATAAACGGATGCCCGGCTTCATAGATTAACGCCCACTGGACGTAATAAGGATTTCTTTCTCTTGTAATCACTGCATGATCATCAGGACGAATCATCTCATCAAGATTTTTTACAATAGTGCTGTCAATGTCCACGTATACTCCGCCCTTTTTGTAAAGTATTGCATAGCGGAAAAAGTCCGCCTTTGCCGCTCCAATATTTATCCGTTTGTATATTGATGATATCTCCTCACCAAACTCTTTAGAAATAAATCCTTCCACCCGTTCATCATCATAAAACTCGTAGCCATATTGCGGATTAATTTTCTTCATCCGTGCTATTTGTCTGCGAATGGTAAAAGGAAGTTTTCCGGTTTTATACGTTTGATAAATAATTTTTGGAATCGCCATTTGTCTGTTTAAAACATTTGCATATCAACTAACCGCCTGTAATGTCCGTTCTGCGTCATCAGTGATTGATGTGTGCCCCGTTCTATGATTTCTCCTTCCTTCATTACTATAATTTCATCGGCATGTTGAATAGTGGACAGACGGTGGGCAATCACTATGCTGGTTCTGTTGGTCATCAGTTTATCGAGCGCTTCCTGCACCAGCTTTTCGTTCTCGGTATCCAGCGCAGAAGTGGCTTCATCCAAAATAAGAATAGACGGATTTTTAAAAATTGCACGGGCAATTGTAACACGCTGACGCTGTCCGCCACTCAGTTTCATTCCACGATCCCCTATCAGAGATTGATAGCCATTTTCCAATTGTGAAATAAAAGAATGAGCATTGGCAATTTCCGCTGCGTGTTGAATATCCTGTTGTGCTGCATCGCGTTTTGTAAATGCAATGTTGTTGAACACTGTATCATTAAACAACATGGTGTCCTGAGTTACCATACCCATCAGTCCGCGCAGATTTTCAATCTTTAAATCTTTTACATTTATTCCATCAATCAGAATTTCTCCTTCTGTAACATCATAAAATCGGGGGACTAAATCAGCAAGCGTAGTTTTTCCTGCACCGCTCTGTCCGACCAACGCAATACGTTTGCCTTTTTCAATTTTCAGGTTAATGTTTTTCAGAACATCATTTTGATTGTAGCGAAATCTTACATTCTTAAACTCAATTGAATCTGTAAATGCAGCAATTGATTTTGAATTCTGTTTTTCCGTAATCGGATTCGGGGCATCTATCAATGCAAAAATTTTCTCGGCAGCTACTATTCCTCTCTGTGTACTCGTAGTGGTAGAACTCAGATTTTTGAATGGTTGAATCATCTGTGAATACAGTGCGAGATAAGTAATAAACATAGAGCCGGTAAGCGCCGAATCATTATGCGTTACCAAGTAGCCGCCATACATTACCAATCCGATTACAATCATCACACCCATTACTTCCGAAACCGGTGAAGCCAGCTCTCTTCGTGAGAACATAGAGCTGCTTTTATTTGCAAACTCTTTGTTGATTTCATTGAACCGTTTCATCATAAACTTCTCCGCCACAAAACTCTGAATCACTTTTATTCCACTCAATGTTTCTTCCGTAAAACTCATCACCTGTCCAAGTAATTCCTGACTGAAGTAGCCGATTTTTTTCAGCTTCTTCGAAAGAAATGAAATTGCCAATGCTGAAACAGGAAAAAATATAAGTGTGAAAAGTGTAAGCTGAGGCGACAGATAAAACAATACAATGAAATAAATCACTATCACAAAAGGGTCGCGCATCAATACCTGCAGTGCGTTGATTAATGACGATTCGATTTCCTGCACTTCACCCATCATCACGGAAAGAAGGTCGCCTTTCTTCCTGCTACTGAAAAATGCAGGCGATTGTGTTACATATTTTTTGTAGAGTTCCTCCCTAAGATTTTTCATAATCCGGAGACGGACTCCGATTAATATTTTTACTGACAGATAGCGAAAAGTATTTGACAGAAATGAACAAATGAGGATTATTCCGCAAACAAATGCCAGCCCATAAAACTTCCCGTATTCCTGCACCATCAGGTAGAAGTAATAATTAAAAATTCCGGTGAGATAATCTATTGAGAAATGAAATTCCGGTGGCACTGTAACAGGTTCCTGCTTTACCAATCCGAATAAAATATTCAAAATAGGAATCAGCATACTGAAATTAATAACGCCGAGAATAATCGCCAGCAGAATCAGTGGAAAATAAACGGGAAAATAATTCCGGAATGGTCCGGCATAAGAAAGCAGCCGCTTAATGGTTTTCAAAAGGGATACATCGTTTTTTGATGGGTGCAAGTTAAGACGAATGACATAATAAAACCGTTGTATGCGTTACCTTTACCAAAATTTGCATCTTATGGCAGACAGTATTAAACAAAAAAAAATCGGCAAACTGATTCAGGAAGAATTAAGTGATGTATTTCAGAAAACAGGATGGAGCATGCGCGAAGGCGGCATGATAACCATTACAGATGTAAATATGACTCCTGATTTACTGATTGCAAGAATATCTCTGAGTCTTTTCAATATAAAGGATGAGGACAAAGTGTTACAGGAAATCAGCGGACAAAAAAACGAGCTGCGTCATCAGCTTGGCAACAAAATCCGTAATCAGGTAAGGCATGTTCCTGACCTTGAATTTCATTTAGATAACACGCTTGACCATGTTTACAAAATGGAAGAGTTATTCAAAAAAATAAAAAAGTAATCTCAACTGAATTGTAAGATTTAGTTTGAATGTTCAATTCTGAATACTAACCCGAAATGAATCTTCCACTGTTTTTCTCACGCAGGTATCTGGTTTCCAAAAAATCAACTAATGCTATTAATATTATCAGTGGTGTTTCTGCCGCGGGAATGTTGGTGGGTTCGCTTGGTCTTATTTTAGTGTTGTCTGTATTTAACGGATTTGAAAGTTTAGTAGAGTCGCTTTACAATTCTTTTTATCCAGACATTGTTGTTACAGCAAATACAGGAAAGACCTTTTTCCTTCCCTCTGAAAAAATCGAATTACTAAAAAGGACAGAAGGAATAGCAGCCATTTCTCAAACTGTGGAAGAAAATGCGTTGTTTCAATATGGCGAACACAGCTTCCCGGCTATCATCAAAGGTATAGATGATAATTTTACAAAAGTTTCGGGAGTAGATTCATCCATCTATCACGGTCATTATTTACTTAATGATGATAATAATGTAGATTATGCTGTGTTGGGTGTTGGTATTGAGCAGGCTCTGTCTGTGAATTATGACGACCCGATGGGATATGTTACAGTTTATGTTCCTAAACGGGGGAATACCGTTTCGGTAAATCCGGAAGAGGCATTCAGCCGTGCATTGATAAAGCCGGCAGGCAGTTTTTCCATCCAGCAGGATTTTGATTTAAAATATGTCTTTGTTCCTATTGATTTTGCCAGAAGATTATTGAACTATACCAACCAGATTTCTTCTTTAGAAATTGCTGTTGCAAAAGGAAGTGATGCAGACAAGGTGATTCAAAAACTTCAATCATTACTCGGAAATAACTTCACCATAAAAAACCGTTTCCAGCAAAATGAAGTGTTGTACAAAGTAATGAAATCAGAAAAGTGGGCGGTGTATGCAGTACTCACTTTTATTTTAATAGTAGCCGCATTTAATATTATCGGCTCTCTTTCGATGCTGGTGATTGAAAAGAAAAAAGATATTGCCATTTTGAAAACTATGGGCGCTGAACCTTCTCTGATAAGAAATATTTTTTTAGCAGAAGGTTTACTGCTTTCATTAGTCGGCTGCGGGATCGGAATTTTACTTGCAATAATTATCAGTGTATTACAGCAGCAGTTTGGCTTACTGAAAATAGGCGGAGGGACTTTTGTAATAGATGCCTATCCCGTACAAATGCGGGCAGGAGATTTTGTGCTGGTATTCTTTACCGTTCTGCTCATCGGACTACTTGCTTCATGGTTTCCGTCAAGTAAAGCCGCAGTACAGGAAGGGAGAGTAGAAAACAACTGAACAGAAGGCTTCCTGCTTTATCCACCACTGTAACAGTAATCAATTTATATGATAGTGTCTTTTACTTCGCCTAACTTCTTGGGGTAATCCGTATTAAAATTTAATCCTCTGCTTTCGTGCCGCAACATGGCACAACGGAGAATCAGGTAAGAAATATTAATAAGGTTGCGCAGTTCGCATAACTCGGGAGACACTACTGTCCGCTCATAAAGTTCTTCTGTTTCCTTATAAATTAATTCGCATCGTTCATAAGCGCGGCTCAACCGAAGGTTGCTTCGCACAATCCCTACATAGTTGCTCATAACAGATTGTAATTCACTCCGCGTATATGTAATCAGCGCCATTTCTTCGGGATTGTAAGTGCCTTCCGCATTCCATTCGGGAATCTGATTGCAGAATGAAATTGCTGTAACAGATATTATAGCATCTGAAAAACTTCGCTGTGCAAACACCATCGCTTCGAGCAGGGAGTTGGAAGCCAGACGATTTGCCCCATGTAATCCTGTGCAGGCACACTCACCGCAGGCGTAAAGATTTTTTATACTTGTTCTCCCATATTCATCCGTTAATATTCCTCCGCACAGATAATGTGCAGCCGGAACTACAGGAATCATATCTCCGGAAATATCAATGCCGGCGGACAAACATTTCTCATAGATGTTAGGGAAGTGATCAATAAATTTTTTACGGTCAAGGTGACGGCAATCGAGATACACAAACTCATCACCTCGCTTTTTCATTTCATTGTCAATTGCCCGCGCCACAATATCGCGTGAAGCTAAAGAGCCACGCTCATCATATTGCTGCATAAACTCTTCACCTGACTGACTGCGCAACACTGCTCCAAATCCACGAACAGCTTCGCTGATTAAAAAAGAAGGTGAAACTCCGGGTTCATACAAAGCCGTTGGGTGAAACTGAATAAACTCCATGTTAGCCACCTTCCCTTTTGCACGATACACCATTGCAATACCATCGCCGGTGGCTATCTTAGGGTTAGTAGTATTTTTATAAACCTGCCCAACTCCTCCTGTTGCCAGCAAAGTGATTTTTGCAAGAATCGTTTCTACCTTTTGTGTTTTGCCATTCAGCACATAAACGCCGTAACACTCAATGTCAGTGGAGCGTCGCGTAACTACTTTTCCTAAATGATGCTGTGTAATTAAATCAACTGCAAACAAATGAGTGCAGAGTTCAATGTTTGGATTCTTTTGAATCTGCTTTAACAGCGCCCGCTCAATCTCAAATCCTGTATTGTCTTTGTGATGTAACACGCGATGTGCAGAGTGTGCGCCTTCTTTTGCCAAATCATATTCGCCGCTCTCTGTTCTGTCAAACTCAGCTCCCCATTCAATTACTTCACGAACTCTTTCGGGTCCTTCTTTTACAACAATTTCTACAACATCACGATTACAAAGCCCGTCGCCCGCCACAAGAGTATCCTCTATGTGTTTGCGATAAGAGTCTTTCTCAAAATCTGTAACAGCCGCCACGCCGCCTTGCGCATATTTGGTGTTCGATTCGTCTTCGTTTGCTTTTGTAATCACGCAAACCGTTCCATGTTGTGCTACTTTCAGCGCATAAGTCAGTCCCGCAATACCGGAGCCGATAACTAAGAAATCAAATTTTTTCATTAGGGAAGTCAAAGGTAGCTGTTAATAGCAGTTCTAAAAATTGTACCTGAGCTTTATTAGTTTGTTTAAATAAAAACGGGATAAGAAATGAACAACATTACCCTTCAGATTATATTAAAGCGTGGAGTATATAAAGCAGACATTTTATCTTTAGCCGGTTATGATTAAAAAACATTTCAAAATAAAGGTGAAAGGAAAAGTGCAGGGCGTTTTCTTTCGTGCTTCAGCAGCAGATGAAGCTCAACAGTTGGGACTGAACGGGTTTACAAGAAATGAAGCCGATGGCTCAGTATATATTGAAGCAGAAGGAGATGAAGCTTCTTTAAAGTTGTTTTTAAAATGGTGTTCAGCGGGTCCTTCCCGTGCAGTAGTTGAATCCGTCAGTAAAGAAGAAGGTAACTTACAGAACTATATGACATTTGAGATAAGAAGATGAAATTATTATTCATGCTGAAAAACTGTAACACAAATTAATGAGTCTATAAAAACTCTGTCGCAGAAATCTCTGAGAAAGAATATCTTCCGAAGACAGAAAGTTTTCTTCAGCTATCTGAAGAAGCTTGCTCTTATTTTTCATTCTCCTGAAACGCATTTTAAGTCCCAATGCCTGATGAAAATTTTCAATTTAGTTTTTCGTCGTTCTCTATATCTTTTTTAAGAGATGCTTAAAAACTGCTTGATGTTTTGCTGCGATATTTTTAAACTAATATTGAGTTAATAAAAAAATTTTAGACCTCTGTCCCGATACTTCGGGAGATTGCCGTTATCATGCCGGATTTATTCCGGCATCTTCTGAAAGCCAAAAGAATTGTTAAGTCCGCATTGGTACTTTCTCAAAACTTCACAGTTACCCCACCCAGCACGTTGAAGCGCGCCTGCGGATAATAGTAGTTGTAATCAGCGCGTGTCCGCACTTGTGAAGCATCTTCATACACTTCGCTGAATGTATATCCGTTGGATTCATAGAGCGTGTTGAAGAGATTGTTCAGCAAAATGGTAAAACGGATTTCATCGAAAAACTTTTTCCGCAGGGAGTAATCAATGCGGAAGTTGCCGACAAAATATCCGTCAAGACTGCGCGCATCGCTGCCCGTATTATCGAGGAATTGCCTGCCTACATATTTCGGGATGAATGCAAACTCCAAATCATCAACCGGGCGGTACGTAATTGTGGATCCTGCAACGATTGAAGGTGAAAAAGAAATATCGGTGTTGCTATAATGATTCGTTACGGCTTCAATGAAGTTGTAATTCTCGTCATAAACATACAGCACCTCATCAAAGTCTTTAATCTTGTTTATGCTGTAAGCGAAGTTGAAATCCCACCGGAATTGGTCAACAGGTTTCAGACTGTTGATGATTTCAATACCCATGCGGTAGCTCTTGTCCACGTTGGTTTTTATGGCGGATCCTACATCATTCAGTTCACCCGTCAGCACCAACTGATCTTTGTATTGCATAAAATAATAGTTGATGCTCAAACGGTTTTTCGGTTTGATGAAACTATAGCCCACTTCCAAATCTCTGAGCTGTTCGGGGTTGGGCAAACGACCCGGTGGGGCATCGGTGTAATCTGAGCGTGAGGGCTCGCGGTTACCGATTCCGAATGAAAGAAACAGCTTGTTGAATTCATTCACTTCAAAAGTCAATCCCGCTTTCGGGTTGAAGAAATGATGCTGCGCCGCAATATCAAGATAGCGTCTG
>CAYRJA010000054.1:0-20188 GCA_964424455.1 uncultured Bifidobacteriaceae bacterium
AAAGTAGTGTTTCCGGTTGATTACCATACTCGTATTGATTGCCGCAGGGTTATTCTCCAAAACAAAAGGACCTCGCGGGAATTAACCCTGCGGGGGAGGAATATACATCCTCAAACAGAAGCTCTCGTTGATACAGGTTATCAAGGACTACAGCAAATACATGCCAAGACACGCAAACCCAATAAATCAACCAAGAAGCATCCGTTAACCAAAGAAGATAAAAAAAGAATCGTCAAATCAGCAGCGAAAGGGTGGCAGTAGAACACATCATACGCCGTATTAAAATTTTCAGAATCATGGCTGAACGATACCGTAACAGAAGAAAAAGATTTTACCTCCGGCTTACCCTAATCTGTGCAATTTTTAACCTCGAATTAAAAGGTCTAATCTGAAAACTGTTACAGTTATAATCGTATTTGTGAATAGCGCTAATTAAAAAGAGCCGGACTAAGCCGGCTCTTTTACAGAATAGGTTTTAATACGTTTTATTTATTAATAATGAAATGGGTTTCAAAAGAATTATTTCCCTGTAAAATACGCAGGAAGTACATTCCATTCTGAATATTTTCACCAAGAGAAATTTTTCCATTGACATATCCGCTATTTGCCACAAGATTTCCTGCATAAACATTCTGACCAAGTGTGTTGAATATTTCAACTGTAACACTTTCCGAATAGTTGCTTCCGGTATTCATTTCTAATTGCAATTGTCCTTTGCTTGGATTGGGATACAATGCTATAATGCCGGTGTTGCTGTTCGATGTGGCAGGGCTTTCAAGACGGTTGGCGGCAGTGGTAAATGGTATTGGTTCAATAAATCCTGAATAATCATCTATAGAAGAACAGATAGTACGAACCTGCCACTCATAGCTGGTTGAAGGATTTAGTCCTGTAAAAGTATATGAAGTGGAATTACCTCCTTTGACAACAAAGAAATTCCATGACACATTGCCTACCTGACGAATTCTCACTCTGTAGCTGCTGGCATTAATCGCTGTACTCCAATTTGCCTGAGCAGAAGTGTCTGTGATACCAGAAGTAAATGGATCGAAAGGATTTTTACAATTATCCACGGTGCTAAAAAGCGGACCCGAAACATATCCTGAAGAGTCTGTCAAACCCACATTACAATAAGTTTGTACCTGAAATTGATAAGTAGCATCCCACTCAAGATTGGTAAATTTTCTTTGATGTTCGGGAGCCATTACAGATGAATAAACCCAATCAACATCTTCATTCTTCTTTCTTCTCAAACGATATTTATAAGCGCTGCTGGAATCCCAGGTAATAACCGCTGATGAAGAGGTAATATCTGTAACAGTGATGTTTTGCGGCTGACCACACAGGGTAGTAAACAACTCAGAGGCACTCCATGCCGAAACCTCATTGAATGCGTTACAGCGTGCACGCAACTGCCACTCGTAATTAGTATAGGACAACAGTCCTGTAAGTTGGAATGAAGTTCCGTGAGCTAAATAGACCGTCCATGTTACAGAGCCAACAGGCCTGATTCTTATTCCGAAATTAGAACTGTTAGGTGTTGTTATCCATGTTGCAAGCGCTGAGTTTGAAGTTATGTTGTTCGTGAATAATTTATCGGGAGCCGGGCAATTTCCCAGTGTTGTAAAATTAGGTCCTGTTGCGAATGTTGAGTTCTTAGCATATCCGCTGCCTGCATCACAAAATGTTCTTACTTCAAATTCATACTCGCTTCCTGAAGCAAGATTTTTTAATTTAATTTGATTGGTCACTGTGCCATTTGTTGTCCAGTCAATTTCTCCGACAATTCTTTTTCTTACATTATATTTTATTGCTCCCGGCACTGCGTCCCAAGTAACATCCGCCGTGGATGAAGTTACATTTGAAACGATGATGTTCGTTACTGCACCACAAGGAGTTGGCGGCGGGGAACTTAACGAATGTGAGCCCGCTGGAACTGAGTTTTCTGCAGAGGATACTCCAACAATAAAAACCAGTAAAAAAATAATTGGTAGGGTGTAGATTGATTGTTTCATAAAGTTATTTATTGGGTTTTAAATGATTGCGTAAATGTAATTGGTTTAATATGAAATGCAATTAAATGTTATCCATATTATTGGTGTGTATTATTATTTTCTGACAATGTTGTCCCGATTCTTTTATCTATTACCGGCTCAGCAATTACTGCGCTAATGTAAACCGGATAGTTATCCCTGCATTGGTATAGCGTATCGGATAAGAAGCCGATGTGGCGGGAATGGTATATCGCTTGTCAAAGAAAAGCCGGACATTCAGTCGGCTGCTTACCATATAGTCTGCCGCAGGTGAAATAGAAATGGTTTTCATTCCCTGTGTAGGCTGCGCCACATCCTGATCGAGGCGATAGTTGGAAGTAATGTTATCACTAAAGGAAAAGTTGCATTGAATATTAATGTCATTCTTCAGCCGCTTTTTCTTCCCGTTAATCTTAAAGGGTATTGGTGCGTTCTTCCACTTGTATCCCAAGCCAACCGTAACTTCTGAGGTTTTGGTTTCAGCCATGCGATAGTCAAGAAAGCTCATGGCAAGCATCCGGCTTTTCTTGTAGCTAAACTTCGTGGTAATACGGTTTCTCCATGTCATATCAACACCAATCAACGGAGAAAATTGCTCGGAGATGGAAATACCCGGAATATCATAATAGCTCACAAAATTCCCTGACAGAGAGTCAACGATGTTGGGGATTGGAATGTTGTTATCATCAAACCTGCCCGAGAAATCAAGGGCTGTATTATAGCTGCCAATAGTAAAGGTGGAAGAATAAGCATGAGTAAGATTAAATGCAGAGAAGATTTTTTTAATCGGATTCACCTTACTCAATCCGTTGTAAGAAATCCGCCAGTTGGGCGCAGGAATTCCTTTGAAAATATTGTAGAGAGAAACTGCGGTGGGAGATTTTCCCGTGTAAGCGGCTATAAATGCAGGTATCAGCACATCCTGTGAGTAAGGTCCGTAACCGTATTTGTATTTGCTATAATCTACAGAAGTGTTTTGTGATGTGTCCATTATGGGCATAAATATTCCCTGGCTGTTGGGATTACTTTGCTGAAGCCGGTCAGAAATTTTTTCCCTGTAATTTTCAAATGTGGTAAAGATGGGAGAAAAGCCGTCTTTATCCGGGCGAATAAATGCTGTTTTAATTGCAATGTATGAAACAGAGTAAGTGCCAAACTGCTGCGGATTCAGATGATTGAAAGAATGAGTAACATCGGAATATTTGAAATACTCTTTTGAGTTTGATGTAAAGTTTTTTGTAAAGTTCACATCAATATTGAAATCCCTGATGGGTTCAAGTGATGCTTTCATCGTCAGGTTTTTAGTGGTGTTCTGTAACAGTTGAAAGTTAAGCATGGTGTCTTTGGTCATCCACCCTTTCGCAGCAATATTGTTCACCCAATTTGAATCAGGCTGCATTCCAAAAATAAAATCCCATCCGGGTGCTGTTTTAGAAAGGTCTTGTCCGGCAAATTTGGGTTTGGGAAGAAATCCCGGCAAAATAGTTCCTCTGTTGTTGGTGTAGTTGATAGAAAATTTTTTCAGACTCAATACCGGTTTAAAAATAATTGCCAGTGGGTTCATTTTTATCTGGTCTGAGTTGTTTTTCTTTTTATCCTTTACATCTTGCGGTTGAACAGGAGCTACATTTTTTGTATCAAACTGCTTGAGGAATTTCCATTTGTTATAAAGATTTCTAAAATTAAAATCTCCGGAAAGTGAAATGTTCTGTGTGTTCGATATCGTATTCCCAAGCGGATTATCTACTTGCTTCAAAGAGTGCACTGTACCATCTGCATTGAATGTAGTGTCCAGCGACTGCGGAAGCGCCAGCCAGTCGTAGTCGGAACTGTATTTTGCATTAGACTGAATCCAATCCAATATCGGAATCTTGTTGATGGGAAGCGTGTAAGACGCGTTTGTTGTGTGATGATAGTGTGTAACACGTCCTCCGTTCTTGATATTTCGCCAGATAGAATCCCGCTTCTCCTGTGTATTGATTCTGCCGGTGTCTTCGTCAATACGCGTATTGGTAATAGCGTTGAAATCAATGGCAATAGATTTAGTCAGGTCAAGCTTTGCTCCGTAATTTCTGTCCCAGGTAAAATACTTGTTATAAGTGGGCTGAATGATATCATCGGCGCTTATCGGTCGAAGTTTGGTTTCACCAAACTGTCTATCCATAGCCGTACGGAAAGACAGATTAGTTGGCAGTAAATTCAGGTTAATGTCTTTAACTATTTTCAAATACTTCCCACTGCCAATTACGCTGTTGAAGGGCTGAATAGGCGCCGGTTTCCCCGGAAAAGCATATCCGATTTCTCCATGATATTTATCTGTAACATCGCTTAATACCGTTGGATTGCTCTGGAATGTTTGTGAGTAAGCATAAGTGGCATTCAGATTTTCCGGACTGTAAATGTGCAGTTTGGAATTTTTTCCTGTGCTTATTTTTCTGATGTTGGTAAAGTTCAGACTTTTGATGGAAGTATAAGTATGCGCGGCGCGGCGTGCAGAATCTTTCTCCGCCTGAGTGGTGTAATGTGACAGTTTATCTTTTAACAGTACATCTAATTCATAAGGATCATATTTCGGATTACTGAATGATTTTGAAATACCGAGATACATCGGAAGTTGAATGCCTATTTTCTTAGGAATGAATTTCCCTAACTGAAATGTTCCCGATGCATCATACTGGTAAAAATTGTCTTTATACCTGTCATTCAGCTTTTGTTCAAGAGTTCCGAATCCAATTGTGTGCATGTTTCCCGAAAGAGTAACGCTTCCGAAATCTGCAAGCTTCACATCCACTCTTGCAAGTGCTGCATAGCCGCCTTGCTCGTCAAATCCGCTCAGGCGCATTTCGTTGAACCATACTTCTGCACACTTAGGTTGTCCGTCATCGCTGTCGGGAATTCCGCGTGTGCCGCTCTTAGGATTACGCACTCCAAGCATTGCTGTTTTCACTACTCCCAAATCAGGATTTCCGACAATAGTGATGCGTACGCCGTTTGCCAATTGTACTGTATAAGGAACTGTAACAGGCGCACCGGAAAGATTCCTTTCTTCCTTCGCTGATGTAAAGGCGCTCAGTTCAATATCCATGTTATTAGCTGTGGGCCATACCTGCAACCGCTGGCCATCAGAGTTAGGATCGTAGTTGCCTTCAGGGGTTATGGTAAGTGGAATCTCATACTCGTAGTAGTTCTGAACAAAATCAGAACCCAGTCGCATAAAGGCGGTAACATCTCCATAATTCAACGGAGTTTCTCCAATGACCGATTCTGCATGAACAAACATCTTCAGATTTTTGAAGGTGCGCATATCCAGGTTAATTGTTTTGTAAACTGCACGCGAATCGCCATCCTGCAGATTGCATACCTGTACCTGCAAGGCTCTCTCATTTTGTAATACATTGGACACTGTTCCAATTTGCTGTTCACGCTCTACTCCCGGTGGAATTACATAATTTACCGGCTGGCGCTGTGCATTTTCCTCCAATGAAACAGAGCCGACATTAAAGAATATATTCTGCGAATTGTCGTCCGGTATATACTCGCCCGGCGTTTTCAGCGAGAACTGGTACTTGCGCCATTGGTTACGGATGAACTCCATTTTTGCAAAGCGAAGAATAACCGTAGTATCAAAACCGGTGAGATACATTCTGATAAAACGAATGGACTTGAAATCCTGGATACCGCCGATTCTGCTGGTAAATTCATTAATAGGAATCTTTAACTGATACCAGACTTCATCACCGATAGTGCGGTTATTAGCATCCTGAACCGTTGTTACTACTTTGTCTGTTACAAAATTCTTTCCTACCACTAAATCATTGGGGCGGAGAGATACTTTATACTGGAAGTATTCTTCTGTTTCACTAAGCGTATTATCACGATTTAAATCCTCCGACTCCGGTATGTTCGTTGCTGCTGATGAAATCGCCTGATTCCCTGTGGAAATAGGTGAATTGCCTTCCGGATTGTTGTATTTTTTATACCTGTCAAGAATACCGGCAGATTGTGCATCATAATCATCTCCCAAAAAATACTGATAGTCATCATTCGCCGGATCAGCAACAGCAGCAATGTAAATCGGAGAGGAGGTGCCAAATAATGCTGCAATCTTGTTCAGGTATTCCCTGTCAAAATCTTGTTCATCAGCAGAACTTCTTCCATCATATCCCACATCCTGAAATTTGCGCGATGCCGGATCTGTATCAAATGAGTTATTAAACGGCGGCTGCTTGGGTACTACCGACCAAACACTTTGGCTGGTATCCTGTTTCACCTCTGAATTTTTAGGTAGTCCGTTTTCATAAAACAACCTCGAGTCTTTCAAAATATCCTCTGAAATATTCCCAAGATTAATATAGAGGTCGCCTGTTTGCCCCTTTGCTCCGTAAAGATACGGGTCTAATACCCACAGCTGGATATACTCTATGTTCGCCGCTTCAAAATCATTGTAATCAATGGCTCGCATAATTCCTCCCCAGTTTTGAGAAGGATTTTTCAGGCGAATTCTTCCTATGGGATCTAAATCTTTTTGTAGTCCGTCTGTGGTATAGTTGTAGGGTCCCTTTATGGTTGGTTCAAAATTCAAATCAAAGGTCGGCAGATTGTTGGGTATGCCGGGAACGGTTTGTTTATTCTTGAAAATTTCTGTTTCAATAATTTCTCTTGTATAAAAGTTTGCCTGCTGGGTCTGATTGTTTTTAATATTAGTAGGAGTGGAAGAAATATTTCTCAGAAATAATGGATCTATTGAATACCATGAGAGCTTTGCTCTCCTAAATCCATAACTCAAATCATTTATGCTTTTTGCCTCCGGAAAGAGTGGATTATCCGGTGTGCTGGATAATGCCCAGGAATTGAAGGGGAACTTTAAATCATAATTACTTTGTGTCCCTTCAAAATCATCTATATAAACCTGTCCTTCTTTTGTAATTGCTTTGCTATGACCGGGATCAAGTCTTGCCACTTCTCCCGTTACATTGATAGATGATTTTTCTTTTGAATCGAGCAACGGAATTTTATCAATCAGCCGCGTAATAAATCCCGACTCGGTATGATAGCTTCCATCTATCCCATAAATCGCATTGGAAATTGGATCGTCGCCCACATTCAGTTTTCTGGTATAAGGGCGCTCAGATAAGTGCAGGTAAGTTCCGCCTAATTTAAAATTATCATTAATGTAGTAATCTAAGCGCGTACCAAATAGTGTTTTTGTCTGGAAACCAAAAGTTGCATTGTTTTCATAGGATACATTAATTGGTACTCCGGAGTTTAAAATTCCTGAATTAATAATTTTCACTCTTCCTAAGTTGTAATCAACTGTGAAATCCACGTTCTCCTGCAATTGTTGTCCGCCGGCAGTTATTTTCACAGAGCCCTGCGGCACATTGAAGGCGCCGAGTGAAATATCCGATGAAGAGCTTGACTTGTATGTTCCCTTCAGGGCGAACCGATTGAATTCCGGAAACTGTAACGCAACGGTTTTGGTAGAATCATACAAAACCTGATAAACATATTTTGATGCAATATTTTTGTCGGTAAACTGCTTTGACAAATCTTTTCCAAACGGTTCAAGTACCGGAAAGATGACTTTACCGTTTGTCGGATTAATAGTAATGTTAGGAATAAAGTCAAAAATACCGTCGGGCTGAGGGTCCAGCTGATTATTCAGCCGGTCAAGACCGAGTAGCCGAAGTAAGGGAGTACCATTCACATTTCCTACAGGAATATATCTTCTTTCTCCCCCACCCGGATCCAGATAAGTAATGTCTAGTTTAAAATCTTGCGAGTTGATCTGATAAGCGCCAATAGAATAAATATTTTTCATCATCAGTTGCCATAGCGGAATACGCGGACGGACGGAAGTGCTCTTCAACATTTTTAAAAACAATACATTGGGCTTGTCTGCATTGGGCGGCACATCCTGTGCAAATTCACCCACCTGATAAACTTTTCCATTGTAGGTGTATTGATAAGCTACGCCAAGCACTTCATCCGGATTTAGTTGCTGGTTAAGCATGATAAATCCAAGTTGTGGCTGCAGGGTGTATTCTGTTACAGCTAATTTTCTTGCATAAGTTTTTTCAAAATCCTGTACGGGCTGCAGATTGAATGGCGCTGTGGTCAATGCCTGTACTGAAAAGTTAAGTGAGCGTGCGTTTTCACTTTGTGACAGTTGAGCGTACAAATCATTAGATGCCCCCTGAGAAATAGTTTTATTCTGTGCTGAACCTGCCGGTAAAACATTGCCACTTCCAGTAATTACTCCGGTTCCGCCGTCGTTATACGGTTTTGATTCTCCTAAATCCATAAAAGCAACCACATCGCGCGTATCAACGGTTGCACCGGTTTTATTGGTTACCCAAACCTCCAACTTGGTAATTGTAACACCACTGTTGATAATGGGAACTGTTGCCATTGCCGTATTGTACTGGTTGCGGAAATATTGAGCAAGGAAAAAATTCCTGTTTTCGTCATACTTATCGGCCTCCACTGCAAAAGTCTGCTGCTGCACTCCTCCTTGTATTGTAATATTTTCTGTTTTCGACTTGCTCTGGGATATAACGCTTGTTACAGTTAAGCGTCCGAATTGTAATTGTGTTTTTACTCCAAACAGGCTTTGGCTGCCTGTAATCAGTGAACCGCCAAGAGGCAGACTTACATTTCCTGCTTCTATTTTTTTTATGATTTCATCCTGGTTCCCTGTGTACTCGAGCTTTACCTGATTCTCAAAATCAAAAGTGCTCTGTGTATTATAATTTGTTGTAAGTTTTAGTTTATCACCAATCTTACCCACTACATTCATCTGGATGTTCATGTCGAACTTGAACCCGCCTTGCTTGCGCTGCTGCTCGGTAAGCGTGGGGTTTTGAATATTTTGGTAGTTGCCCCCAAATGTTAAATCAATATTTCCGTTTGGACGAATATCCACCGCTGTACCTCCAAACAACCGGTCGAAGAGCTGATTGTTTACATTCACTTTCGGTACTACTCCCTTGTGTGACAGTATTGCAGATGAATTAGATTTCTGTTGCCAGTATTCTTCCTGCGACTTTTTATTTTGGTATTTCAGATACTCATCAAACGACATATACTGCGGACTGCCGTAGAACTGATTACCGATAGTCTGATTCAGAATATACTGTCCCGTTTCCGGATCGTATATAATCTCCTTTTTGATATTGGAGGGGTCTTTTAAATCGAAAGGGTTTTTTTGT
The DNA here is from genome assembly GCA_964424455.1 of uncultured Bifidobacteriaceae bacterium. GTDB lineage: Bacteria > Bacteroidota > Bacteroidia > Chitinophagales > UBA10324 > CAYRJA01. The sequence goes on from CAYRJA010000054.1 coordinate 9,245, forward strand.
GGTGTTACAGTTGGATCATTTTCATCAACAATAGGATACGGGAGATCAATCCCTTTGGGCGGTGTATCCACGACTTCTTCTCCTGAAATCAACATTCTTGATTCTATAGAAGGAAAAGAATTGTTTTTACTCATCTCGTTCTTACCAATAGCAGCAAAAATGGTAGAGACTAAAAAAGCAGATACAAAAAACGAAGATGTGTTAAACTTTAAATTCAAATTTTTCTGTTTATAAGCATATCATTCCGAGAGCGTTGAAGAAAATTTTTATAAAGAGGTAAAGTTTCTCCTGCATTCATAATGATAAAGCGAAAATCAACGCGCTAAAATCATTTTGTTTGCTGTTACTTTATCAAATTGTTTTCAACACAAGTTTAATAATGTCCTCCAATGTCATAGACGCTTGCCCGCTGTCCTCTATATGTTTGGACGAATGCGAAGCCATTACTTTCTGTACAGCCACTTCTGCTGCCTGACGATTGAATCCCAACATTACGAGCGCCGATAACGCTTCTTCACGCATATTATTATTTCCTCCACTGCTTTTTTCAGACTTCACAGGAAGTTTCATCATTTTATCTTTTAACTCCAGAATAATCCGTTTTGCTGTTTTAGGTCCAATGCCTTTAATACTTTCAAACTGTCTTATGTTTTCTGTTACAATAGCATGTTGAATATCTTCCGGACTCAAAGCAGATAAAACCATACGAACGGTTGAAGCGCCCACTCCGCTGATGCTGAGTAAGTCAATAAACATTTGCTTTTCTTTTTCCTCAGCAAAACCATAAAGAGAGGGCATAATCGGTGTTTGTGCGCCACCGCTGATATGCAGATAGATGTGCAGCTTTGTTTTATCGAGATGCTGAATTTGAGTATAGGTATTCAATGAAATATTTATAGCATACCCTATTCCTCCGCTTTCAATAATAATCTGAGTGGGTTGTTTTTGGGTGATTTTTCCTTCGATGTATGCAATCATTGATATAAAAGATAATTCGTACAAATGTAATGTTTGTCCGAAACGAGTAAATAGTTGTTAAGTGGAACAAACAGTTAAAATAAAAAAGTCTCCTGAATTTTTTCAGGAGACTTTTTTAAAAACTTAATTATTTCTCGTCAGTAAGGTTGCGCTCTATTTCATTCATCATAGCCATATCCGCTGCTTCTGTAAGTGTAGGTACCATAGTAAGTATGGAATCTAACTGTGAAATTTTTATAAGCTTCATAACATTATCACTCACATTACAGAGGATAAGCGAGCCTCCTGCATTTTTACACAGACGATTAGCAATAAGAATAGAACTTAAGCCGGATGAATCAACAAACCGGATGTGGTTCATATCAAAAATTATATTCCTGACCCCTTCCGCATTGAGTACAATCATTTCAGATTTTAAAGAAGGTGCAACCACAGAGTTTAGTTTTTCCTCTTGTAGTTTAAATATACAGTACTTTTCTTGTTTGTCAGCGGAGAACTTCATCGGATTAAGTTTTGTTATAGGTTACAAAGTTATCAAAATTGTGAAGCGAATGTAAAATAAATCGGGAAAAAGAAACAAAGTAACAGTAAAGTGTGTAAAAATGTTTAATCGTAGATAAAATAAATTACTAATCATTGCACCGTAAGTATTCTTAAAAAAGTATAACCATATCAGACAAAATGCCCATAACAGTGAATTGGTGTGGGTTTTGTAAAGCTAAAACACATTATGGAAGCTAAATTTTCACCCAAAGTAAAAGAAGTGATTTCGTTCAGTAGAGAAGAAGCACTTCGTCTCGGACACGATTTTATCGGCACAGAACATTTGTTACTCGGTCTTATCCGCGAAGGCGAGGGGTTGGCTATTAAAGTATTGAAGGCAATGGATGTAGATGTAATTATGCTGCGCAAAGCTATTGAAGACTCTATCCGAGACAAAGCGGTTAATCAATCCTTTAACATCAGCAATCTGCCACTCACTAAACAAGCAGAAAAAGTGCTCAAGATTACAGTACTCGAAGCTAAAGTTCAGAAGAGTGAAACCATCGGTACTGAACATTTAATGCTTTCAATTTTAAAAAATAAAGACGCTGTTGTAACAGAAATTCTTTCCCGCTTTGATGTAAGCTACGAATCTTTCAAACAGGAGCTTGACTTCTTACAACAGGAGGTAAAAGGTGAGTTACCTAACGATCCGGGAGAAGAAGAAGAGTTTGAGGAAACAGAAAAATCAAGATCGTCATCTGCTGCAAAAAAGTCGGGCGCTGCAAAATCACGTACTCCTGTACTTGACAACTTCGGTCGCGATATTACCAAAATGGCAGAAGAAGGAACTCTTGATCCGATTGTTGGTCGTGAAAATGAAATTGAAAGAGTCTCTCAGATTCTTTCACGCAGGAAGAAAAATAATCCGATTCTTATCGGAGAACCTGGTGTAGGTAAAACAGCAGTTGTAGAAGGTCTTGCCCTGAGAATCTACCAACGGAAAGTTTCTCGTGTACTATATGACAAAAGAATTGTGATGCTGGATTTGGCGGCTTTAGTGGCAGGAACAAAATACAGAGGGCAATTCGAGGAAAGGATGAAAGCCATAATGAACGAGTTAGAAAAGAATCGTGATGTGATTTTGTTCATTGATGAAATTCATACAATCGTTGGTGCAGGCGGCGCAACAGGCTCATTAGATGCATCTAATATTTTCAAACCAGCTCTTGCCCGGGGCGAACTACAATGTATCGGCGCTTCTACTTTAGATGAATACCGTCAGTACATTGAGAAAGATGGTGCCCTTGACAGAAGATTCCAAAAAGTGCTGATTGACCCACCGTCTCCCGAAGAAACAGTTTCTATTCTCAATAATATCAAACCTAAGTACGAAGATTTTCATAATGTCAACTACACTACAGAGGCAATTAACGCTTGTGTACAGTTGTCAACCCGGTATATTACCGATCGCTTACTGCCGGACAAAGCAATTGATGTACTCGATGAGGTTGGGGCAAAGGTTCATCTGAAGAATATTCATGTTCCACAGAATGTGATTGACTTAGAGAAAAAAATTGAGGACATTAAAGTTGAAAAAACCAAGGTGGTGAAAAGTCAGCGTTATGAAGAAGCTGCCCGCCTTCGTGATACAGAGAAAAAACTTCTGGAAGATTTAGAAGGTGCAAAGAATAAATGGGAGGAAGAAACAAAGGTGGCGCGGTATCCTGTTACAGAAGAAGATATTGCCGAAGTGGTAGCCATGATGACGGGCATTCCGGTAAAACGAGTAGCTCAAAGCGAAAGTAACCGCCTGTTGAAAATGGCTGAGGAATTAAAAGGCAGTGTGATTGGTCAGGACGAAGCAATAGTAAAAATTACTAAAGCCATACAGCGTAATCGTGCAGGGTTGAAAGACCCCAAAAGACCAATAGGCTCTTTCGTATTTCTTGGTCCTACCGGGGTAGGTAAAACTGAGTTGGCAAAAGTCCTTGCCCGTTATCTTTTTGATACTGAAGATGCTCTGATTAGAATTGATATGAGCGAATACATGGAGAAATTCTCTGTGTCCCGCTTAATTGGTGCGCCTCCCGGATATGTTGGTTATGAAGAGGGTGGACAACTTACTGAGCGAGTTCGCAGAAAACCCTACTCTGTAATCTTGCTTGATGAAATAGAGAAAGCTCATCCGGATGTTTACAGCGTATTGTTACAAGTGTTGGATGATGGGATTCTCACAGATGGGCTTGGTCGAAAAGTGGATTTCAAAAACACTTTGATTATTATGACTTCTAATATCGGCGCTCGTCAATTAAAAGACTTCGGAACAGGAATTGGTTTTGCCACTTCCGCTAAAAAGGACCAGGAAGACCTTCATAGCAAAACAGTAATTGAAAATGCACTGAAGCGCACTTTCTCTCCTGAGTTCCTGAATCGTATTGACGATGTTATCATCTTTAATGCTTTGACTAAAGAACATATTCATCGCATTATTGATATTATGATGAAAGATGTTTATGGTAGAATTAAACATCTTGGATTTAATCTCGACCTGACTGAGAAAGCAAAGGATTTTATAGCAGACAGAGGTTATGATGAAAAATACGGCGCCCGTCCGTTACAGCGTGCCATTCAGAAATATCTTGAAGATCCTCTTGCTGAGGAAATACTCAACTCTTCCGTAAAAGCAGGTGATACAATGATTGTAGATGTTGACAGCAAAGATACCGAAAAGCTGAAAATCACTATTAAGAAACAGAAGAAGCAGGAGAAAACAGATGCGTAATATTTTTGCTTGAACAAAAAACCCTCTGATAAATCGGAGGGTTTTTTGTTTTTGTAATATCCGGTTTCTCTGATGCTTTTCGGAAATAAAAGTTAGCGTTTTACAATTTTAGTGTGTCCTCTATCCTTATTTGTCAATTATTAATGAGTACTACACCAATAAGTCAATACCCGTTGATTATTATTACGGATATAGTTCATCACCCACAGTAATCATTAAAATTCTTACTCTTCTTTCTTCTTTGCTTTTGCCTTAGCTTTTGGCTTTGATTCAGCTTTCACTTTAGTTTCCTTTTTTGCATCAGTTGATTTTACTGTCGCACTTTTCTCCACTTTGTGTGGACGACTTTTTCCGAATGAATGACGGAATCGTTTTCCTTTTGCCGTTTTTCTATCTCCTCTTCCCATAGTTTTTGTTTTTAGTTTTTTGAGTGGCAAAGATTATCAGATTCTTTTTATTATTCAATACTTCTGATGTTTTACAAACAGGTAATGAACAGAATCTGCAATTTTAAAAATTAAAGGATACCTATATTTATTTCCCCTTTCTTCTTCCTTCTCTTCTCTTCAACGCTGCTGCATAAGTAACTTTTTCCTCTTTGGTTGTGGGTTTTACCTGTGGAATTCTTGTCGGGTGTGCGTTGTCATCAAGAGCAACAAAAGTAAAATAAGCTTCATTGGTCATATACTCTTCTTTGCTTATGACCTTACGGGTCCACACGCCTACAAAAATTTCCATAGAGGTATCAAAGGCGCGGGTAATTTTTGCTTTTATAGAAATGATATCTCCGATTCTTGCCGGTCGTTTAAAAATTAAACTATCAATAGATGCTGTTACAGCAATCCGCCCCGCATGAGTCTGGGCTGTTACTGCCGCAGTGGTGTCCATCCATTCCACTAATCTTCCTCCTTGTAATAATCCCATCGGGTTAGTATCGTTTGGACAGACTACCTGTGTGGTAATAGTTTCTGATTCTACCGGTGTTTTATGGTTTACTTTCTTTTTCATAGAATTAATTATTGTCGGTGCGAAGCCATTCAGCATAAGATGTTCTTGTTTCACACAATCTTACTCTGTGTAATAAGTGTTTATCAGTTAACTGGTCTTGAATTCTTTCTGCAAAATCACAAACCAATTCTTCGCAAGTCGGCTCATAATCGGAATAGATAATTTTATCTCCAATCTCTTTATTTGCTTTTATCCCTGAGTTCTTACTGATAACACAGGCGTGGTCAAACTGATTAATCACTGCGCGGTTTACTATCTCTTTCAAGTCAGCAAAATCTAATACCATTCCATAATCCGCTCTGTGTGAATCTTTCTTTATTTCTCCTTTCAGTGTAACATGCAGTTCATAAGAATGACCGTGCATACTGCTGCACCCTCCTTTGTGAGTAGAAATCAGGTGCGCCATTTCAAACGAAAAGATTTTTGTTACACTAATGATGTGTGAGTTAGCTCTGTTCATATTCAATCTGTCTTGATTGTAATTCCCTGCACAAAAGTAGTTTAAGGATGGGTAGTTAATATAACAACTCGTATTAACATTCTGTTTGCAGAAGAGTGAATACCGTCTTTGTTTTTCATAGGTGAATACTTATTTCTCTCTTTCAAAGTGTGCCGTAAAGTGACGGAGAAATTCCGGCTCTTGTGTAATCCGGAGTCCTTTCGTTTTATCCTTAGTACGAAAGATTTCATCAAACACTTCTATAACATAGTCAATATGGCTTTGAGTATAAACTCTTCTCGGAATAGCAAGGCGTACTAACTCTTGTGAAGCAGGAATGAGTTTTCCTTTCTCATCGTATTTTCCAAACATCACAGAGCCAATTTCTACTGAGCGAACTCCACCGATACGATACAGTTCACATACTAATGCCTGTCCGGGATATTTTTCCGGGGAAATGTGCGGATAAAGCGTTTTGGCATCTACATATACAGCATGACCGCCCGTGGGATAAATAATTGGAATTCCTTTGCTTCTGATTTTTTCACCAAAATATTGTGTGCTGCGAATACGGTAACGGAGATAATCCGGATCAAATATTTCCTGCAATCCTACTGCAATAGCTTCCATATCGCGACCTGCCAGTCCTCCGTAAGTGGCATATCCTTCAGTTATTATCAGCAACTGAACACAGGCGTCTGATAGTTTTTTATCGCGCAGCGTAAGAAATCCTCCCATGTTTACAAGTGCATCTTTTTTTGCACTCATCACACACGCATCGGCAAGAGCGCACATCTGCTGAGCTATTTCTTTGTAAGAGAATTTCTTGTATCCCTCTTCCTTCTCATGGATGAAGTAACTGTTTTCAGCAATGCGACACATATCAAGAATAAAGAGGATTCCGTTTTTATGACAGATCTTACTTATCTCTTTAGCATTACTCATGCTCACCGGCTGGCCGCCTCCGCTGTTGTTTGTTACAGTAAGAATAACACCGCTGATATTTTTTGCTCCTAACTCAACTATCAGTTTTTCTAACTTCTCTGTATCCATATTTCCTTTGAATGGTAAATCTTCATCGAGATGGCTTGATGAAGGAGCAGGAATATCTATAGCAGTAGCGCCGCTGTATTCTATGTTTGCACGCGTGGTATCAAAATGTGTGTTACTGATAAAGTATTTTCCTTTTCCACCTAAATGCCCATATAGGATTCTTTCTGCTGCACGTCCCTGATGCGTAGGGAGAATATGCGGCATACCTGTAAGGTCATGAACCACTTTTTCAAAATGTTCCCAGCTCTTAGCTCCTGCATAAGATTCATCACCATCCATCAGCGCTGCCCACTGTTTACTGCTCATAGCAGAAGTACCGCTGTCGGTAAGTAAGTCAATGATTACTTGCTCGCTTTTAAGAAGAAATGGATTGTAATGTGCTCGTTTTAGGAATTCTACTCTTTCCGTTTCTGTGCTGAGGGTTAACGGCTCAACTGATTTTATGCGGAATGGCTCTATTATAGTTTTGAATTGCACTATTTTTTTTGCCCGCAAAGTTACTGTTTGTAGGTAAAGCAGATAATGAATTTTAGAAATTAAGATTTCTGTAATGAACAGTATTGCTAATAAGTTTAATAAGCACTTACAACTCCTGCTCAGAAAATTCTGGAGAATCAGAATTGTTTTTACTTAGTGTTACAGCAATAAAGGAGGCAGCAACAAATGGGAAAGTGAGCTGCAGCATTTTATACCTATACATTACGATGCTGATACCTGCTGTCAGCATAACGGTTGTCAGCATAAGAATAACATTTCTGATTCCTGTTTTATTATTTGCAAAAACAATAGCGCTCAACACCGCATTATAACCAAACAATCCCATACTTATTTCTGAAGAGGGCATTGAGAAAATCATAGCGATAAATGTAGAAATCACTGCCCCGACAAGCCCATAAATTGCGGCTGCAGGAGAACTGATAAATACGGCTATCAAAAAAATAATTCCCGACATTATCCCTCCCTGAAAAATTACTTGTCCAAACCCTTTAACAGCAAAGAAATAGATTTCCCAACTGCTGATTTCTTGAGCCGGATTACTTTTTAAATAATCAGGATACCATTTACTCAGGCAAAAGAATAAGACCCAAGTTACCAACACAAAAGGCAGAGTGAAAACCGGCATTTTCATTTTTATAAATAATTGCTGAATTATTGCCGCCAACACAGATCCGGCAACTATACAAATCCAAATGATAAGTGCAGGTTCAAAAAATAAAGTCAGTGCAACTCCTGTCAATGCAGCGCTGAATCCATAAAGTCCGCTCTCAATATTTTCTTTTGGATATTTTAAAATAAAGGCTGTTACAGTTCCGGTGATTACAGATACTAATGCCGCCACACCCATCAGCCATGATCCTACAGTTATTCCGGCTAAGAACAAAAGACCAGTCAGTATATTTTCCTGCAGCATAATCTGGCTCAACCCTTTTAAGCAAATACTTATGGGATTACTCCTTGTCATTATATTCAATTTCTCATTGGCTTCATTGCTTCACTCCATTTTTGCAACTGTTTCAGCATTACTTCTGCTGATTTAATTATTGCTTCATCAGGATGGAACACGCGGTGTTCATCTATCAAACGAGTGTGGAATGGAATATTAACCTGTTCCGGTAACGGCATCATACTCAGAGTAGTTACTACCTGCTTCAGCATTTGAGAAGAGCGAAGTCCTGCGGAGACACCTCCATAACTTACAAATGCAACCGGTTTATACTTCCATTCATTGAAAAGATAATCCAATGCATTTTTTATAGGAGCCGGAAAGCCGTAGTTATACTCGCCCAAAACAATGATATAAGCATCTGCCTCATTAATTATTTTACTCCAATTCTTGGTGTGCTCGTGTTTATATTGCTGGAATCGCGGGTGCTTAGGTTCGTTCATAAACGGCAGATTTATTTTCGACAGATCAAGTAATTCAACTTGGTAATCGTTGTGTCTTTTTGCTATCTCTGTAATCCATTCTGCAATCACTATTCCTGTACTTCCTTCGCGGGTGGTAGATGTTATAATCTTTAAGTTGGTCATTGTGCTTATATCTAATTCTCTTTTTATCTCAGTTCTCTTTTTAATAATTGTGCATTGAAGGCAACTATAATTGTACTCATGCTCATTAATACTGCTCCGACAGCCGGATCAAGCAAAATCCCCCATTTGTACAATACGCCTGCCGCCAAAGGGATAACAATAATATTATAGCCAGCAGCCCACCAAAGATTTTGTATCATCTTACTGTAAGTTGCCTTCCCAAATAAAATTAAACCGGCGATATCTCTTGGGTTTGAGTTTACCAAAATAATATCAGCAGTTTCCGCTGCTATATCGGTGCCAGAACCCACAGCTATTCCCACATTTGCCTGTGCTAATGCAGGCGCATCGTTTACACCATCACCTGTCATGGCTACAAACTCTCCTTTGTTCTGCAGCTCTTTTACTTTTTCCAGCTTTTCATGAGGGAGAACATTTGCCAAGAAGCCCTCCATCTTCAGTGCTTTACTCACTTTGTCTGCTACTTTCTCATTGTCTCCGGTTAAAAGAAAATTCTTTATTCCTTCTTTTTTCAGTGTCTGTATAGCATCAAAGGATTCTTCCCGGATTTGATCGGCAAAAATAAAATACCCTGTTACAGTATTTTCAATCAGGATATAAACAACAGTATCCGTCGTATCAATTTCCTGTTTTTCAAAAGTTATATTCTTCTTCTGTAAGTAGTTCCATCCTACCACTTTTACCGCTTTTCCATCTACAATACCTTCCACACCTACTCCGGGCAGATACCTGAAGTTTTCTACTTTGGGTATTGTAATATTCAACTCCTTAACTTTTCTTAATAATCCGGCAGCAATATAGTGTTCTGAGTACTGCTCCACTCCTGATGCCAATCTTAACAATTCGTTTTTTTCATAGTGATTGTTAAGTGTTACAATTTCCTGTAGAGTATGAGTGCCCTTAGTTAATGTTCCTGTCTTGTCGAAAACTACTGTTGTTATCAGTCGGGAGTTTTCAAAAGCAGTTCTGTTGCGAATTAATAATCCTCTTTGAGCTGCTACGGAAGTAGAAATGGCGACAACCAACGGCACAGCCAACCCTAACGCATGCGGACAAGAAATAATCATAACGGTAACCATTCGTTCTAACGCAAAGGCAACAGAAAAACCGGACAACCACCAAATTACGAAAGTGAGGATACCTCCGCCCAATGCAACAAAGGTTAATATTTTTGCAGCACGATCAGCAAAGTTCTGAGTTTTCGATTTTACTTTTTGCGCATCTTCGACCAGTTTGATTACTCTATTCAAATAACTGTTTTCTCCTGTGCTTAAAACTTTAATAGTAATCGAACCGTTTCCGTTAACAGCCCCTCCTATTACCTTGCTGTCTTTATTTTTCTTTACCGGTTTACTCTCCCCTGTCAACATACTTTCATCCAAGTAACTTTCTCCTTCTGTTACTATTCCATCTACAGGAATTTTCTCACCCGGTTTTACAAGGATAAAATCATTTATCTTCAATTGACTGACTGCTACTTCACGAATAGTCTGACCTCCTATCAGATGAGCTGTTGCCGGCATCATTTTTACTAACATCTCTAATGATTTTGAAGCTCCCATCACTGATTTCATTTCCAAATAATGTCCAATGAGCATTATGTCTATCAGTGTAACCATCTCCCAGTAAAAATCCATTCCTTCCAATCCAAATGTTACAGCTATGCTGTAAATCCAGGAAACAGTTATTGCTACTCCGATTAAAGTCATCATTCCAATGGCATTTTTTTCAACCTCTTCTTTTAATCCTTTCAGAAAAGGGTGACCGCCATAAATGAATATGAAAGAGGCAAGCGCAGCTAAAACATATTTATCTCCCGGGAATGAAATTGAAAATCCTAACCAGCTTTGTATCATTGGCGAAAGAATCAATACCGGGATAGAGATAAATATTGAAACTATAAACCTGTTCCGGTAATCAGCTAAATGATGATGATGACCTCCGTGGTGTTCATCATGGCTTCCGTGGCTGTGGTTGGAATGTGAATGTTCTGTTTCTTCCGGATGATGATGGTGCTGTTGCATTTATATCGCTTATGTAACTCAGCGTAAAAGTAGCACTTCTTGCAACCCGTTTATTGGTAATTACAATAGGTATTGTTGCATGAAAACTACAAGTAAAGGCAGGTAAGTATAAAAGAAAAAAG
>CAYRJA010000055.1:0-20120 GCA_964424455.1 uncultured Bifidobacteriaceae bacterium
TATGAATTTTACCTGTCTTCTTTTCAGACTATCTACGATTTATAATTGGTATTATGTCGAAAGTGTTACAGTAATGTTAAAATCCGCCACATCTGTTCTTTCAAATAAATTACTATGCCCGTTTTTTTATTTCAGGCAGTAATACATCAGTTTAACATATTCATTATTCACTGCAATCATTCCATACTCACTTTCCCACCAGGATGATTCATTGTAAGTTCGGGCAGGCGCACTGCAAATAATTACTTTAATATTTTCCTTCTCTAACTTTTTCTTAAACACATTTCTCACCCTGCGTGTGTGAAAAGCGGAAGACAATACAATGCACGAGTGAATGTTATTCTGCTTGCAGTAGGCAAGCGCCACATCGCTCTCTTCGTTTGTACTGGTACCTTTATTAATCACTAACACTACCGAATCAGGCACGCCGCTTCGGACTATTTCTGATTTTGTCAACTGGCTTTCGTAGTAATCCAGCCCTAATGCTTCAAAATCAGCGGGCTTATTACCACCGGTACAGATAATTTTTTTCGCGAAGCTTTCACTATAAATTTTCACTGCTTCCGTTCCGCGGTCAACCGGACTCCCTGAAAGCACAAACATCACTTCACTTTTTTCAGCCGCTTCACTTACGATTAAATAGCCCCCTATTCCGCGAAGAATAGAATAGCGGAACAGAAAAAGTAAAACAAATAAAAACAAGATGCTTCCTGTTATCCAAATCCATTTTCTCATGAGGTATAAATTTGAAGGAGGAAAAATAGTTATTCTTAGTTTGTTGTTTTGTGTTCCAGTTGTGAGTTCTCTATTCACACCTATAGCTCAAAACCCTAAACCGATTAAAAATTTTCTTTATTTTTCCGCTCTGCTTGTGCTGAATGATAAAAGTCAGCAAGCAGGAATCTTTACTGACTTAAACTTGCCGATTACAATATGGGTCCGGGTTCATTAATTGTTTTAATTATAGCTGCGGTAGTTTTTTCTGCAGGAGGTATTCTGGCTTCTAAAATTTTATTGAAGGCAACAAAAAATCCTCAGAAGGGCGAACCCTATGAATGTGGTGTACCGACTCATGGCTCTCCGTGGAATCAGTTTAATGTCGGCTATTATCTGTTTGCATTAATCTTTCTTGTTTTTGATGTGGAGTTAGTCTTTCTTTATCCCTGGGCAGTAGTGGTAAAAAAGATAGGATGGATGGCATTTGTTGAAGTAGTCATCTTCCTGTTTATTCTTTTTATGGGATTTCTTTATGCACACAAAAAGGGAGCATTGAAATGGATGTAAAAGTATTTTTGAGTTTCCGACTTATTGTGTGGCAATAAACCGAAGATTCAAAACTTCAAACTAATAATGTGGAAGAAGTAAAAAACACAGGACAAAAAGAATTCCCGGGTAAAATTCAGGAAATACCCGGCGGCGGAATTGTAACATCTAAACTGGATGATATAATTAACTGGGCGCGTTCCAACTCACTGTGGCCCCTGACTTTTGCAACCAGTTGCTGTGGAATTGAAATGATGTCCACCGCTTCTCCGAAATATGATTTCTCACGCTTTGGTTTTGAAGTTGCCCGCGCTTCTCCGCGACAGGCAGATGTGATTATTATAGCCGGAACTATCGTAAATAAAATGGCGCCGGTTCTGAAAAGGTTGTATGACCAGATGCCTGATCCAAAATATGTAGTGGCAATGGGAGCGTGTGCTGTTAGCGGAGGTCCGTTTTTTTACAACACCTATTCGGTAGTAAAAGGAGCAGATCATGTTATTCCGGTAGATGTTTATATAGCCGGTTGCCCGCCTAGACCGGAAGCATTATTGAATGCGCTGATAACTCTTCAGCAGAAAATAAAAAGTGGAATGACAAGGGAACAAATCAAAACTGAAATGAAAAAGCCGCTATGACTAACGAAGAGTTGAAAACAAAGTTGAGTGAGGTATTTCCTTCCATCACTTTTGAAGAAGGAAGAGAGTGGCTGACTGTTACAGCAGAACCAGAACAGTGGAAAAATATGGCAAAACAACTTCGTACTGTAACAGGACTCGATTTTGATTTCCTTTTTTGTGTTACAGCAGTTGACTGGAAAACACATTTGTCGGTAGTGTATCATCTTACTTCCACATTGCACAGGCATACACTTGTAGTGAAAATAAAATTGGATAGAAATAATCCTGAGATAGAAACAGTCAGCGACATCTGGAAGACGGCTAATTTTCATGAACGCGAACAGCATGAAATGTTCGGAGTAAAATTTCTGAATCATCCTGATTTGCGTTTGCTGATTTTACCTGATGGATGGGAAGGAAAATTTCCAATGAGAAAAGATTTTGAAGATCCGGTAAATATGATAAAGCTATAAAATGGGTTACAGTTTGAAGTTTACGGTTTAGAGTTATATAGAAGGTATAATAAAATGATTGAACAGGTAGGAACAACAGCAGAAGGCGACTTAGTGATAAATATAGGTCCGCAACATCCATCCACACATGGAGTGTTACACCTGATTATTACACTGAATGGCGAAACGATAAAAAAGGTAGAGCCGCATCTCGGATACATTCATCGCTCTATAGAGAAAATGTGTGAGTCGCTTACTTACCGCCAGTTTATTTATATCACAAGTCGTATGGATTATCTGTCGGCTCACATCAACAATCACGGGTGTGCTATGTGTGTGGAAAAAGGAATGCAGTTGGAAGTTCCGCCGCGTGCGCAGGTAATTAGAGTACTGATAGATGAACTTACACGTATTGCATCACATGAATTATGGTGGGGCGCTATGGCAATGGACTTAGGCGCTTTCACTCCGTTCTTTCATGCTTTCCGTGAGCGAGAAACCATTAATGATATTATGGAAGAAACCTGTGGCGCACGGCTTACCATGAATTACAATGTGCCCGGTGGAGTAATGGCAGACATTCATCCGAATTTTCAGAAGCGTGTGAAAGATTTTATTACACAGTACAAAAAGAAAATTCATGAGTATGATGACTTATTAACCGGAAATATCATTTTTCAAAATAGAACAAAAGGAGTAGGATTCCTCTCTAAAGAAGACGCTATTTCCTATGGCTGTACAGGACCGGTGGCACGTGCAAGCGGAGTATCGTGTGACATCCGGAAATTATATCCTTATGAAGTTTACGATAAAGTTCAGTTTGAGGAAGTGATAGAAACCGGCGGTGATTCTTTTTCCAGATACATGGTTCGCCGCAGAGAAATGGATCAGTCGCTTAGCATTGTTGAACAACTGATTGATAATATCCCCGAAGGAGATTTTCAGGCGAAAACAAAAGCAGTTTTGAAATTACCGAAAGGAGAGTTTTATACGAGAGTGGAAACGGCGCGCGGCGAGTTTGGGGTTTACATCATCAGCGAAGGAGCAACTACTCCTTACAGAATTAAATTCCGTTCACCCGGATTTTCTAACCTTTCAGCCCTCGACCAGATGACTCGCGGCAGTAAGATTGGCGATTTGATAGCAACAATGGGAACATTAGATTTAGTAATACCGGATATAGATCGTTAAAAGTTTTGTGTTGTGAGTTTTGAGTCACGAGTAAAAATAAAGTAAATGGCAACCATAAAAAGATTTGAAGATTTAGAGGTTTGGAAGAAAGCAAGAATCTTCTCCAAGGAGATCTATCCTTTAACGGAAGAAGGAAAGTTTGCGAAAGACTTTAAATTCAGAGATCAAATCAATGACTCCAGTGGTTCCGTTATGGATAATATTGCAGAGGGCTTTGAAAGAGGCGGAAAATTAGAATTCATTCACTTTCTTACTATAGCAAAAGGTTCGTGTGCGGAATCCCGATCACAACTTTATAGAGCGTTTGACAGAAAATATATCCCGGAAGAAAAACTAAAAGAAATAATTTCTCTCGGAGAAGATATTGGAAACATGATTGGTGGCTTGATTAATTATCTGAATCAATCCGAAGTCAGAGGGAGAAAATTTAAAGATAGAATACCAATAACACCAAACTCACAACACAAAACCCAAAATTGAGAGTGTTTAGCTTAGAAAATATAACCCACTTGGTAAATATATGGCTGAATGAAACCTTCGATCCAACCATTGCTCTACTGTTACAGTTTGTGATTATTGGATTATTGGTCATTGGTTTATTTGCCGTACTGGGATTAATATTAGTTTTTATGGAACGAAAAGTTTCTGCTGTTATGCAGATACGCGTTGGACCTAATCGTGTCGGACCTATGGGAATCTTTCAGACAACGGCTGACACCTTAAAACTGGTGATGAAAGAAGGACTTACTCCTGACGGTGCAGATAAGTTTCTTTTCAATTTGGCTCCATTTATCGTGATGATAGCCGCCATGCTGATTCTTGCACCGATTGCATTTGCAAAAGGGTTTCAGATTTGGGATTTGAACATCGGAGTGTTGTATGTATCGGCAGTTTCTTCTATTTCGGTCATCGGGATTTTAATGGCAGGATGGGCAAGTAATAATAAGTATTCACTGTTAGGCGCTATGCGCAGCGGCGCACAGATAGTCAGCTATGAATTATCGGCAGGACTATCCATACTTTCTATAGTTATTCTTTCGGGAAGTTTACAGATTTCAGAGATTATTGAGTCGCAGCAAAACGGATGGTGGATTTTCAAAGGACATATTCCTGCCATCATTTCTTTTGTTATTTTCATCATTGCTGTAACAGCAGAAACTAACCGTGCGCCGTTTGATATGGCGGAAGCGGAGTCAGAACTTACTGCCGGGTTTCATACTGAATATTCAGGAATGAAGTTCGCTCTGTTTTTTCTGGCAGAGTACATCAATATTTTTATAGTGTGTGCTATCGGCGCTATACTTTTTTTAGGCGGATGGATGCCTTTTCACATAGGGAACTGGGAATCATTTAACAGAGCAATGGATTATATTCCGTCGTCACTTTGGTTTTTCGGGAAAACATTTTTTCTGATATTTCTGATTATGTGGTTCAGATGGACATTTCCCCGCTTGCGAATTGATCAATTATTAAATTTAGAGTGGAAATACTTGTTACCTATCAGCATGTTTAACTTGTTGCTGATAACTTTTATAGCAATTATGAAATGGCATTTTTAAATGGGAGAACTGATTCATATTACTGAGGAAAGAATTACTAATAAGATCTATCTTATCAGAAACAAGAAAGTTATGCTTGATAGAGATTTGGCTAAACTTTATGGAGTTTCCACAGGAAATCTGAATAAGGCAGTTAAACGCAATATAGAACGGTTCCCTGAGGACTTTATGTTTCAATTGATCAGGGAGGAGTATGAATCTTTAAGATTCCAATTTGGAATCTTAAAGAGGGGGCAACATTCAAAGTTTTTGCCTTATGTGTTTACGGAACAAGGTGTTGCTATGCTGTCAAGTGTATTAAATAGTTCAACTGCCATTCAGGTAAACATTCAAATCATCAGAGTATTTTCAAAAATCCGGGAACTTCTTCTGACGCACAAAGATGTTTTGTTGAAACTTGAACAACTTGAGAAAAAACTCCTGAAACATGATGAAAGAATGAACAAGCACGATAAAGAAATTCAAATAATTTTTGAGGCGCTGAAGCAATTATTAAACCCTGTAACTAAGCAGAGAAAAAGAATCGGTTACAGAATGGAAAAAGATAAAGATTAATGTTTATTGCTAAATACATATCAGATGTTTACAAAGGAGTGAAATCACTTCTCAAGGGAATGAAGATGACCGGATATTATTTCATTCACCCTAAAAAGGAAATTGTAACACAGCAGTATCCGGATGTAAAACCGCAACTGCCTGAACGGTTCAGAGGAGAAGTGGTATTGATTCACGATGAAAATAACGAACACGCCTGCACCGGTTGTACGGCTTGTGAAATTGCCTGTCCGAATGGTTCAATTAAAATTGTTACAAAATTTGAAACAACTCCCGACGGCAAAAAGAAGAAAGCATTGGACACTTTTGTGTATCATCTCGATATGTGTACCATGTGTAACTTGTGCATTGAAGCGTGCCCTACTTCGGCAATCAAGATGGATCAGACTTACGAGCATAGTGTATTTGACAGAAACGATTTGATTAAGCAATTAAATAAACCCGGTTCAAAAATCAGAGAAGGAGTTGAATAAAATATTTCATATTGCGAACTGCCAGTTTCGGATTGAAAGTAAATCCACAAACTGTCCTTTTAATGCGCAATCACTAATCCACAATCCGCAATCACAAAAATGAGTGCAAGTCAAATAATATTCTATCTTATTTCTGCCCTAATCCTTGGCGCAGGAGTTCTTTCTGTTACAACAAGGAAGATTTTTCGTGCGGCTATCTGGTTGCTGTTTTCACTCATTGGAGTGGCAGGATTATACTTCTGGATGGGAGTGGAATTTATTGCAGCAGTACAGGTAATTGTTTATGTAGGCGGTATAGTGGTGCTGATTATCTTTTCTATTTTTCTTACTCAAAAGTCAGGTGAGAAAATGCCGGCGCCTGTTACAGTCAGAAATATTTCTTCCATTCTTGCCGTGTTGTTCGGATTTGCATTGAGTTACTCATTGATCTATCAAAATAGTTTTAAACAATCTTCTGCTTCACCGCTTCAGGCAGATGTGGCTGATATTGGCGCTCAGCTACTTGATACAAAAGAAACCGGTTACGCATTGCCGTTTGAAGTAGTAAGTATTTTGCTGTTAGCCGCTATGATTGGTTGTATCGTGATTGCGATTAAATCAAATCCGGAAAAAAGTTTTGAGGTTAGTGTTTCGGATCGTGAGTTGAATAAATCAAACGACTTTCAGGAATCAAAAGAACTCAAAACCCAAAACTCAGAACTCGAAATTCAAAATCCATGAACGGTATTCCACTGTCACACTTGTTATTTGTCAGCACCGCACTGTTTTTTATTGGTATGTATGGACTTTTTGCCAGAAGAAATATCATTACCATGCTGATGGCGATTGAACTGATGCTGAATAGCGTGAACATCAATTTTGTTACATTCAATAAATACCTCCACTCTGACAACTTGGATGGAGTTTTCTTTACCATTTTTATTATTGCTATTGCAGCAGCAGAAACGGCTGTTGCCATTGCCATCATCATCAATCTATACAGAAGCCATCATTCCATTGATGTGGAAGATGCAGGAGAAATGAAATATTAATTGAATAATGAATAACGAACAAAGAATAACGAATATCGAAGGAATGAGAAAACAAACTTCATTATTCCTTGTTCAATATTCGATATTGAAAAAGATTCTGAATGAGAAATGAATTGTATATATCGCTGATTCCTTTACTCCCTCTTGCAGGTTTTCTTTTGTTAGGATTATTCGGAAGAAAATATTTCAAAAACTTTTCCGGAATTATCGGAACAGGTTTACTGCTTATTTCAACTGTCATCTCGCTTGTTACAGCTTACAACTATTTTTTCATTAGCGGAAAGGTCAATGGAGTTTATCAAAAGATTGTTGCGCTGAACTACACATGGCTTCAATTCTCTCCCAATCTTTCCATTAATATGGGAATTATTCTTGACCCGATTTCAGTGATGATGATTGTCGTTGTAACACTCGTTTCGCTGATGGTTCATATATATAGTTTAGGCTACATGAAAGGTGAGGAACGGTTTGCTGCATACTATGCTTTCCTGTCGCTGTTTACCTTTTCCATGCTTGGATTGGTTTTGTCCTCCAATATTTTTCAGATATATATTTTCTGGGAGTTGGTGGGTATTTCCTCCTATCTGCTTATTGGTTTCTATTATGACAAACCTTCTGCAGTTGCCGCATCCAAGAAAGCATTTATTGTAACACGCTTTGCAGACCTCGGTTTTCTTATCGGAATTCTGATTCTTGCTTTCTATGGAGAAACACTTGACTTTACCACTTTAATTGAACGGCTTGCTGAACCTTCTCCTCAACTTATCACAGCAATACATGGTTCGTTTCTGGGAATTTCTGCACTCACATGGGGACTTGTATTGGTATTTGCCGGTGGCGCAGGAAAGTCGGCAATGTTTCCACTGCATGTATGGCTGCCCGATGCAATGGAAGGACCTACTCCGGTTTCAGCGTTGATTCATGCAGCAACGATGGTAGTGGCAGGAGTGTATTTGATAGCGAGGTTATTCCCAATATTGGTATTTACAAATGCAGCAGCGTTACAGGTAGTTGCATACACCGGCGCATTCTCCGCATTGTTTGCTGCCATTATCGCCTGTACACAAACAGACATCAAACGAGTACTCGCTTATTCCACCATGTCACAGATTGGTTATATGATGTTTGCACTCGGTGTTTCAAGCTACGGTGGTGAAGAGGGGTTGGGCTACACTGCCTCTATGTTTCACTTATTTACTCATGCATTTTTCAAGTCGTTGCTATTCCTTTGTGCCGGCGCTGTAATTCATGTTGTTCACAGTAATGAAATGAAAGATATGGGTGGCTTGCGTAAGCTTATGCCTGTAACACACATCACATTTCTTATCGCCTGTTTGGCAATTGCAGGAGTACCGCCGTTTGCAGGATTTTTCTCTAAGGAAGAAATTCTCTATGCTGCTTTTGAATCCAATAAGTTGATTTACATATTTGGATTAATCACTTCCGGCATCACAGCGTTTTATATGTTCCGTTTATATTTTAGAATATTCTGGAACAGAGAAACACCTCATCATGAAGGACACCATAGTGAGGGTGTTTTGTCAATGAAAATTCCACTTATTATTCTTTCAGTATGTACGCTTGTTGTCGGCTTTATTCCCTTTTCAAATCTTGTAACAGCAGATGGAATTCCGATTCATGGCGAAGGAATACCTATCAGCTTTTCAATTATCCCTGTAGCGCTTGGCTTAGTGGGAATTTCTATTGCATTTATTCTTTATCAAAAACAAAACGACAAAGCAGAAAATATTTCATCATCACTTGGAGGAATTTATAGCGCTGCTTACCGTAAATTTTACATTGATGAGATTTACCTTTTCATTACGAAGAAAGTAATCTTCAACCTTGTGGGGAAACCTGCCGCATGGTTCGATAAAAATATAGTGGACGGATTGATGAACCTGCTGGCAAGTGTAACAGCAGCAATTTCCTCCCTGATTAAAGGACTCCAGTCAGGAAAAGTGCAGGGTTATGCAATTTATTTTTTTGGAGGGGTGGTGGGGTTAGTTTTGATTTTTATTTACTGGTGGAAATAAATATTCACACAAGATACCATCAACAATTTCTCGCTTTATTCTTTTAAAGGTTGAAGGGATTATAAATCTTTAACTCTTTGATATTTTTGAAATCACCTTCATTTCTTGTTACTAAAGTCAGATTATTTACAATAGCGGTGGCTCCGATGATACAGTCGGGAGTTGCTGTATTATGACTGCGCTTTATTTCTATTGACTTATTCTCAATAGTTTATCAAGATAAATAACTTTAGCGTGGGATAAAAATTCCTCTAGCCTTATCTTCAGTTCTTTGGTTATCTTATGCCATCCCAATATTTCAATATTTGAAATGGTTGAAATATTGAAAGAAACTTTCAGGATTTCTCTTAGCTTTTTTTGTTGACTTTCAGGGATTTTTCCATCTAAGAAATAGATGAGGATATTGGTATCAATCAGGAATTTCTCTTCCATGCACTTCTCATGTTAAGTAATTCTTTTTCTGTATCTAAATTCAAGTGACTTAAAATCCCTTCATATTCCTTCGGGTTAAATGACTTTCTACCGGATTCTTTTTGTCTGTTTCTTTTAGTTGAGGTAGTTTCTTCTGTTTTTACAAAAACATTTATTGACTTTAGAAACTTAACCAATGAGTTAAACAGATTTCTATTATTAGTTTCTATGATGGCTTTCATAATTCAAAGATAGATAAGATTTAACGAATCTATATCGGTAAAGCGGAGTAGTTAAATTTTAACCATCTCGGAATTTGCGGTGGAAATTTTCTACCATATCCTGAATTACTCTATAATCCGTAAATCATTCATTCGCTCTATTTATTAATAATAAACTTCTTTACCTCCACTCCACTCTTACTGAACACCTGAACGAAGTATATTCCCTCCGGTAATTCTCCTAATGAAATGTTCATTGCTTTCTTAGTATCAAGATGCGGCTCAAAGAAAATCTTTTGACCGATAGTATTGAATATCTGTAATTCCGCAATGTCACTGAAGTTTGAAAAACTGATTTCAAACGAGCCGTCATTAGGATTAGGATAAATGGAGAACGAAGAACTCTGGTTGATTAATCCTATTCCCGTTAAAGTCATGTTGACTGTATTGGATTGACTTGAACAATTATTTGCATCTGTTACAACTACATAATAATCTCCGGATTGTTGAGTCAAATATGTTTGTTCGGAAGCGCCGGAAATAACCGAGCCGTTAAGATACCATTTGTTTCCGGTTGCAGCACTTGATTGAAGCTGATTACCACTAACTGTAATTTCAGGTTTAGGAGGCAATGAATTTACATTAATACTTACAGGGTTTGAAGAAGTTTGTCCGCATTTATTAGCAGCTTCTACCGTATAGCTTCCTGAACCTGTTACAGATAAAATCTTTCCGCTCTTATTTCCCGGAGTCCATAAATATGTGCAACCGGTGCAGGTATCTGTAACAGTTAATGCAGCGCTTTCGCCTTCGCAGATATTGTCTGATGGAGCTACGGTTACGGAAGGAGTAGTTGGGAGTGGGCTAATATTAATGTATTTGTTCATGGTTTTTTGATTACTCCCACCGCTGTTTGTAACAGTCAAACTCACATTCTTCACCCCTGCAGAGTTGTAACAAATATTCGTTGGATTCCTTGCTGTTGAAGAAGAAGGAGTTGCTCCTGGGAATGACCAAAGCCAACTTGTCGGACTATTGGTAGAATTATCAGTAAACTGAATGCAATCTCCTGCACAAATAGTTGTTTTACTTGCTGTAAAAGAAGGAACAGGAGCAGCAATGGTTGAAGTATAATTAGCGCTCCATCCATTTTTACGAATTGCTTCATCGGATAAAAACCAAATGAGCATAGAACCTCCGGTTGATGTTACAGACGGTGGGATAGCGCTGCCCTTAAAACTTCCGAGTTGAGGTGCATTAGTATTGTCACCATCATAAACAATTACTCCGTCATAATTCTGCTCAGTATCAAATGAAGTAAAGGTTAAAGTGATGGATGCAGCGCCGGACGGCTGAATCAGCCATTTGCAATCTGCATTGTTGCCATAAAGACTTGCTCCGCTTCCGTCTGCAAAAGTTCCGCTCGGGGTTGTCAGAGTAGTTGTTCCGGTACAAAAGTCAGTTGTTGTTGAAGTATAATAAGCCGACCAACCCTGTTTTACTACTCCCATATCAGTATAAAACCGGATAAGCATATTGCCGCCTGTTGAAGTAACTGAAGGAGGCAGGTTACTTCCTGAAAATCTGCCAAGCAAAGGTGCAGCAGTAGTAGCGCCATCGTAAACCTCAACTGCATCATAAATTGTTTTTCCATCTGACGAGGGTTCTTCCAGTTCAAACTCCGTAAATTTTAGAGTAACAGTTTTTGCCTGAGGCGGCTGAATCAGCCACCTGCAGTCTAAGTTGTTACAGTAGTTATTAGCGCCACTACCATCAGAAACAGTTCCATTATCAGATGAATTCAGCGTGGTTGTACCGGAGCAATACGCTGAGCCAGTTGAAGTATAATTTGCAGTAAACCCAGCCTTTGTATTGGTATAGTCAGAGACAAAAATTACAAGCATTTCTCCTGTATAGGATGTAATAGACGAAGGAATATTTGTTCCCGAAAAATCTCCTAACTCATTTGTTAAATTCATATCATCATAAACAATTACACCGTCGAAATTCAATTCGGTGTTAAATGATGAAAAGGAAAGTGTTACAGTTTTTGCACATGGGGGAGCTATATACCAATAACATAACTGGTTATTTCCATAATTACCACTTCCTGAACCATCACTAAAAGTTCCGGATGGGTTAGACAAAACTGTACCTCCTTCACATGAAGGTGTTGTATAAACAGAAGTATAATTTACTGACCATCCTGCCGCAGTTGTATTCTCGTCTGAGATAAACTGAATAGTAGCCGCCCCCACTCCAGCGGTTGTTTGTATAGCAGGAGGCAATGTGGTGCCGGAATATATTAAAGGAGTTCCCGTTGTCTCAGTTCCTCCATATATATACACCTTATCGTAACCAGATTCCGTAGCAAAAGAAGTAAAATCTAAAAAGATTTGAGTGGCTCCAGGAGGAGCAATTACCCATTTGCATCTTGCATTGTTTTGGTAGTTAGCGCTCCCGCTGCCATCTGTGAATGTGCCGCTTGCAGCAGTAAGACGAGTCGTTCCGCTGCAATAGTTGGTTGGATTATTACCAATACCCACGGCATACCATGCAGCACGAACAGCCATATATTGAGTGGAAGGATTGCCGTATAAATCCTGTGCGGCTTGCAATGAACCTAAGTAAGCACTCAAATAATTGGAGTTAGAGGTAAGATAATATGCAAGATTTCTATAGACAATTTTTGTAGCATCTGTCATTCCAATTCCATTAACAGAATATAGGTTTCCAATGTCATTTGTTCCGCTTCCACCCTGGCATAACAAATAGAACCAATAATTTTGAACACCACTATTTGTATGAACGCCACCATTGTCATTTACAGAGTTGGGGTCTGACCAATAAGTCCCTTCGTATGTATCAGTACGCCCTTCTATGCCACTATTAGGGTTTGACATTGAACGAAGATAATAAGGTGAAACTACAACGCAGTTCTCGCCGATTGTCCAATTTGGAGAAGATGCACCGTAAAATTCGATTGCCGTTCCAAAAATATCCGCGAATGATTCATTTAATGCACCAGATTCTCCCTGGTAAACAAGATTAGCAGTATATTGAATAACAGCATGAGAGAATTCGTGCCCAACAACATCAATGCTTACTAATGGACTAAACGGATTTCCGCTTCCATTCCCGTAGCTCATAGCATTCCCATTCCAAAAAGCGTTATCATAAGATTGATCATAATGAACATAATTTTTAATTAATCCACCAGCATTATCGAAACTGTTTCTATTTAATTGAGTCAGATAGAAATCATAAGTTTTTTCCATTGCCCAATGAACATCAAGTTCAGCTCTTCCCTTCAAAGAATTATTATATGAACCATTATTTCCTCCTCCCGACCAAGTGAATGTCCCAGAACTTTGTGTGATGGTATAACTCCCTCCAAAGTCGTCTCCTATTACATCATAATCCCAAATCTCAACTTTGTAAGGCGGGTTTGTCATGGAAATATTCAGGTTCTTAAATGTTACAGGTGGGTAAGCATTATTCACATAATTATTCCTTCCATTTTAAACAACAGCATTAGAACCATCTTTCACGATTATGTAAAGGTCAGGATATTCATCTGCAAAAACAGCATACCACCAACTTGTTGTTACTTTACTGATTGTAAATGAATTCAAGGATTGTGTATTTGCCCAATTTGTAGTTGAGTTCGTAAAATCAACTGCATTAGCATAGCTTGTTCCATTTTTCATATTGAATGTTTGTATCGGTCTGCCCGATTCACGCAAACGATAAGAGCCGTTGTAACTATCCATTGTTATTGATTTTGTTCCGCTATACAGCGTACTACCGGTTCCTGTAACATCAGCATGAGCAATTTTGCTAATCTTATTTATCACTTCTCCTGTTAAAGCATCCACATAAACATCAACTATATCATAGGGTTTTTCAGAAGCAATATTTATCCTGTAACAAAGCCGAAAATTACCGGTCTCATATACACCATCCTTGGGGGCAATAATCAGTTCTGCCGATGGAGAATAAGTTGCATTGGTGTCATTCTTCTCTGATTTTAGAAAATCTTCTTCATCTTTATTATTCCATAAATATTTTTCAGCACCTACAAAGTTCATTGCGTTTTCTATCGCTCTTTCTTTTGAAAGAGTTGGGATAATAGGGATTGATAATCCGGAGTAAAAATTTCCATTTGCTGAAATCAGTTTTCCATTCTTTTCATGCAGTAAATATTCTCCACCCATAACCTTAATTCCATTATATAGCTGCTGATATCGGAAATGTGTAAAACCAATTTCATCATTTTCGGTTCTTATTAATTTGAAACTATCTTCATTAGAAGATTTCAATTCATTTGAGAATGTATTAAAAAATTCAGTCCCATTTACTTCACTCTCATCTTTGAACTGAATCATGAAATAATTTCCTTCTTTTTGAATAGTAAAATTCTTTTTTTTCTGAGTTACAAGCTGATTTTGTGTTTTCGGTTGAATAACAATTTGCCCTGTATCTTTCTTAATTGAAGTAAAAGGGTTTGTAAAATTCTGAGTACTGAAAGATTTATTTTGTCCAAAAGATGCTATTCCAATCAAAAGGAATAACGACAAACAAATTGATTTGTAAAAAATATTTTTCATTGCTGTATAGTTTTTCTGTCTAACAACTTAAAGTATCTGTTAATTGTACTGCAAGATTCCTGCAAGCATATTTTCGCTCTGGCAAATTGCAGAATTATAGTATAAAAGTAAAACTCTTTTGTCGCTATCATAATAAATACAAAGAGAATTAGGGCTGAGATTTATCTGCTTATTTTATCTGGGTTTTAATACTTTCGTCCCTCAAACAAACCTTCCAGGTTTTTAAAACATGGAAAGTTTAAATTAAATGGATAAAGCAAAAAAGAAAAAAGCATCCGTTAAAATCAAGAAGCCGGATTTGCTTTTCGGTGAAATAAAGTCGCTGGTGGAGCAGGCGCGGAAGCAAGTGGCGGTGGCAGTTAACCAATCGCTCACGCAGTTGTACTGGAATATTGGCAGATTAATTCATCACCATATTCTGGAAGGTAGCCGCGCAACTTATGGCGAAGAGATTTTGGCGACACTGTCGCCAAAATTGACGGCAGAATTCGGTCAGGGTTATAATGCATCATCACTTAACAAGATGCTTAAATTTTACAGAGCATTCCCTGATAAAAAGATTCTTGCGGCACTGTCGCAAGAATTGAGCTGGAGTCATTTTATAGAATTGATAATACTGGAAGATGAAACTCAGCGAATGTTTTACACTCAAATGGCAATCGCTGAACGGTGGAGCGTACGCCTGCTTCGCAATCGAATTGACAGCATGTTGTTTGAACGCACCGCCCTCTCAAAGAAACCGGCAAAACTGATTAAGCAGGAACTCAAAAAAATATCGGGCGGTGCGGGAACTGTCCCTGAATTGGTTTTCCGCGACCCGTACCTTTTGGATTTTCTCGGCTTGAAAGAAACTTATTCGGAAAAAGATTTGGAAGATGCTATACTGTTACAGTTGCAGCAATTTATTGTTGAACTGGGCAGCGATTTTGCATTTTTGGCAAGACAGAAGCGCATCACTATTGACGGTACGGATTATAAAATTGATTTGCTTTTTTATCACCGCAGTTTGAAATGCCTTGTGGCGATAGATTTGAAAATGGGGAAATTCCGCGCAGCCGACAAGGGGCAAATGGAATTGTATCTGCGCTGGTTAGAAACGCATGAGCAAAGAGACGGAGAAAATGCTCCTGTGGGATTAATCCTTTGTTCGGATAAATCAGATGAACATGTTGAACTTTTGCTGCTGAAAGAAAACCGGATAAAAGTGGCGCAATATTATACCCAACTGCCATCTATGAAAATCTTAAAAGACAAGTTGCATAAAGCAATTTTGATTGCGCGGCACAAAGAAGAAAACAAACAGAAAAAATAATTAAAGCCAAATGAATTTAATCCTGTTAATCCTATTACCTTTTATTAGCGCCATTGGAATTCTATTTTCCAAAGGATTAAAACAGGTTCGTGCCGTGGCGCTTACCGGCTCGGTGTTACAGTTTATACTATCCATAGCGCTACTCTCAGCATATTGGACTGTCAGTGCATCGGGGAATCATACGCAGATGTTCTTTGAAAGCAGTTACACATGGTTTGCCCCGCTAAATATTCATTTTCATATCGGTGTAGATGGAATTTCTATCGCCATGATTTTACTCACCGCGTTTGTGGTACTTGCCGGAGTATTGGTTTCGTGGAATGTGGAATCATTGAGTAAAGAATTTTTCTTCCTGCTGACTTTCCTTGCTTTCGGTGCTTATGGATTTTTTGTTTCATTGGATTTATTCTCCATGTTCTTTTTTCTGGAAGTAGCGGTGATTCCAAAATTTTTATTGATTGGAATCTGGGGAAGCGGTAAGAAAGAGTATAGCGCTATGAAACTCGCACTGATGCTCATGGGTGGCTCTGCATTGGTGTTTGTTGGATTACTCGGATTGTATTTTAATACGGATGTAAACGGTTCACACACTTTCGACCTGTTACAGATTTCACAACTGAATATTCCGCTTAAGGCACAATTAATTTTCTTCCCCTTCATCTTCATCGGATTCGGAACATTTACCGCTCTCTTTCCTTTTCACACCTGGGTACCCGACGGGCACTCCTCAGCGCCAACCGCTGCATCCATGTTTCTTGCAGGCATCTCTATGAAACTCGGAGGTTACGGTTGCCTGCGTGTGGCTACTTATCTGATGCCGCAGGCAGCTCAGGAATATCAATGGCTGATAATATTACTTTCTACTATAGCAATCATCTATGGCGCATTTGCCACCATGATGCAAAAAGATTTGAAATACATCAATGCCTATTCTTCCGTTAGTCATTGTGGATTTGTATTACTCGGTATTGGAATGCTGACTCAAACGGCTGTTACAGGAGCGGTGTTACAGATGGTATCGCACGGATTAATGACGGCTCTTTTCTTCGCCGCTATCGGAATGATTTACAGCCGCACACATACGCGTATGTTAAATCAACTCGGTGGTATATTAAAAGTGATGCCTTTCGTTTCCACTGTATTTATTATTGCAGGATTATGTTCACTGGGATTGCCGGGACTCAGCGCATTTGTGGCCGAGATGACGGTGTTCATGGGTGCATGGCAAAATCCTGATACATATTACCGTATTGCCACCATCCTTGCCTGTGCTTCTATAGTTGTAACAGCAGTTTACATCCTCCGCACCATTGGTCAAACCGTATTGGGACCAATAAAGAATACTCACTACAATCATCTGACTGATGCCTCATGGAATGAAAAAATGGCAGCCGGGATTTTAGTGGTTGGAATTGTGGTGATGGGCGTAGCGCCGTTTTTAATAAGAGATTTGGTTGCACCCGGAACAGAAACAATTATGAATAAGGTCTTGAGTTTTAATTTCTGATAATCAAATAATGAATATCGAACAAGGAATCATGAATGATGAAATAAAAAAGATAAGTGAATCGAAGAATAAGATATTTAATCTCGAAGACAGATTGATTGATTTTGCAGTTTTGATCATTAGTATATCCGAGACATTATTCAATTCAAGGGCAGGAAACCATATTGCAGGTCAGATTGTAAGGTCGGGTACCTCACCTGCCCTTCAATACGGAGAAGCACAAGGAGCAGAATCAAGAAATGATTTCATTCATAAATTGAAAATCCTTTTAAAAGAATTAAGAGAAACGAATAATGGGCTTAAAATAATAAACGAGCTCCTTTAACTAAAGACATAAACTTGATTGAAAATGGATTAAAGGAATGCAATGAATTGATTTCAATTTTTGTGAAAAGTGTTGAAACAGCAAAAAGGAACCGTGAGCATGAGAAAAAAAATAAATAATGGAGAGATAACATTAAACTTCTTCCTTGATTTTAATACTTCAGAACTCGATATTCCTTGTTCAGTATTCATTATTCAAATCATTAACCCATGATAAGTTTTATATCCCTAATGAAATTTGAGCTGATTGTAACAGCTATTATTTTCATTTTACTTTTTCTGAAAATAGGAAGTAATCTGGAAAATGATTCAGTGCTGAACCTTTTCTTTCGATTGCAGTTGTTCAATAACTTTTTCCGCTTTTGCTTTGCCGATAACTTCAGCTATTTCATCTCCGGTTGCATTGCGTATTTTTTCCATAGATCGGAAGTGACGAAGCAGTTTTTCGCTTGTTGCACTCCCTATTCCATTAATATCAGTAAGCTCAGATTTAAGTGTTCCCTTTTCTCTTTTCTTCCGATGGAAGGTGATAGCAAAGCGATGCGCTTCATCTCTTATCCTTTGAATGAGTTTCAGTGATTCAGATTTTTTGTTGATATAAAGCGGCAGTGAATCATCCGGGAAATAAATTTCTTCTAATCGTTTTGCAATTCCGACAACTGTAACCTTTCCGAGTAAGCCGAGTTGTTCCAAAATTTTTACAGCAGAACTGAGTTGCCCTTTGCCGCCGTCAATAATTATTAGTTGAGGGAGCGTATCTTCATTTTCTTCTATTTCAGCAGAGGAAACAGAATTGTTATTTGAATGTTTTGGATATTCTTGCTCTATGTTTTCTTCAGTGCCAAACTTTTTGTAACGGCGATATATGATTTCTTCCATTGAAGCAAAATCATTCGGACCTTCTACAGTTTTAATATTAAAGTGACGGTAATCTTTCTTTGATGGCTTTGCATTTTTGAAAACAACCATTGAAGCTACCGGATAACTTCCCTGGAAATTTGAGTTGTCAAAGCACTCAATACGAGTTGGCAGCTCTTTCATCCTTAAATCTTCCTGGAGTTGCTTTAATATTCTTTCAGCAGAAGATAGGGTTCTTCCAGAGCTATATGTAGCAAGATTAAGTTTATAGTATGAAACATTCTTCTCTGCTAACTCTAACAACTTTCGTTTATCACCTTTCGATGGAATAGTAATTCTTATTTTTTCATCAGGTGGTGAAATTTTAAAAGGAACAATGATTTCATCAGATTGACTATTAAACTCACTTCGCAGTTGATTTACTGCAAGAGAAAGCAAATCTTCTTTTTGCTCTTCTATTTTTTTGTGAAGCTCTATAGTTTTTGTCTGAATCACAGAACCATTAACCAACTTCATATAATTTACAAAAGCAGTTTTCTCTCCATCTGTAAAAGCAAATACATCCACGTTGCTGATTTTCGGATTCACTACAGTACTATGGCTTTGATACTCGCGAAGCATATCAATTTTCTTCCGGAGCGCCTCTGCTTGTTCAAACTGAAGAAGTGAAGCATACTCGTTCATAGAAGTTTTAAGAGTGTCAATTACAACTTTCAAATCACCTTTCAGAATATTTCTGATTTGCTGAATTGAGTTGTTATAATCTTCTTCCGATTGAAGTCCTTCACACGGACCTTTACAATTACCTAAATGATATTCGAGACAGACCTTAAATTTTTTATTCGCAATATTTTTTTCTGAAAGATTCAGATTACAGTTGCGCAGAGGAAATAAACCTCTGATATATTCAAGAATGGTTTCTACTCTTTTCACAGAAGTGTAAGGACCATAATACTCTGAACCATCGCGGATAAACCTTCGCGTAAGAAATACACGCGGGAACCTTTCTTTCTTTATGCAGATATACGGATAAGACTTTCCGTCTTTAAGATTTACATTATAGCGAGGTTGAAAATTTTTTATCAGGTTGTTTTCAAGTAACAGCGCATCTTGTTCCGAATTTACTATTGTAAACTCCACACGGGCGGCTACTTTCACCATCGCTTCAGTCTTTCCTGTATTGTTGCTGCGGTTGAAATAAGAACTTACACGCTTACGGATATTTTTTGCCTTCCCGACATATATCAGCTTGCCCTCTGAATCAATAAACTTATAAACGCCCGGTAGATTCGGAAGAGCAGGAAGAAGCTGTTGATAGTCTTTGTTATTCAATTTAGAGGGGTGCTATTTTAGTTCAGACAACTCTAACCAGCGTGTTGATTTTTCATCAATAAGTTTAATTATTTCATTCAACCGGTTTCCCCATTGTTCGAGTTCAGTATGTGGAACATTTACTTCTTGTAATTTTTCTGTGAGTTGTTGTTGTTCTTGCTCCAGTAGTTCGATTTCTTTTTCAAGGTTTTCAAACTCAAATTTTTCTTTGTAGCTGATTCTTGATTGCACCTTTTGCGAAGCGATTTTATCTTCTTTTATTTCTTCGCGTTTCATCTCTTTTTCTTTTCTCCCCTTTTGCTGAACACTATCTCTATAATCAGAATAGTTGCCTGTAAAGTCTGATATTATTCCATCTCCTTCAA
>CAYRJA010000056.1:0-20067 GCA_964424455.1 uncultured Bifidobacteriaceae bacterium
TTTCTTTTATACTTACCTGCCTTTACTTGTAGTTTTCATGCAACAATACCATTTGAAGTTAAAAATTTTCATCTGGGACCGAACCTGGCATTTGCTTATGACCCTGAAGACTTACATATTAGTTTAGGTTTTCACTTCGGGTTGGGTTTTTGATGAGCAGGTGGGAAAATTTCTCCTATTGCAAAGCCGAAAATCACTTGTTATGTCAGAGCGATCGTCCACAACAATATATTTTGTCCGAACTGGTTTTTTACTTTCGAAAAATTTTCTTTTGAAAAAAACTATCTTGATTACAGGCACTACTTCCGGTTTTGGAAAAGCTATCGCTGAAAAGTTTGCCGGAAGTGGTTTCAGAGTAATTGTAACAGGAAGAAGAAATGCTTAATGAAAGACCTGTACGAAAATTTAATTATCAATCCCCAAACACTGTTTTTTTACAAAAACTAAAAGTTGCACTTATTAGTTGAACACAGTTTTTATTAAATTTAAAAAAAGTTGAATGAATCCAGCTTTGTTAGAAACGAAGAATCACGCTGACATTAGTGTTCCTGTCAATAAAATATTGAATCAAGATTGTATTAAGGGGCTGAGCAAATTCCCAAATGATTGTATTGACTTGGTTGTTACATCCCCACCGTATGACAATATTCGGGATTATCATGGGTTTGAAATTGACTTATCGCAACTTGGCAAAGAGCTTTACAGAGTGTTGAAGCCCGGGGGAATTGCTGCCTTAGTTATGCAAGACCAAACAGTAAACTTTGCAAAATCGCTTACTACTTTTCGGACGGTGATTGATTGGTGCGACAATGCAGGGTTCAGATTGTTTGAATGTGTTATCTACAAAAAATTCGGGATGGATGCAGCTTGGTGGAAACAAAGGTTTAGAA
Source organism: uncultured Bifidobacteriaceae bacterium (assembly GCA_964424455.1). Lineage (GTDB taxonomy): Bacteria > Bacteroidota > Bacteroidia > Chitinophagales > UBA10324 > CAYRJA01. Next base: position 891 of record CAYRJA010000056.1, read on the forward strand.
TGGACCATGAATATATGCCGATATTTCTCAAAGGCGACAGACCTCAATACTTCAACAAAGAGCCGTTGAAAATTCCTTCAAAGCATGGCAACAAAACAATGACGGGTGGGGCAAACAGAAAAACAAATGGATTAACAGCAAAATCAGAAACCTTTGTAATCAATCCGATGAAATGCAGAGGAACAATTTGGGAATATCTCAACGCAGGTGATAAAGATCCTACAAAGAGAAAACATCCCGCTCCATTTCCTGATAAAATCCCTCACGACTTTATTAATTGCTTTTGTCCGCCAAATGGAATTGTTCTTGATCCAATGATGGGCAGTGGTTCAACAGCCGTTTCCGCTATCAAATTAAATCGCAAATATGTTGGGTTTGAAATTTCAGAAGAGTATTGTAAAATTTCCAGTGAGAGAATAAATAAAACACAGAGTTTAGAATTCCCTGCTTAGAACATCTTGGAGGGTTCTTCCAAAGTGTATTCAATGTTGTCCCCACTTGTCATTGCCCATGACAACGGTTCTTTTTTTAGGAACTCTTCAAATGTTCCTCCATTAAGTCGTTTCCCAGATCCTGTAAAATCTTTCTTTGTGAATTTATAAAGAGAATATTTATCCCATCGCCATGCTTCTGGTTTATATGACCAACCGGTAGTTTCAGAAAGTAATCTCAGAAAAGCGATTACTCGTTTTTTAGCTTCTTCATTTATTTTACTACTATCTTGTACATCAACTTCAATATTAAATGGTTCTCCGTCTTTAGTAGAAATTCGTAATCGGTCGCCTCTCTCTTTACTAATACTAATTTCATCCCTCTTTCTGAAAAAATCATCCATCGCTCTCATCAGAGTAATTATAGTGTACTTATCATTTTCAAAAAGAAAATGCAAGGATGAATCCGTTTTATTTGCTTTCAAATACTTCAGCCAATCCAAAACATTCTCAGGATAAGAAAACAGAACATTGAAAGTTCCATCAGTAAAAAACAGAGGACAAATTGCACTTTCGGGTAAATTGATTCTTTTCAAAGTATTATCAAGAATTCCGTATTCCATTTAAGAATATGGGTAATAGGATTGTTTCTATACCGCCATTTTATTTATACTCACGATTCCTCTCCCACAGAGAGTTATTCTTTTACATATCATGGCTAAATTTGCAAAGCAGTAATTCTTTACTTTTGAGAAAATTTCTTTTTGAAAAAAACCATCTTAATTACAGGCGCTACCTCCGGCTTTGGAAAAACTACGGCTGAAAAGTTTGCCGGAAGTGGTTTCAGAGTAATTGTAACAGGAAGAAGAAATGAACGACTAAAAAAACTTGAAAAAGAATTAACAGAAAATTTCAATGCAGAAATTCATCCTCTTTGTTTCGATGTCAGAGATAAGAATAAAGTGAGAAAAGCAATTGACTCGCTGCCGGCAGAATGGAAATCCATAGACCTGCTGGTAAACAACGCAGGACTTGCCGCCGGATTCGACAACTTCACTGAAGCATCTATAGACGATTGGGAACAAATGATTGATACCAATGTGAAGGGCTTGCTTTATGTAACCCGTCAGGTTCTGCCGCTAATGGAGCAAAGTTTATCACCATATATTTTTAATATCGGTTCAACTGCCGGGAAGTATGTCTATGAAAAGGGCAATGTTTATAATGCAACCAAATTTGCGGTAGATGCCCTGTCACAGGCAATGCGTATTGATTTGCTCAGTAAAAATATTCGTGTTACAGCTATTCATCCGGGCGCTGCGGAAACTGAATTTTCTCTCGTTCGGTTTAAAGGAGATAAGGAAAAATCAAACAAGGTTTACAAGGGATTCAAACCTTTGGCGGCTGAAGACATTGCAGATATTATTTTTTACTGTGCTAACCTGCCTTCGCATGTTTGCATTAATGAACTGATTGTTACACCAACAGCTCAGGCAAATCCATATTACATCAACCGGCAATAACTTTTTTCACCGCTTCGGTCAGATACTCATACTGCTCCATAGAATTATATGCCTGCACAGAAATGCGCAGCCAGTTTCTCGGGTTGGCATTGTTCCACACAAACACCGGTACTTCTATATCAAACTCTTTCCAAAGCTTTTCCTGTGGAGCAGATACCGAATTAAATGTAACAGCAGGAATTTCTCCTTTCCCGATTTGAATAACCGATAAAGTTCCTATTATTGATTCAGGGGCGGGTAATGGCAGATTCAGTTTCTCTGAAATATATTTTCTTGCTTTCAAAGTCAGCGAGCGGTTATGTTCCCGTAATTCTTTCCATCCTCCGGGAAACAGTGTTGCCATAAATTCAATTGCGTCTTTAATACAGAGGTACGGTGTAAAATCATTTGTTCCCAACCAGAAGAAATGCGACGACCAAAGTCTGTCGCCTGCTTTCTTGTCATAAGTATGGCTTATCACCATCGGATGAATCAGATGTTGCCTGTCTTTTCTTACATGAAGAAATGCAGAACCTTTCGGTGAGCAAATCCACTTGTGACAGTTTCCGGTATAATAAGCAGCGCCGATATCATCAATATTTAAATCCACCATACCCGGAGTATGAGCGCCATCAATCAATGTATCAATCCCTTTTTCTTTCAGCGCTGTTACAATCTCTTTCACGGGAAAAATAATTCCGGTTGGAGAAGTGATGTGATCTATCATCACCAGTCGTGTGCGGGGTGTTACACTTTTCAGAATAGCTGCTGTTACTTCCGCAGGTGAGTTTAGCGGAAACGGAACTTCTGCTGTTACAGCTTTTGCTCCCGATTTTTCTGCAAACCATTTCATTGCATTGTTACAGGCGCCGTATCCATGATTCGTAGTAATCAGTTCATCGCCTTTGTTAAACTGCAAAGAGTTCAACACTGTATTCACTCCTACTGTGGCGTTATTCACAAATGCAATGTCCGTTGATTTTGCTCCTATGAACTGTGCAAGTGATTCTTTGCTTGCCCAGAGTTTATCTTCTAATTCACGAAGCACATAACGGACCGGCTCGGCTTCCATCTGTTTTCTGTACTCATTTTGTTTCTGTAACACCTGAACAGGACAAGCGCCAAAAGATCCATGATTCAAAAAAACAATATCTCTATCAATCTCCCAATGTTTAGCTAATGGAGAATAAGATGGTTTATTCATATAAATATTTTCAGGTCAAAATAAATTCTTCCGTACGACATTTCTGATAATATTTATATTAGTAACCTAAAAAGTTTACTATGCTTACACATCGCCGTCAGTTCTTACAACGAGTCGGAATAGCAACAGCAACAGGATTGGTAGCTCCTTCGCTTCTGAATTTTAATACGCTTCATGCAGAAGCTGTGAAAGAAGCGTCTAATCGCGTGGCGGGTTTGTCGCCCGAAGAAGTGGCGATGGATGAAGAGTACTGGAAAACAATTCAACTTGCTTATTCTGTTTCACCTACCGTTATCAATCTTAACAATGGCGGAGTTAGTCCTCAGCCGATTCTTGTTCAGGATATGCTTGACCGCTATGTCCGCGATTGTAATCAGGCGCCGAGTTATTATATGTGGCGGATTCTGGATATGGGAAGAGAACCGCTACGCGAAAAGCTTGCTCTGCTGGCAGGAACTTCTCCGGAAGAAATTGCTATCAACAGAAATTCCACTGAGGCGCTGGAAACCATCATCTTTGGTTTGAACCTGAATGAAGGAGATGAAGTAGTGTTATGCAAACAGGATTATCCGAATATGTTTAACGCATGGAAACTTCGTGAGAAGCGACATAAAATTAAAATCGTCTGGCTGGATTTGGATTTACCTAAAGAGAATGATGACTATTTTGTAAAAATCTATTCTGATGCTGTAACAGACAAAACCAAAATTGTTCACCTTACTCATTGTATTAACTGGATAGGGCAGTTTATTCCGGTTAAAAAGATTGCAGATGCAGTGAAGAAAAAAAATCCGGCAATAGAAGTAGTGTGCGATATTGCTCATTCATTCTGTCACATTGATTTCAAAATTCCTGATTTGAATGTAGAATATGCCGGTACAAGTTTGCATAAGTGGATGTGTGCGCCGTTTGGCTGCGGAATGTTGTATGTGAAAAAGGAAAAGATAAAATCGCTCTGGCCCTTGTTCGCAAATGATGCCCCCGACAAAGATGACATCCGCAAATTTGAAGTTCTCGGCACACGTTCATTTCCCATAGAGCAGGCAATGGGTTATTCACTTGATTTCCATAATACTATTGGTACGGCAAGAAAAGAAGCCCGCCTTCGTTATCTGAAAAACTATTGGATGGAACGGGTTAAAGATGTTCCGAAAGTGCAACTTTATACTTCAATGAAAAAAGAATACGGCTGCGGAATCGGAACTTTCTATGTAGAAGGAGAAGACCTGAAAGAAATTGACAAGAAACTTTTCGACAAGTATAAAATACACACCACCTCTATTGACTACGAACATTTCAAACACATCCGTGTGTCGCCGAATGTTTATACCACTCTTTATGATTTGGATAAATTAGTAAAAGCCATTAAAGATATTGCTGCCAATGGTGCAAAATCGTAGGGAACAAGAATTAATATCTGTTACTGTAACAGTTATTTACAGATAAGGAAAACTGCCGGCTTCTTATTGATGTCGGGAACATTTCTCTTCCACTCAGCTATTGTTTTCGTTTTGATAAATTCTGACGAAGCAGTTATATCTGCTGCAATACAAAGTGGTGTCTGAGGATGGCACACAGATAGAATATCCTGTAACAGCGATTGATTCCGGTAGGGCGCTTCAATAAATATCTGGGTCTCATTTTCTTTCACAGCCACTCTTTCCATCTCCTGAATTTTTTTCACTCTCTCCTCTTTCTTCACTGGAATATATCCATGAAAACAAAAGCGTTGTCCGTTCATTCCTGAAGCGATAAGCGCCAATATAACAGATGAAGGTCCGGTCAGTGGTCTTACTGTAACATTGTTTCTATGTGCCAGCCTGACATAATTATTCCCCGGGTCGGCAAGCGCCGGCAGTCCTGCTTCAGAAATCAGTCCCGCATCTTTACCTGAAAGCAAATGAGTAAGAAATATCTCGCTGATATTTTCAGGCGAATGTTTATCCATTTCAATCATCTGCACTTTATCAAATTTTTTTTTGTAGCCAATACTTCTTAAAAACCTTCTGGCGGTTCTGCTGTTTTCAGCTATAAAAAAGTCGAGCTGCCTGACCTGTACTTTTACATATTCTGGAATTACTTCCGGCGCTTCTTCCGACAGCGAGCACGGAATCAGATATAATATACCTGAAATTTTTTCTCTCAAAGAAATTATTTTTGAAGCACACAAGGTCAGAACAATTTTTCAGAGGTGAAAAAAAATATCTTACAAAAACTTCCACGTTCATTTTATACAAGGGAAGATGTTGTTGCCATAAGTAAAGAACTGTTAGGCAAATTTCTATTTACCTGTTTTAACAACCAACTAACCGGAGGGATGATTACTGAAACAGAGGCATACAAAGGACAGGTGGATAAGGCATCTCACGCACACAACGGCAGGCGAACACCTCGTACAGAAATCATGTATTCGACAGGTGGAACTGCATATATCTATTTGTGTTACGGCATTCATCATTTGTTTAATGTAGTTACAAATGAAAAGGAAATTCCTCATGCTGTTCTGATTCGCGCCATTGAGCCGGTTGAAGGAATTGAGTGGATGTTAAAAAGGAGAAATAAAAAGATGGTGAATTACACATTGACCTGCGGACCCGGTGCTTTGTCGCAAGCACTGGGTATTCACATAAACCAAACCGGGGAAGATTTACTTGGCAATAACATCTGGATAGAAGACAGGGGTGTTACAGTTAAAAAATCTGAAATTATTTCATCTACCCGTGTTGGCGTAGATTATGCCGGCTCACATGCCGGATGGAAATACCGTTTTTATATAAAGGGAAATGATTGGATAAGTAAGAAGTAGGTATAATGAATCCGGAAAATTTTCAGAAGCGGGGACAATAGGTCTTCTTCATTTTTTTCTGCTGTATAATATTGCCATATTTTAAAGCCACTTCAAAACCACCCTGATTGCTGCTTGCTACCTTAAGATTTGAAATATTTATATCATAGCTGATTCCCACCTGAAATCCTTTCTTAATAAAACCCGTGGTAGCAATTGCTGCATCATTCAAGCGGTAAAAGCCGCCGATATAATAAATAGTTCCTACCTTTCTTTTGTTCGGTGAAAAATTATATCCGATTGCCGTACCACCCACCAGTTCTGAGTTCGGTCCCTGCGCCTGATAATACACTGCGGGGAAAAGATATATAGTGTTGTTGATTCCAAATGTAGCATCGGAATGAATGACATAATGCAGATACAAGTCAAACAAATCTTCTTTGAATGATTCATTTGGAGTGGTAAGATGAAAAACAGAAGTGCCCAATGAAACGCGGGAGTGGTTGTTAATTAATCCGCTGAATGCAATACCCGCAGAAAAATCAGAACGCCAGTAAGAAGGATCGAAGTTCTCACCGCTTGGCAAACTGTTATCAAAGCCGCTGCCTGTAAATTGGTTATAGAAATTAAACGCCGACATGTCCACTCTTCGTTGCATCATGCCGCCCTGCAAGCCGGCAGAAATATGATAGTTCCCACTGACATCGAGCGACTGATGATAGGCAAGTGAAAGTTTCAGATCGGTTGTACCCAACGGACTGCTCCCCTGCTTATCATCAAGAACCATAATGCCCATAGCTAATGAGTTGCCATTAAATTTTCCACGATAAAGAGAAAAATCTGCCCATCCCGATGCGGTAGAATAAACATAAGGTGAAGTAATGGAAGCCCACTGATTGCGGTAATTCAATCCGACACGGTAAGTGCCGTCCATATTTCCGGTAAGCGCCGGATTCAGTGTCAATGGTGAATAATAAAACTGAGAGAAATGTGGATCTTGTGCATAGCCGGCAGAAGAAATAAAAATCAGAAGTAAGCAAATCCGGGTAAAAAATTTCATCAGTTACTGTAATTTCAGATTTTAAAGATACGGCAATGATAGGGAAATGACCAAAAATATTCTAAAATGCTGAATCTGTTACAAAATGGTGAATATAAATTCAGAGTATTTATAAGTAACTCTTTGCATGATAGCGTCAACTCAAGTTGGCAATTACTGTTTCTCCACCTGTAACCTTTTGCTGTAACGACACATTTATTTTTGTGCCTAAAGGAAAAAACAAATCTACGCGTGAACCGAATTTTATAAATCCTAATTCACTTCCCTGCTGAACTTTATCACCCACTTTCAGATAGCCTACAATCTTTCGGGCCACTTTTCCGGCTATTTGCCTTACAAGCACAACAGCGTTGTCATTCTGGATCACTACAGTATTGCGTTCATTTTCAGTAGAAGATTTCGGGTGCCATGCCACTAAATATTTTCCCGGATGATATTTCACATATTTCACTTCTCCGGCAATCGGGTTGCGGTTGATATGAACATTTGCCGGCGACATAAAGATTGAAACTTGTATTCGCTTGTCTTTAAAATATTCCGGCTCTTCGGTTTCTTCAATTACCACCACTTTACCGTCGCAGGGAGAAAGAAAATTATTTTCATTAACAACAATTTTCCGTTTGGGGTCGCGGAAAAAAGAAGCAACCATCAAAAAGAAAATTATGCTTACTCCGGCAAGCAGCAAATGAAGTTTAACCAAGTCGGTATATAAATAATAAACGATGAAATTTATTGCAAACAATATAACAGATAACAAAAGCAAAGTGGCTCGTCCTTCTCTGTGCAGTTTCATTGTGTCAATTAAAATTATTATTGTACAAAGTTAATTTAAGCTGAAGGCGGTGTCAAGCAAAAAGTTTAAGATAAGCAAACACAAACGGAATGCTGTAAATAAATGCATCAAACCGGTCAATCAGTCCGCCATGACCGGGCAATATGTTTCCTGAATCTTTTATTTCCAGATTTCTCTTCATCAGTGATTTTACCAAATCACCAATTGTTCCAAGAATAGAAACAATTCCTGCAATCACTAACCAATCTTGCAAACTGATTGTTGTAAAATATTTTGAAAGTAAAAATCCAACTCCAAAACAAAAGAGCGCTCCGCCAATGAATCCTTCCCAGCTTTTCTTAGGCGAAACACTCGGGAACAATTTATTTTTTCCAATAAGCGACCCAACAATGTATGCCATAGAATCATTTGTCCAGACCAACAACAAAATTCCGAATACTATGTTTATCTGCTCAGGAAACCAGTTGCCTTCTCCCTGCATTACAATGTAGTGTAACAGACCAAGTGGCAAAGCGATGTAAATAATTCCTAAAAGGTTAAGCGCCGAGTTCTGAAATTTTTTCTGCTTTCCTGCATATAATTCAAAGGCGAGAACGATAAACAGAAGCGGAAGAATCAGAGCAAAAGAAACAGGATTAATAAACTGATAGGCACTCAGCATTATTAAAGCAAACACAATCAATCCGGTTACAAAGTTTAAGAACCTGAATAATGCCTTACTCTCTGTCTGATAAGTCTGAACCGAAGCAATAATTCCCAGATACTCCCACAAACATCCTGCACAAATTAATGTAGTAAGAATCATAAAGGAATATTGATTCCAGATAATTCCTCCAATCATCACTGCTCCGAAAACAAGGGCAGTCAGTGTGCGCTTGGGAAGGTCTTTCATTGAGGATGGTTTAAATCAAATGGTTCCTGTAACACCAGCTCTGCTGGCTCAGCCGGTTCATTTACTTTCTTCTTTATTGAAATATAAATTAAAATGACCAGAATAACTACTGCTGCAACTGTAACAGAGGTGGGAACTGAAACCTCCGATTCAATATCAAAAGTTATTTTACCCTGCTGATGAAGGTAGGATAGAAACACCTGTCCGCCGTTGTTTACTGCATGACCGATTATAGGCACCCACAAACTTCCGCTCCAGTAAAACAAATATCCGAGTACTGCACCTAATGCAATACGGGGAAAAAATCCGTAGAATTGAAAATGAATGGCGCTGAAAAGAATGGCGGTTGTCCATATCGCTACATGAATATTTCCAAACCATTCACGGAATAACTGCTGTAACACTCCGCGAAACAAAAATTCTTCTGCTATTGCCGGGACAATTCCAATAACTAATAATGAAAACAAAAAGTCAGAAACCGTAGGCATCAGCAAAAAGAGAGAAGTGACTTTTGCTGCTGCGTCCTCCGATGCCTTCATCATCTTTTCAATTACTTTCATTGAGTCGGGCAAATGAATGCTATGATTCCATGTATCCAGCACGCTTACTACCGGAGCAGAAGTCACCAAAACAAGAATAGAGAGAACAGAAAATAACAGTGTAACCGGCGTAGCTAATTTCAGATAGTCTCCTTTTATTTTTTTTGTGAATCCAAATATCAATGCGGGAACTAAAAATGTTCCTATAGATGAAACCAGTTGAATAAACTTCAGCGCATTCAGTGCGTTGATATTTTCCTTTAATGAATCCGGATCGGTTTGCGCCTGAAGCAGAAATGTATCTGCCCCCACAATACCATACAACGGTTTCACCAGAACTAAACTCAGCAAGGTAAAAGCCAGCGTACACGCCAAAATAATACCCACGAGTATGAGCAGTTGCAGAAAGATCGGCTGACTGTCAAGAAATGATTTGTTTTTAGTCATAAATGGAATGTAATATTTTTGCCCCCGTTATACTGAATACAGATGAAGTATTTCTTAATCGAAAAGAGAGATAATTCATTTCATTCAGAACTACAGAAAAACGATGGCGAAGATAGGAAACCTTGATTTAGGTGAGTTCCCTTTGTTGCTGGCTCCGATGGAGGATGTCAGCGACCCACCATTTCGTGCCGTATGCAAAATGAACGGAGCGGATATGATGTACACTGAATTTATTTCCTCAGAAGGTTTAATCCGCCATGCTAAAAAAAGTGTAAAGAAGTTAGATGTATTTGAGGAAGAACGCCCGATAGGTATTCAGTTTTACGGAGGAGAAGTTGATACTATGGTAGGTTGCGTGGAAATTATAGAAGAGGCAAATCCCGATTTGATAGATATTAATTACGGCTGTCCGGTGAAAGGTGTTGCCTGTCGTGGTGCGGGAGCAGGAATTTTAAAAGATGTTCCCAAGATGGTGAAGATGACTGCTGAAATTGTGAGGCGGTCTAAGCTGCCCGTTACAGTAAAAACCCGGTTGGGATGGGATGAAGATTCAAAAAATATAGTGGAAGTTGCCGAGCGGTTGCAGGACATAGGCATTGCCGCTATCAGTATTCATGGTCGTACGCGTGTGCAGATGTACAAAGGTCAGGCAGACTGGTCGCTGATTGGCGCTGTGAAGAATAACCCACGCATGAAGATTCCTGTTTTTCTGAATGGAGATGTGGACTCGCCCGAAAAAGTAAAATTGGTTCGTGAACTTTATGGTATTGACGGGGTAATGATTGGTCGTGCTGCCATTGGCAATCCGTGGATTTTTAATCAGGTGAAATATTTTCTGAAAACAGGTGAACGTGCCCCGGAGCCAACGGTTGAAGACCGGATAAAGGTTTGCCGTCATCATTTATATAAATCTCTTGAGTGGAAAGGTGACAGAGTAGGCATTCTGGAAATGCGCAGTCATTATACAAATTATTTTAAAGGACTTCCAAGTGTTACAGAATACCGCAAACGACTTGTTACACTTGAGCATCTGTCGCAGATTGAAGAAGTGCTTGATGAAATAAGTGACCGTTACAGTCAGTTGTCGCCTGCCTGATTATTATTTAGCTACTTCTGTTTTTTCGATTCTTACTGCCATTGCCATAATTCCGGGAAGCGGATCTTGCCGCATATTTTGTTCCAGTGTGAAAATATATTTTCCGGCTTTGTCAAAAAAGGTGTTTTGCTGAATCAGATAGCTTGCATCCCAGACATCTCCTGTTCCTTCACCAAACCATTTACCCTCTGAATTAGCAAGAGGAATTTCAACCCGCTTCTTTAATGTACTCCCATCAGGTAAGGTGGTAGAAACAAACAGCCAGAGATTCATATAAGGATACGCATCTGAATGGCGCGTGTTGATGTAAATATTATACCGGACGGCGGTGTCCTTGATTTCTACCGGAAAATTTAATTTATAATCACTCTGCCAGCTATAATGTGGTATGGATTCATATTTCTGATAAGTATTAATGGATTCACATGAAGATAGAATGAATACCACAAACAAAATAATGTACATCCTGTTAACCTTCTTAACAGAACTTAGCATATAAGGCACAAGATTACTTTTTGGATTTATCATTTCCTCCCGATTGCCTTCTGCGATTATCGCGCCGCTGGTTCTCTCCGCGATTTTGTTTTTGTTTTTTCGGCTGATTTTCCTGTGACTTACTCCCACTCGCTTGCTTACTATGATTTTTGTTTTTCTTCTTCTTTTTCTTGTTAAGAGATTCCAGTGAGATATGCCCTACTGTATCTGCAAATTCAAGACTTTCTTTTTTTACCGGTTCAAGTGTTACAGCGCCGAGATCTGCGGGTTTCTTTCCCTGTTTATTCAACTCTGCAATTTCCTTAACCCGCTCGGTAGTCAATGGATGATATACAGAACTATCTTTATATGAATAAAACATCAGCCGCTTGAAAATGTCTGTCTTCTGCAAGTAAGCGACTCCGGTTTCCGTTTCAATTTTATCTACATCTTTCGGAATAAAACTCAGTGCATCAAGGTAAGTATCCAACTCATAGTTCAAACAACACTTTAATCGCCCACACTGTCCGCTGAGTTTTGCCTGATTAATAGAAAGTTGCTGGTAACGCGCTGCGGATGTGGCAACCGTTTTAAAGTCAGTGAGCCAGGTAGAGCAGCACAACTCTCTTCCACACGCGCCTATACCTCCCACTTTTGCGGCTTCCTGTCTTGCACCGATGTGGTTCATTTCAACTTTTATCTTAAACTCGCCGGCATAAACTTTAATCAACTCACGAAAATCCACACGCGACTCTGCTGTGTAGCTGAATATTGCCTTGCGACCATCCCCCTGATATTCTACATCACTGATTTTCATTTCCAATCCCATCTGTCGTGCAATAGCTCGTGCGCGAACCATCGTGCTTTGTTCCAATGCTTTTGATTTCTCCCACTTAGCCAAGTCCTCTTCGCTGGCTTTACGTATTACCGAGAGAATATCGGCTGAGTTTTCCTGTACTTTCTTTCGCTTCATCTGAAGACGAACCAGTTCTCCGCTAAGCGATACTACTCCTATATCGTAGCCGTTGCCTTCTGCTTCCAACACTACCACATCATGAGTATCAATCAACAGTTTATTTTTATTTCTGAAAAATTCTTTTCGTGCTCCATTCTTAAAACTTACTTCCATGAAACGCGAAATTTCAGAATCATCATACGCTGCAGGAATATCCGACAACCAGTCATATACATTCATGCGGTTGCACTTACCTGTGTTACAAGAGCCGTGGCTCTTACAGCCTGTAGGCATACCGCTGTTTGAAGATGCACATCCATCACAATTCATAAGAATATCTCTTTACTTCGTTTTTAAATTCCTCGTATTGTACTTGGAATCCTATAATATCTTTTAAGGATTTGCCAAAACTACTTTATTATTCTTTAACAGATAACCGAGTTGAATAAATAAATTAAAAAACAGAATACGCGGGTTGGCATTACGCTCTATTTCATAATAACTATCATTAAATTGTTTTATTATCTTCTCTTTCTTAGAAAAGCTCATTCTTTCATTCAGAAACACCGCAAGCCGGATTTCATCTTCCGTCAACCGTGTATGGTCGCTGCCCAAATGGTGTAACACTATAATTTCCCTCATCAAACTTAATCCATAACGGAAAAAACTTTTCTGATTTTCTCTTCCGGTTTTTGAAAGCTCCTCTATCATCTCATTCATCATCTGTACATCGCGGTTTTTCTGTGCACATATCCGGAACATCTGTAACAGCAATCGCTCACTGTCATTTTCAGTGTTCTTCAGCAACCGGAGCGCTTCGTTAAAATTGCCATTTGCCGTTCGGGCAATCTGGCGGGCATTTTTTTCTTCAGCAGAAAATTTATCTGCCAACTCCTCATATATTTCTTCATCATGCAGCTTTGGAATTTTTACTAATTGTGTCCGCGAAAGAATGGTAGAAAGAATTTGTTCCTGATTTTCTGCCAACAACAAAAAGATGGAGTTCGCCGGCGGCTCTTCTAATAATTTCAATAGAATATTTCCTTCTTTACTAAGGTATTCAGCTCTCCACAGAATTAGTATTTTATATTTTGATTCAAAAGTTTTCATGTTAAACCGGTGAATCAATGATTTACATTCCTCTGCTGAAATATTTCCCTGTTTATTCTCGCTATTGATATACTCCAGCCAGTCAAAAGTATTCATGTATGGGTTTGTAGAAATTGCTTCTCTCCATTCCTTAATGAAATCATTGCTCAATGCGGGGCTGTCTGAACCTTTCTTTCTTTTATAAACCGGAAAGGTGTAGAATATATCCGGATGAATTAATTTCTGTGACTTTATACACGACGGGCATTTGCCGCACGAATCATCTGGCTGGCGATTCTCACAATTCAGATATTGCGCAAATGCAAGCGCCAGTGGAAGTGTGCCCACCCCTTCTGCACCCAAAAACAACTGAGCATGTGGCACACGGTTGTCTTCAACACTTTTTAAAAGTTGCTGCTTAACTTTCTTCTGTCCTATAATGGATTTGAACTGCACTTGCTACAAGTTTTATAATACATCTGCTATTGCTGATTCAATTAATTTTCAAAGTTACTTCGTCAAAAATAAAAAACCTTTTTCCTCTGTTAAGCTGATATTTGCCATTTAATTTTTTCTTATGAAAATACTCATTATCGGCACAGGCAATATGGGAAAAACCTATGCTCAAAGTTTTATCTCATCACACATTGTGCGTCCGTCGGATTTAATGTTGCTGAATCGCTCCGTTGAAAAACTGAATATGATTAAGAAGGAGTTGTTTATTGAAAAAATTTATTCCACTCCGGGAGAATTTATCAGTGATGCAGACCTGATAATCATTGCTGTAAAGCCGCAGGATTTTCATGCGCTCTGTCCTTCTGTTTTTCCATTTATTAAACCCGGGCAGCTTGTTCTTTCTATAATGGCAGGAGTGAAAATGCAGAGTATTACAAATGCACTTCATGTTCAGAAGGTGATGCGCGCCATGCCCAACCTTCCTTCTCAAATCGGAATGGGTATGACTGCTTTTACCGCTAAAGATGCACTAAGCAAACATGAATTGCTTTCAGTAGAAAATCTGCTCGGCACTACCGGTCGGGTGATTTATTTTGAAAACGAACTGATGATTGATGCGGCTACTGCTGTTTCGGGCAGTGGTCCTGCCTATATTTTTTTCCTGATGAACACGATGATGAAAGCCGCACATGAAATAGGTTTTTCAAAATCGGAAGCAGAGTTGCTCGTGTGGCAAACTTTTAACGGCTCTATTAATTTACAGAACAAAAGTAATCTTACCTGTGAAGAGTGGATTGCACGTGTTACATCAAAAGGCGGAACGACTCAGGCGGCATTCAATATTTTTAATGAGTCAAAGGTTGAATCTCATATAATTGACGGAATAAAAGCGGCTTTTGAAAGAGCTAAAGAATTGGATAAAGTGTAAGTGTTACTCGTTCTTCCTGCAGAGAAATTCCCTTTGTTACAGTTAATCAGCAAAGTGATAAATTTTACCTCCGGCAGCAGCGATAAAACCTCCTGCCTTGGTCAAAGAGATTCCGTTAAAATCTGCTGAAGGTGTATTGGATATGGTTATCCAGTTCTGTCCGCCATTTATTGTTTTCATCATTAGTCCATCCCATCCAATCACATAGCCGACAGAGGAATTTCTGAAAACAAGTTGAGTAAAGTTCAGGTTCTTTTTTACTATGCTGTTTCCATTGCGCAGCTTTTCCCATGTTACACCTGCATCTGTTGTTTTCAATATAGTTCCGTTTAAGCCCGCTGCAAATCCTGTTACAGCATCCGTAAAAAATATAGAAGTAAAAAAATCTCCTTTTGCCATTGTGGGCTTCCAGCTTTTTCCGCCGTCTGATGTTTTCATAATCATTCCGTATCCTGCACAGTAGCCCGTGTTTTCATCTGTAAAAAACAAACTTCTGAATTCATTTTGAAATGTATCTATACTCCATAAATTGCCTCTGTCACTTGTTCTGAAAATTATTCCTCTGCTGAATCCGTTCCCTCCACAGGCAATTCCGGTGGTATCATTTACAAATTTTATATCGTAAGCAGGAATCCAATAGCTTTGGTAAAGTTGCCAGTTAATTCCTCCGTCTGTTGTCCTCAATAATTTTCCTTCATAAGCGGCTGCAAAGCCGGTGTCATTGTTCAGAAAGAAGGATTTGTAAATAGCTTTCTGAATACCTGAGTTCTGTGCGTTCCATGTTTTTCCTCCGTCTGTTGTTTTAAAAATATCTCCATAGTTGTAACGCTCGCCTCCTACAACATAACCCGTGGAATCATTCACAAAACAAATTCCGTTTAAATCCCTGCCTGTACCAAGATTGATTTCGCTGAATTTCATTGTCACTCTTTCTTTTCTGCAAGAAGGGAGAAGAAAGACACAGAATAAGAGAAAGCAGAGAATCCGTTTCATCCTGCTGTTACAGCGCTGATGGAATTTAATATTGTCCGGCAGGCGTATCGAATCGCTTCTTCATTAATCGTTAATGGTGGCGCTATTCTTATGCACTGTGGCGCAAATAAAAACCAGTCGGCAATCACGCCCTGCTCCATACACAGATGAAGCACTTTTTTGTTCGTATCAAAACTGTCTAATTCAACTGCAAGGAGCAATCCCGCACTCCGTACCTCACGGATGGACGAGTGTTTCAGTAGTTGTAAAAACAATTGCTCTTTTTCTTTCACCTGTTTTATCCATCCTTCTTCAATTAACGCCTGCAATGCTGCCAAGCCGGCAGCACAACACACCGGGTTTCCGCCGAAAGTGGTTATATGACCTAATACCGGATTGTTCGTCAGCGAATACATAATTTCTCTTGACGAAATAAAAGCGCCAAGAGGAAGACCTCCTCCAATTGCTTTTGCGGTAAGAAGAATATCAGGTGTTACAGTAAACTGTTCAAATGCAAATAAGGATCCTGTCCGCCCCATGCCGGTTTGTATTTCATCAAATACAAGTAGTGATTTTGTCTCTGTACATCTCTTGTATAATTCTTCCAGAAAGTTTTTATTTGGAGAAATTACGCCTGCTTCACCTTGTACCGGCTCTATAATTACACACGCTGTTCGATTCGTAATAGCTTCAAACTGTTCGGTGTGATTAAAGTCTAACTGTGTTACACCCGGCAGAAGCGGACGAAAAGAATTTCTCATACTCTCATCGCCGATTATACTAAGCGCGCCTTGTGTACTTCCGTGATAAGCGTTTCTGAAAGAAACTATTTCAGTTCTGCCCGTGTAACGCTTCGCCAGCTTCATTACTCCCTCAACTGCCTCAGCGCCGCTGTTTACAAAATAAACCGAATCTAAATGTGGCGGCAGATTGTGTGACAGCAAATTCGCCAACTGTACTTGCGGAGATTGTACATGCTCGCCATACACCATCGTGTGCAAATATTTGTCTGCCTGATTCTTTATTGCATTAACAACTTTTGGATGACGATGACCGAGATTACTTACACTGATTCCTGAAATAAGATCGAGATATTTTTTTCCTTCCTTATTATACAAGTAAAGTCCTTCCGCTTTTTCTACCTCAAACAGCAATGGCTCAGGTGATGTTTGTGCCACATGCTGAAGAAATAACTGTCGCTCGGAAAACATTCTTAAGTCCTTTTATTTTTTAAGAGAAAGAATACGGCTAATTTTTTATTACCAATAATACCGGACAATGGTCAGAGTGCATAGCTTCAGGAATTATCCGGGTTGAAACCAATCTGTCTTTCAATGACTCTGTTGCATTGTGGTAATCAATCCGCCATCCACGATTGCGCGCACGCGCCTGACGAAAGGGACTCCACCATGTATATTGCTCCGGCTGCTGATTGAAGTGGCGGAATGTGTCTATCCATCCGCTCTCAAAAAATTTTGTCAGCCATTCCCGTTCTTCAGGAAGAAAACCTGAAACATGCTGATTACCGACAGGGTCGTAGATATCAATGTTTTTGTGGCAGATATTGTAATCGCCTGAAAGAATAATGTTCGGTCGTGTTTTTCTCAGATGAGACAGAAAAGAAAAATAATCATCCAAGAATTTCATTTTAAAATTGTGGCGCACTTCTCCCATTGCCCCATTGGGAAAATAAGTATCAATCAGCGTAATATCACCAATATCTATCCGGATAATCCGCCCTTCATAATCATATTCCGGAACACCCATTCCCTTTACAACATTGTCGGGTTCAATCCTCGATAAAATACCTACACCGCTGTATCCTTTTTTCTCCGCCGGAAACCAGTGATGATTATACCCGAGTTTCTCAAATTCTGTAACATTGAATTGCCCTTCCTGTGCTTTCAGTTCCTGAAACATAATGATGTCGAAAGGATTCTCACGAATCCAATCCACAAGTCCTTTATTCATTGCTGCACGAATGCCGTTAAGATTATAAGTAAGAAGAGAAATGTTTTTAGGCATACTATATTAATTCAAAATGTCAAAACCTGTGTAATGTCTCAGCGCCTTAGGTATTGTAACACCTTCAGCCGTCTGATTGTTTTCAATCAGCGCCGCTACAATGCGTGGGAGAGCCAGTGCACTGCCGTTCAGTGTATGCGCTAAATTCATCTTTCCATTTTTATCCTTAAACCGCAGTTTCATTCTGTTACTCTGGAAAGTTTCAAAGTTGGAAACTGAACTTACCTCTAACCATTTCTTTTGTGCTGCCGACCATACTTCAAAGTCATAAGTAAGTGCAGAAGCAAAGCTCATGTCTCCGCCACAGAGTCTTACTATACGATATTTTAATTCCAGTTTTTTCAACAACTCTTCTACATGGTTCACCATCATATCTAATGTCTGATATGATTTTTCAGGATGCTCAATAATCACAATCTCCACCTTGTCAAACTGATGAAGGCGGTTTAATCCGCGGACATCTTTTCCATACGAACCGGCTTCTCTGCGAAAGCATTGAGAGTATGCAGTCAGTTTAATCGGTAGCTCTTCTTCCTTCACAATTCTGTCGCGGTAAATATTTGTAACAGGCACTTCTGCAGTTGGAATCAGGTAATATTTGTCTTCATTCACAAAATACATCTGTCCGTCTTTGTCCGGAAGTTGCCCTGTTCCAAAACCTGTATCTGCATTTACCAATAGTGGCGGTTGCACTTCTGTAAAACCTGCGTGTATGGCATTATCAAGAAAGAAAGAAATCAGCGCTCTCTGCAGCTTTGCTCCTTTTCCTATATAAACCGGAAAGCCCGCTCCGGTAATTTTATTTCCGAGTTCAAAATTGATGATGTTGTATTTTTCTGTCAGCTCCCAGTGCGGTTTTGCCTCTGCTGTAAGTTTCGGTTCATGTCCGCCTTCCCTTACTACTACATTTTCTTCCGGAGTCTTCCCTATGGGAACTGAAGGATGAGGAAGATTTGGTACACGTGTCAGCAAATCATGTAACACCATTTCAAAATGTGCTTTTTTCTCTTCGAGTTGTTTTATTTCTTCTCTCAGTTTAGTTGTTTGTGCTTTCTTCTCTTCTGCTTCTTCTTTCTTCCCTTGTGCCATTAACTGCCCGATGTCTTTGGAAATAGAATTACTCTTCGCCAGTTGATTATCGAGTTCGGCTTGTGTTTTTCTGCGGTCATTATCGAATTGAATAATGTCCATAATAATTTTGCTGCCATCGAAATGTTTAACGGCAAGCCGGTTCAGTGTGTCTTCGGTTTGGTTCTGGATATAATTAAGTTGAAGCATTTTTATAAATTTCTAACAAAGATAATCCTACTGAGGAAATACACGAAAGAGAGATGCTGTTTATTAATGCTTTTCGACAAAGTGATAATAGATAATCTGAAATCTGTTACAGTTATAATCGTATTTGTGAATAGCGCTAATTAAAAAGAGCCGGACTAAGCCGGCTCTTTTACAAAACAAATTTTATGAACCTTTATTCCTCTCCCGCAGGGTTAATCCTGAGCGTGGGTTTAAAAGCAAGGCAGGATAAC
>CAYRJA010000057.1:0-19763 GCA_964424455.1 uncultured Bifidobacteriaceae bacterium
CATTTCTAATGACCGTCATTAGGATTGGTGGTTCTATTGAATAATTTGGGATTAAATGATTGTAAAATTGTTACTGAAAAAACTGAACAGTCAGAGGAAAATCAATCACTCTGGTTTTTGTAAACGGATTATATATTCCGTCGGATAATTATCATATCAAACTAAAGAAAATGCAAGGTCAAAAAATTCAATATCAGTATGCCATAATTCGATTTACCGATTATATTTGTCCGCTTTAAAAATTAATTCAGATTAAAACCAACTAAGGGCATGAAAAAAATTTCCACCCTCATAATAATTCTTCTTACGCTGAGTACTTCGGGGCTGCTTGCACAAACAGGCTCTTTGCAGGGTAAAGTAACAGATGCCGATACTAAGGAAGGAGTTTCATTTGCTACTGTTGTATTGGTGAAAAGTGGAAGCGTAGTTAATGGTACGGTTGCAGACATTGATGGTGAGTATGCAATAAAGCCAATTGATCCGGGCACTTACGATATTAAAGTATTTGGAATGAATACGGATACAGTACAGGTGAAAGGAATTCAGGTTAATGCTGATAAAATTACCTTTCAGAATGTAAAACTTGGTTCAGGCGCAACTACTCTTAGTGAAGTGGTTATTTCTACAAAAAAATTAGTTGACCCCGATGTCACTTATACAGGAAGTACGGCAAATCGTGAAGAAATTCAGCAGATGGCGATTAATCGCAGCAATCCTAACAACATTGCAGCACAGACTGCCGGAATTTTTCAATTTGATAACAACGGCGGTTTGTTCGTAAACGGTAGCCGTGGTTACAGTCAAAAATATTATGTGGATGGTATTCCTATGGTTGGTTCTATTTCACTGCCGACTTCAGCCATTGAACAGTTAACAACTATTACAGGAGGTATTCCTGCGAGATATGGGGATGCAACAGGCGGTATTATCAATATCACCACCCGCGGACCTTCCAAAGATTTTCATGGTGGATTTGAATTAGGCAGCGGCTATCTGATTGATTATGATAAATATCGTTTGGTTTCATTTAACCTTTCCGGTCCTATTTACACAAAGTACAAAAGTTCAAAAGGAACCAAGCAGGATTCTTCCGATGCAAAAATCGGTTTCTTCTTTTCAGGTGAATATGCAGGAAGCAATGGGGCAAGGTCAGCAGTTGATTACTGGAAAGTGAAAGACAATACTTTAAGCCGCCTTGAAAAATATCCTTTAACTCCTTCACCGAGCGGCAGCGGTTTTATCGCCAGCGCTTCTTATATTACCAAAGACAGTATGGAAAGAATTAAGGTGCTGCCCAATTCTCAGGGTAATACTATTCGTGCTACCGGAAAGATTGATTACAAGTTGAATAAATACATTACACTTACATTAGGCGGTAATATAAATTGGAGTGAATCGAAGGGTATAGGATGGCTGCAACAACTTTTCGACCCGAATACTATAGGATTCAGCACAGGTGGCACATACAGAGGTTATGCAAGATTTACGCAGCGGTTTGCTTCAGGAAGCGGCACAGACAAGAACTCTTCTGTTTTCCAGAATGCTTACTATTCCGTTCAGGTTGATTACACAAAAAATTATTCAAAGAGCGAAGACCCGGATAAAAAATTTAACCCATTCCTGTATGGATACATAGGTAAGTTTAAGACCTATCGTGCGCCGGCTTACTTCCCCGGCACAGATACTATCTATAATTCAGATGGTACTTTTAAGATTTATTATGGAAATAAACTTTTTGGATATAGAGATACATTAGTAACCTTTAAACCGGCAGAGGTAAACGAACTGCTGACTAATTATACAAAGCAATTTTATGAACTTGCAGGAAGCCAGCCGGTTGATGGTGTTTACGGGTTGAATAATAATGATGGCAAATCCTATTTTTATGGAGGAAATCAATACAGTTATTACAGTTCATTAACCAATTTAGTCACACAAGGCGGAATGCTTAACAGTTTAACGGGTTTCGGTTCTTACCTTGTTTATTCAATGTGGTACAATACCGGTGTGCCTGTAGGCGGTTATGGATTAGGCAACAGCGACCAGTATCACCTTGCATTTAATGGTTCAGTAGATATAGTAAGACCATCGTCAACCGGAAAAGATAAAAATCGTCATGCACTGGAGTTTGGTATAGAGTACGAACAGAGAGTAGAGCGCGGTTATTCAGTAAGCCCGATAGGGTTGTGGGGACTTGCACGCCAGTTGGCTAACAAGCATATTCTTACGCTTGATACAGAACATCCTATTCTTACTTATGATAATAATGGAATTTTCAGTGACACCATTAATTACAACAGAAAAGTGGGCAACGATCAGGCATTCTTTGATTTAAGTCTAAGAAAAAAATTGGGATTGAACGAACACGGAACAGACTTTATTGATGTGGATGACATTGACCCCTCTTTACTCTCGCTGGAGATGTTTAGTCCGGAGGAATTAATGGGAAATAACCTGAGCGGTAAAATGGTGTCAGCTACAGGGTATGATTATTATGGCAACCGTCTGAAGAAAAACCCAAGTTTTGATGACTTCTTTACTCAGAAAGATGCTAACGGAAACTATACCCGTCCGATTGCTCCTAACCGCCCCATTTATGCAGCCGCCTATATTCAGGATAAATTCAACTTCCGCGATCTGATTTTTAATATTGGTTTGCGTGTTGACCGTTACGATGCAAACAGAAAGGTACTAAAAGACCCATACTTATTATTTGCAACAAGAACAGTAGGAGAAGTAACAGAATTAGATGGTAAAAACATCACTCACCCCTCTAACATGGGTAGCGATTACGTAGTGTATGTTGACAAACAAGAAAACCCCGGGAAAATTGTTGGTTACAGAGATGGTAACAACTGGTACACTGCCGACGGAAGTGAAACACAAAATCCGGGAACTATTGCGCTCTCTACTGCGAAAGGTAAAATTATGCCCTACCTTGTAGATAATACAAGTGACAGCATGGTGGTAAGCAGTGATGCTTTTAGAGATTACACACCAGAGTTCACCTTCATGCCGCGTATCGCTTTCTCATTCCCTATTTCTGATGAAGCTTTATTCTTTGCCCACTACGATGTGCTTTCTCAAAGACCGGTTAATAATGGGGCAACACCTTATGATTACTACTTCCTTCGTGAAAACAGCGTGTTGACTACATTGGGAAATCCTGATTTGAAACCTGAAAGAACAATAGATTATCAGGTCGGTTTTACACAAGGATTAGGCAAAACCTCTGTACTTACTATTTCTGGAATTTACCGTGAATTGAAAGATATGGTACAGATAAAAAAATATGCTTATGCTTTCCCTGTTGATTACACTACTTATGGAAATGAAGATTTTGGAACGGTAAAATCATTACAGATAACTTATAATTTAAACAGAACCCGTAATGTAAGCATAGAAGCAAACTACACTTTACAGTTTGCAGACGGAACAGGCGATTCGCCCGGTTCATCCGGAGGATTACTTAACTTAGGAGAAAAAGTAAGACCGGTTTTTCCATTCTACTACGATCAGCGTCATACCATCAAAACAACAGTTGATTACCGTTTCAGTGAAGGAAAATTTTACAATGGACCTGTTGTAGGGAAAAACAATACGCCGATTTTAGCTAACACAGGATTAAATATAATTTTCTCAGCCGGATCAGGTACGCCTTATTCAAAGCAATACAATCCTACACCAAACGGAATAATGGGAGTGAACTCTACTTCGTCTTTGCGCGGAACACTCAATGGCGCTCGTCTTCCATGGTCATTCCGCTTTGATTTGAAGATTGATAAATATTTCAAAGTAGGTCAGAAAACAGATAAACACGATCAGCGCTACATCAATGCTTACTTCCTTATTGTGAATGTATTAAACACAAATAATGTGTTTGGTGTGTATGCATACACAGGCAATCCGGATAATGACGGTTATCTCGCTTCTCCGATTGGTCAAATGGAAATCCAAAATAAATTCAGCCAGCAGGCATTTATTGATATGTACAATATCAGAAATGATGCGCCGGGTAATTACGCTCAGCCAAGATCAATTCGTTGTGGACTCTCATTTAATTTCTAAAAGCTCAAATTTTTTTTGTAATGAAAAATATTTATAAACCGCTGTTACTGACAACATTGTTTTTTGTTAGTTACTCTGTTTCTCACGGGAGAGAAAATATCGGCATACCCGGACAAAGGGTGGCTGGTTCATACCGCGTAGAAGCTAATGACTGTAAAGCGGCAACCTCTCAGATTGACTTGAATGTAAATAATGTCCGCGCCCGGCTGATGAATGGCGGCGATATGTGGTGGGACCTGGTATCTAATGCAAGATATGAAGTACCTAAAATTCCGGTCGGAAGCAACATGGTACCGGTAAGTTCTCTTTTTGCCGGCGCTATTTGGGTAGGAGGAATTGATTTGGGAGGACAGTTAAAAATTGCAGCACAAACATACCGTCAGAACGGAAACGATTATTTTCCGGGACCGCTTGATGAGAACGGTGAAACTACCGCAGACATCTGTAACCAATGGGACGAGCAATGGCAGGTTTATTCAACAGACATAGAAACAAGAGATGCAAATGCAGCGGCTACCGGAGTTGATTTTTCAAAAGGAGAAGAGCTAAATGAAGCGCTCATCCCATCGAATTTGATGAATTGGCCCGCAAAAAATAATCCTTACAATGCTTTACCAGGGAACAGAAACATGGCTCCATTTGCAGATGTGGATGGAGATGGTATTTATAATCCTGCCAAAGGAGATTATCCTGAAATCGGATCAATAAAAAAACAACTTAAAGACGGCACATGGAATGAATGTAATTCACACACCGTTGCCGATCAGATGATTTGGTGGGTTTACAATGACAAAGGAAATATCCATACGGAAACAGGCGGTCAGGCAATCGGATTGGAGGTGCATACGCTTGCATTCGCGTTTAAAACAAACGACGAAATCAATGACATGACCTTTTACAAATACATTATATATAACAAGGCAACTTCTGTATTGGATAGTACCTTCATGGGGCAATGGTGTGACCCGGATCTAGGTTGTGCATTTGATGATTATGTTGGATCCGACAGTGCAAGAAGTCTTGGAATAGTTTACAATGCTCAAGCTGTGGATGGTGGAAGCGGATGTGCTGCTAACTATGGCAATCAACCACCTTTAATCGGAATAGATTACTTTAAAGGACCTATCAAGTATGATAAAGATACCGGCGACAGCACTGAATTAAGTGTTTCCTCTTTCCTATATTACAATAATGATTTCACGGTTCTGGGTAATCCTGAAAATGCCGCTCACTATTACGGATACCTTTCCGGATCATGGAAAGACGGAACTCACTTTACTAAAGGAGGAACCGGTTATGGCGGATCTGTAAAAACAAACTTTGTTTTCCCTGATTCACCAGATCAACCTAAGCCCGCATGGAGTGAATGTGCGGAAAACAATCCTATTACACAGGATAAAAGAATCATTCAGGCATCAGGACCTTTCAGATTATTGCCGGGCGCAACCAATGAAATTATCATCGGTGCAGTTTGGGTAAGACCTCCGGTCGGAACTTATCCTTGTCCGAGTTTCAGTTTGTTACAGAAAGCTGATGACAAGGCGCAGGCGCTGTTCAATTCCTGTTTTAAAATTCTTGACGGACCTAATGCTCCTGACATGAAAATAACTGAGTTAGACAAGAAAGCCACATTTGCCTTTGTTAATACGAATAATTCAAAAGTGGAAGGATACAACGACTATGATCCGGTTCTTCTTGCACAGGGAGTAGATGACCCATATTATAAATTTCAGGGTTATCAGGTATTCCAATTAGCTTCTCCAACCGTAAGCGTACAAGAACTTTATGACCCGTCTAAAGCCAGAGAAGTAATGCAGTGCGATATAAAAGATGATGCAATCAAGCTCATCAATTATGAGTACGATCCAACTATGGAAGCAGATGTGCCTGTGGTAAAAGTAAATGCAACAAATACTGGTATCATCCACACTTTTGAACTAACGAATGATGAGTTTGCAACCGGAGACAAGCGCATGGTTAACTTTAAGAAATATTATTTCCTTGTACTTTCTTATGCTTACAATGGTAGTGTTGACACCATGATTAACAAGAATACAGGACTGACAACTTTTATTAAGAAGAAACCTTACCTCGCCGGAAGAAAAAATATAAGAATTTATACCGTTATCCCTCATAAACCGGCTCCGGAAAATTCGGGAATGGTTTTAAACTCAGATTATGGTTCCGGTCCGATGATTACACGACAGGAAGGAAAAGGGAATGACGGAAACTGGTTAGACCTTACACAACAGTCAGTTAATGATATTCTGAAAAATGTTTATGCATATCATCCGACTTATGAAAAAGGGAATGGACCGGCTAAAATAAAAGTATTTGATCCCAAGAGCGTACCCTCAGGTGAATTTGAATTGGTTATCAGAGATACTACCCCAAACGGAACAACCAACGAAAAAGCAATGTCCGGTTCCTCAATGTGGTATTTGAGAAATGAAAACACTTCAGACACCATCTTCTCTGAAAGCACAATTTCAGTAGGTAATGAGCAGGTGATTCCTGACTGGGGATTGTCGGTTTACATTAATCAGGTAAGAAATCCGGGAAGTAACTCTTCAGAAGACCATAATGGCTTGATTGGTTCTTCCCTTACTTATGCTGATCCATTGAATAAATGGTTATCGGGAGTGGCAGATCAGGAAGGAGAGAGTTATCTTAATTGGATTCGTTGCGGAACAGTTGTTTCAACAGATGCAAGTAAAAAACTTTTCCCAGACATTACGGGATCAGGAACTGGATACGACAATGAAGAATTCTATGAAAATATAGTAGGCAGAACATGGGGTCCTTACAGGATGTGCGGTTCAGGTGATCCGAAATATATTTATACTACATACAGTCCTGCATGGTATGATCAGGCGGCTCAGGGTACTTTCAATAAATTAGACAGTTTAATCAGTGTAGATATTGTTTTCACACCGGATAAATCAAAGTGGAGCCGTTGTCCGGTAGTTGAATCAGGAACAGACAAAGTGCTGACAGAAGGAAATGTTGCCAAGTGCGCACTTCGCCAGCATCCATCTCTTTACCTGAACAACAGTGGAGGATATTACTACTCCAGCGATCCGAGCGATGTAGGATATTCTTATTTCCCCGGGTATGCAATAGAACCCGAAACAGGAAGACGGCTGAATATAATGTTTGCGGAAAACTCGAGAGATATTGAGAATAATGGCAATGATTTAATTTGGAATCCTACATCTACCTTCTTTTCTCCTTCAGGGAATGGTGATATAGGAGGCAGACATTTCATTTATATCATGCGCAGCACTTATAATGAAGGCGCTGATTTCAGAACATTATTAAAACCGGTAGGGTCTTCGGGTGAAATTGACCAAAACTCAGGCAGAAATGTTTACAAATTAGCAACATGGACTTCTATTCCCATGCTGACGAATGGGTACAAATTAAAATCCTTTTCAGACGGGTTGATTCCAACAGAAACTACTATCAAAATCCGTGTTAACAAACCCTATCAGAAATATGTGACCGATGTAAACAAAAACAATTTTTACCCTCGTTACAATTTCTCTACTTCTGATATAGCAGCAACAAAAGAGGATATAACTGTAGCTAAAACAGCGTTGGATACTATAGGCATTGTTCCTAATCCTTACTATGCCTATTCTCCTTACGAAACCAATCAGTTAGACAGCAGGGTTAAGTTTATCAATCTGCCACAGAAGTGTACTATTTCTATTTTCTCGCTTGATGGAACATTAGTAAGAAAAATTACCCGTGATGACAATACAAACACTTACACAGATTGGGATTTAAAAAATAATGTAGGCGTTCCGATTGCAAGCGGTGTTTATCTGATACACATTAATGCAGAAGGTATTGGAGAAAAAGTGTTGAAATGGTTTGGCGTAATGCGTCCTGTTGATTTAAGTAGCTTTTAATTTTTAATAGAGAAATCTTAAACTGATAATGATGAAAAAAATTCTATATGGTTGCCTCGTAGTGCTGATGAGCGCCACACAGCTTTTGGCTGGGAACAAAGACAGGGCTGGTCAGGCAGGCGCTCCGGAATTGTTGATTAATCCATGGGCAAGAAGTTCAGGGTGGCATGGTTTGAATACAGCTTCAGTAAGAGGACTTGAAGCAATTAATCTGAACCCTGCAGGAATTGCATTTACTCCTAAGACTGAAATACTTTTTGCACATTCAAAATATTTAGTGGGTACAGATATTACCATAAACGCATTTGGTTTCTCTCAGGCAGTAGGGAAGAACGGAGGCGCTATTGGATTTGATGTGGTAGCAATAGGTTTCGGAGATATACCTGTTACAACAGTGGATGTCCCTGAAGGAGGTATTGGTACTTACAATCCGCAGTTTTTGAATATTGCACTTGCTTATGCCAAAAAATTTTCAAACAGTATTTACGGCGGTATTGTATTCCGCGGAATATCTGAAGGACTTACTGATGTAAAAGCACAGGGATTTTCAATAGATGCAGGAGTACAGTACATGACAGGGGATAAGAAAGATCCTGAAAGAATAAAATTTGGTATCGCATTAAGAAATATTGGAACACCGATGCACTTCAGTGGTGACGCACTTTCTTTCAAGAATCAGGCGCCAAACAACACTTATGACCTTACCGTGGAAAGTCGTTCACTTCAGTTTGAACTTCCATCACTACTTAATATCGGCGGCTCCTATGATTTTCATTTTGGTAAACAAATGGAGAACAAACAGAAACTACATCGTATTACGATAGCAGCTAACTTCACTTCCAATTCCTTTTCACAAGATAAAATCGGAGGTGGATTGGAATACTCGCTTAAAGAACAATTCATGATTCGTGGCGGATACAACTACGAAAAGGACTTAATGAGTACGGCTAACCGGGTTAATGCCATCACAGGACTGGCGGGCGGTGTTACAGTTCTTTTCCCGTTAAAGAAAAATGGACCCACCGTAGGATTGGATTATTCATACAGAACCAGCAACCCATTCAGCGGCACCCACACTATTGGGACAAGAATAAATTTGTAAATTAGCTACTTAAAATTTTTCTGTTGAGAACGCTTCTGAAAAGAGGCGTTCTCATTTTTTTCAAAATCACATAACCGATTTATTATGGCAGATGTACAATATTTTAGTGAAGAAGGATTGGAAAACCTGAAGAAAGAATTGAACGACTTAAAAACTAATGGCAGAAAGGAAATTGCCAGAGCCATTCAGGAAGCAAGAGAGAAAGGAGATCTTTCGGAGAATGCAGAATATGATGCAGCCAAAGATGCACAGGGTATGCTGGAGATGAAAATTAACCAGCTTGAAACTATACTCTCCAATGCCCGGATATTGGACAAAAGCAAATTTGATACTTCCAAAGTGACGATTATGTCAAAAGTGAAACTGAAGAACCTGAATAACAAGCAAACACTGATATTTACTTTAGTTTCGGAAAGAGAAGCCGATCTGAAAAACGGAAAACTCTCTGTTTCATCTCCAATCGGCAAAGGATTGCTGGGCAAGGCAGTAGGAGACGTAGCTGAAATTCAAGTGCCTTCCGGATTAATGAAACTTGAAGTTCTTTCTATAACTATATAGCAGCAGTTGATAACAGTATATTAAGTAACAATTTAATATCTGTTACAGTTTCTGTTCTTCTAACTAACCTAATAACTATGTCAACTATCTTTTCAAAAATTATAGCAGGTGAAATTCCCAGTTACAAAATTGTAGAAGACGAAAACTATTTTGCATTTCTTGATATTATGCCGGTAGCGAAAGGACATACATTGGTTATTCCGAAAAAAGAGATTGACTATATTTTTGATTTGGAAGATGAATATCTGGCAGGTATGATGGTGTTTGCTAAAAAAATCGCTAAGGCAATTGAGCAGACAATACCCTGCAAGCGCATAGGAGTGGCAGTGGTTGGATTAGAAGTTCCTCATGCACATATTCATCTGATTCCCATAAACAGCGTCAGCGATATAAACTTCAGCCATAAACTGAAAATCAGCAATGAAGAATTAGCAAAGACTGCTGAAGCAATAAGAGAAAAATTATAGAGAACTAAACTATTACATGTAATCAACTGGCAGCTTTTTTTATCTTAACTGCTGTATTATCTGAGCCAGTTTTTCTGTCTGTATTTTTCTTGAATATCTTTCTGTTCCGGTAGAATTACATGCAATCTTTCCATCCTCTTTAAACTCCTTCCACAACTTATCGAGCACTTCAAAAAGATGTTGATTATCTCTTACAACAATACCACTATTGGTCGCTTCAATTGTTTCTGCCTGGAGGCGGTTACTGCAATCTGAAAACTCTTCAACACTATAATACTTTTCTTTTAAAGCAAGCGCTTCAGCATCCTTATCATAACACAAAATAATTTGTCTTTGCAGTGCCATGTAATCAAATATTTTAGTACCGAGAATTGAATAGTCATTAAACAAAAGCAAGAGATTGCATTTCTTTAAAACCGACATCAAGTCTTTATTCAGCATTTTGGGATAAATAAAAATTGATGCCTTGATAGATGGAGTTTCATTTTCAATAAAACTTATCATTTCCTCTGAAATATTAATTCCATAAAAATGGATTTCTATACTGCTTTCTGGATTGTTTTGTTTCCATACACTAAAAACCCGAAGAAAATTTTTCCATGGATGCCAGTTATAGATTGTACCAGCAAAACCAATCCACATTTTGTCGTTTTCTTGTGGAATTGCAGCTACTGTTTTTAGTACTTCAGGATTATAGCCATTAATTAATATATGAAATGGAATATTAGTGACATTAGTTTGTATTTGTTCAACACAGAACTGTGAAACTGTTATGGCGGAAGCAGCGCCTTTTAAAGTTCTTTTCTCTATAAAAGAGTGTATTCGCTTCGCTATACCTTTTACTCTATCTTTATTTTGACTCCATGTATCCCGGTAGTCTGCTATCCAGGGAGTTTGAAATTTTTGACTCAATCTGTTTGCGAAAACAAATAATATAAAAGGTTCTCCTGATGTGATTATCACATCTGCTTTATTTCTCTTTAGGTAGTCTTTTGCAGCAAAGTATAGCTCTTTTTTGGGACCGGAAGGATAAATAAACTGTCGAATCTCATCAAAGGCAGTTAATACTTTACGAAGTAATCGAAATCTTTTTTCTCCATACTTTAAATAAAGTCGGTTACTCCAGGATGGTTTATATGGTGTTCTGATTATCGTTCCGTATTCTGTATCTTCAACAATAGTTTCATTGGTTGCACTTGCTTCCATATAGTCTAATGCATTGCCATGTTTATTATCCCATTGTCTAGTAATTACAATTGGTTCAACACCATATTCTTTTAGGTAGCGATACCAACTATAAGGGCGCAAAGCACCTACTGAAACATACGGAGGAAAATCGTAAGCCAGTATTAAAACTTTTTTCATTGAGGCGGTAAAGGTAATTTATCCGAATTGGAGTTACACTTTTCGCGAACCCGGTATTTTGCGAAAACGAGATATTCTACTTATTCCAGTCCGCTGATTAAATATCTATCAGTTGATATTATTTGTAGAAAAAATTCGGTAATTAATATTTTATTTGCGTTCTTAGTATGTAAAATCCACAATTATGAAACGCTTTACAAAAATATTTTTCTCAATATTATTTATTTCTTTTTTCTCTGTAGGCGCTTATGCACAAAAGGTAGTGCTTTGCAGCGATTACAGCAGTGATGGAAACCCGATTGATATCTATTCAGAATGGGATATAAATCCATCAGGAGGATATATTTATATTTTGTACAACCAACCAAATTATTTATCTGCCAGCGAAACATGGTATCTGTATATTGACAAAGATTGGGATAACAATGGAAAATACTCTGCTTATGAAACAATACCGCTGACACCGAAAGAGGGGAAAAAGTGGATTGTCTATGACTATAAATTTACTGAAGCAGGAAAATATATAGCATCCATTCATAAAGGCGGTAAAGAGCAGGCACGCAGTTACTTTCAGATAAATGTTAAAGGGAAAGATACAGGTAATAATACCACTAATAATAGCGGCAGTAATTCATCCGACGATGAAGAAGTGGATACTTATTATTACGAGCTTAGTGAGATAAAATTCTGTACTGAATTAGATTCAGAAAATAAGCCACTCAATGAGCAAACAGAATTTCATCTTAATTCAGGAAGCGTAAAGGTAAAGGTGTACTTATCTAATGATGAACTGCCATTTAAAACCAATAAGTTAGTAGTATCAATTTATAAAGGCAGCGAAACGACTAATGCTTACAAGAGTTTTACTGTTGATATTCAACCCGAATGGGATTATGTGAGTTTCAATAGTGTGTTTACTGAACCGGGAACTTATTTTATTGACATTTATACAGAGGGCGATGTTTATATCAATACCTCTCCTGAAATAACTATTACAAGATAAGTGATATTCGAGGTGTAAAAAAAACTTTTGATATTAGTAAATGTGAAAGGGTCTAACCTTATTTCATATCCATTTGTATTTTCGTCAATTCAATTCAAATTCTACCCTAACCTGTTTTCATTATCTACTCGCTTTTAACTAAATTGCATTTCAGTTTATGAAAACAGAAGCAGTAAAATTTGATAGTAAGGTTGCGTTTGAGGCGCTATTCCAGTATGCCACCATCTCCATCCTGGTGGTCAACCGGAGAGGAATCATTGAATTAGCTAATCCAAGCGTAGAAAAGTTATTTGGTTATACGAATGATGAATTAATGGGTAAGACACTTGAAATTCTGGTACCTGAAGATTCACGCCACAAACATGCTACGGACAGAGAAGGATATTTTCATAAGCCCAAAGCCCGCCCGATGGGGGCAGGAAGAGATTTAACAGCTCGAAAAAAAAACGGGAGCACTTTCCCTGTAGAGATTGGGCTGGGATATTACAGTTTCAATGATGAAATGTTTGGTGTTGCATTTATTACTGATATCAGTGAGCGTAAGAAAACCGAGCAAAAGATGCTGGAACTGAATGAAGAACTGGAGTCTAAGGTAAAAGAGCGTACTCTTGAACTCACTCATTCTCTGGAGCGCGAGAAAGAGTTGAATGAAATGAAATCGCGTTTTGTGTCTATGGCTTCGCATGAATTCAGAACCCCGCTGAGTGCAGTTTTATCAAGCATTTCATTAATCGAACAATATTCAAAAGAAGAGCATAAGGAAAAGCGGCAACGTCATATTGAGAGAATAAAATCTTCAGTAAAAAATCTGACTGAAATATTAGATGACTTTCTCTCACTTGACAGATTGGAACAAGGAAAAGTAACCACAACTAAAGAGGAGTTTGATATAAAAGAATTGTTGAATGATATAGCAGAAGACATTCATTCGATGCTGAAGCCGGGGCAGGAAATTAAATTATCCTCAAATGGGAATAAAACAATTATTCAGGACAAAAAAATACTCCGTAATATTTTGTTCAACCTTCTTTCTAATGCAATAAAATATTCTCCGGAAGAAAAAGAAATTCTTGTTTCAGCAGAAAACAATAACGATAAACTGGAAATCACTGTAAAAGATTCGGGCATTGGTATTCCTGAGTCAGAACAGAAATATCTGTTCACTAAATTTTTCCGTGCCGGCAATGCCGGGAACTATCAGGGCACAGGTCTCGGGCTGAATATCGTAAAACGATATGTGGAATTACTTAACGGAAAAATCACATTCGTGAGTAGGGTGGATGAAGGCACTACTTTTACAGTAACCTTACTAAAATAATTCTGCAACAAATTTTTCTTCAGGAATTTATTGGCTTCACATTTTATGTGAAGCGCAAAAACTCTGTTCAAATACTAACTTTGAACCTGCTAAAAATAAATGCTTATGTCTGCTGTTATCACTCACAAAAATCTGAAATCGCCCATCGGCACTACTCTTTCCTGCAAAGGATGGATTCAGGAAGCTGCATTGAGAATGTTATATAATAATTTGGATCCTGAGGTAGCAGAAAAGCCGGACGAGCTGATTGTGTATGGCGGAACCGGAAAAGCTGCACGCAACTGGGAATGTTTTGACTTAATAGTTAAAGCGCTTCGTGATTTGAACGAAGATGAAACATTGCTGGTGCAATCAGGAAAGCCGGTTGGAATTTTGCCGACACATAAAGATGCACCACGCGTTATTATTTCCAACTCAATGCTCGTTCCGCACTGGGCTACATGGGAAAAGTTCCGTGAATTGGAAGCAAAGGGATTAACCATGTACGGACAAATGACCGCCGGTTCATGGATTTACATTGCATCGCAGGGAATCGTGCAGGGAACTTACGAAACATTTCTGTCGCTTGCTTCAAAACATTTCAAGGGTTCACTGAAAGGAAAACTGACTGTTACAGCAGGACTGGGAGGAATGGGCGGCGCTCAGCCATTGGCTGTTACAATGAATGAAGGTGTTTGTCTTGCAGCGGAAATGGAGAAAAGCAGAATACAGAAAAGAATAGACACCCGTTATCTTGACAAAATGACTTCGGATATTGATGAAGGAATTGAATGGGCATTAGCTTCAAAAGAAAAAGGAGAAGCGGTTTCTATCGGAGTAGTTTGCAATGTGGTGGACTTACTGAAACGATTGTTGGAAAGAAATATCATTCCTGACACACTGACTGACCAGACTTCTGCTCATGACGAACTGAATGGTTACTACCCCGAAGGGCTGACTGTAACACAGGCAAAGGTTCTCCGTGAACAAAATCCGGAAGAATACATCCACCGGTCAATGAATACTATGTCGCATCATGTTCAGTTGATGATTGAATTGCAGAAACGCGGCGCTGTAACATTTGATTATGGAAATAATCTTCGCGGACAGGCTTTTGCCAATGGAGTAAAAAACGCTTTTAATTTTCCGGGCTTTGTTCCTGAATACATCCGTCCGCTGTTTTGCGAAGGCAAAGGTCCGTTCCGATGGGTAGCGCTCTCCGGCGACCCGAATGATATTTATGCTACAGATGAAGCATTGCTAAAATTATTTCCGGAGAACAAAGGATTAGCCCGCTGGCTGAGAATGGCAAAAGAAAAAATCGCATTTCAGGGATTGCCCGCACGCATCTGCTGGCTGGGTATGGGCGAAAGAGAAAAAGCAGGACTTGCTTTTAATGAGTTGGTAAAAACAGGAAAAGTAAAAGCGCCAATAGTTATTGGTCGCGACCATCTGGATACCGGCTCAGTGGCTTCCCCCAACCGCGAAACAGAAGCTATGCTGGACGGCAGTGATGCAATTGCAGACTGGCCTGTATTGAACGCACTCATTAACACCGCAGGCGGAGCAAGCTGGATTTCGCTTCATCATGGCGGCGGAGTAGGAATCGGATATTCCATTCATGCGGGAATGGTCATTGTTGCCGATGGAACAGACGATGCGGCTCGCCGGTTGAAAAGAGTACTGAATAACGATCCTGCGATGGGAATAATCCGTCATGCAGATGCAGGTTATGATATTGCAAAAGATGTTGCCCGCAAATTCCGGATGGACTTAAAAGAAAGGTTGAAATAAATCTTAAATTTTTTATTCTTTTCCCCTTGTAGAATTGAAATTGCCCGTTATCTTTGCCGTCCCTTTTTAAAAAGTTCATTGAAAATTATGGCACAAAAGATTAGAATCAAATTGCTTTCTTACGACCACAACCTTGTAGATAAAAGTTGTGAGAAAATTGTGAAAACCGTACGAAATACGGGAGCTGTGGTAGCCGGGCCCATTCCGCTGCCTACAGAAACAAAAATCATCACAGTTTTAAAATCACCTCACGTGAATAAGAAAGCGCGTGACCAGTTTCAAATGAGCACTTATAAAAGATTGTTGGATATCTATACCTCATCATCCAAAACAGTGGATGCGCTGAGTAAATTGGAATTACCTAGCGGGGTAGAAATCAGCATTAAAGGATAAAAGGACCAATTTTAAAACAAAAGTAGTTCAACAGCATGAAGGGAATAATAGGAAAAAAAGTAGGGATGACCAGCATCTTCGATCCGCAGGGAAAAAATATTCCTTGTACGGTTATTGAGGCAGGTCCTTGTGTTGTAACACAAGTCAAGACCAGTGAAACCGACGGCTATAGCGCCGTACAACTTGGCTATGATGCTAAGAGTGAAAAATCAACCACTAAGGCGCTGAAAGGTCATTTTACAAAAGCTAACACTGCTCCTAAGCGTAGAGTAATTGAATTTCGCGACTATGCATTAGAGAAAAATATCGGTGATGTTGTATCGGCAGATATTTTTGCCGAAGGCGAAACAGTAAATGTAATCGGGCAAACCAAAGGTCGTGGTTTTCAGGGCGTGGTAAAGCGTCATGGATTCAGTGGCGTGGGTTCACAGTCACATGGTCAGCATGACCGTATGCGTGCACCAGGCTCTCTCGGTAACTCTTCTGATGCATCGCGTGTAATGAAAGGTATGCGTATGGCGGGGCGAAAAGGTAACGACCGTGTAAGGGTCAAAAATCTGAAAGTGCTGAAAGTATTTGCAGATAAAAACCTGATTGTTGTTCATGGGAATGTGCCGGGTGCAAAAGGATCTTACTTAATAATAGAGAATGCTTAACCTCTTCTGAGGAAAAGTAAAGAAAGAAAATACTTTAAAAATGAAAGTAGAAGTTTTAAAAACAGACGGAAGCAAGAGTGGTAAAAGTGTAACACTTCCTGACGCTATTTTTGGAATAGAACCCAATGAGCATGCCATCTATCTTGCCGTAAAACATTACCTCGCTAATCAGCGGCAGGGAACACATAAGTCAAAAGAGAAATCGGAAGTAAGCGGCTCTACCCGCAAACTTCATCGCCAGAAAGGTACTGGCGGCTCGCGTAAAGGAAGCATTAAAGCGCCTCACTTTACAGGAGGCGGTAGAGTGTTTGGTCCCAAGCCAAGAGATTACAGCTTTAAGCTGAATGCCAAAGTGAAAGAACTGGCTCGTACTTCCGCACTGTCTGCAAAGGCAAAAGCCAACAATATTGCAGTGGTAGAAGACTTTACCCTTGAAAGTGCAAAGACAAAAGACTGTTACAATATTCTAAAAGCATTAGGATTGAGTACAAAGAAAACCTTATTGGTTACTCATGCAGATGAAAATATCAAACGTGCAACCCGGAATATTGCTAAACTGAATGTTACAGCTCCCGGCAACCTGAACACTTATGAAGTAATGAATGCAAATACCTTGGTTTTTACAGAGAGCTCACTAAAAGGATTAGAGGGAAAATAAAAGATAAAGAATATGGCACACGCAGAAATATTAATCCGTCCGCTTATCTCTGAAAAAGGAGCGGCTCTGGGTACTAAGCTGAACAAATTTGGTTTTGTTGTAGCGCCCGAAGCAAACAAAATCCAAATCCGGCAGGCGGTGGAGAAGATGTATGGTGTTACTGTTAAATCGGTAGATACACTTATTATGCCGGGCAAGTTTAAACAACGCTACACTAAAACCGGTATTGCAAAAGGTCAGAAAGGTTACATGAAAAAAGCAATTGTAACACTGAAAGCCGGAGATACTATTGATTTTTACGCAAACATTTAATACACAAACATTTAAAATGAGATTGGAAATGAGTAATACTAATAGTGGAAAACAAAAATCCTTTTCAGTTATTTCTGTTACCTCATTTCTTCTTTCTTCTTTCTAATTTAGAATTATGCCAGTTAAAAAATTTAAACCAGTCACTCCCGGCACCCGCTTTAAAATCGGGAATGCTTACTCTGAAATTACCGCTTCGAAACCGGAAAAGAGTTTGCTTGCTTCAGGGAATAAGTCCGGAGGTAGAAATAACAAAGGTCACCGTTCGATGCGCTACATTGGAGGCGGTCATAAGCAGATGTATAGAGTTATTGATTTTAAAAGAAACAAGCACGGTATCCCAGCTACAGTAAAAACAGTTGAGTACGATCCGAACCGCTCTGCATTCATCGCATTATTACACTATGCAGATGGTGAAAAGCGCTACATTCTTGCTCCAAGTGGCTTACAGGTAGGAACAAAAGTAGTTAGCGGTGAAGGAGTTGCCCCTGAAGTGGGTAATGCACTTTACCTCAAGGATATTCCACTGGGAACTATCATTCACAATATTGAAATGCGTCCGGGACAGGGTGCAGTTATCGCAAGAAGCGCCGGATCCTCTGCACAGCTTTCAGCTAAGGAAAATAATTTTGCAGTTATCAAATTGCCTTCAAGCGAAGTTCGCCGTGTATTACTTTCTTGTCTTGCCACTATTGGTTCTGCATCTAATCAGGATCACAGTCTGGAAGTAAAAGGCAAAGCAGGTGCTAACCGGTGGAAAGGAATCCGTCCCCGCAACCGCGGTGTGGCAATGAACCCTGTAGATCATCCGATGGGTGGTGGAGAAGGAAAAGCTTCCGGCGGACAACCGCGTTCAAGAACTAATGTTTACTCAAAAGGATTGAAAACACGTCACCCGAAGAATCCTTCCAGTAAATTCATCATCAGCAGAAGAAAGAAGAAAAACTAAACTATTAATAATTAATTCATGAGTCGTTCAATTAAGAAAGGTCCTTATGTTGACCACAATTTACAGAAGAAGGTAGATGTGCTGAATGCAGCGAACAAAAAAACGGTGGTAAAAACATGGTCGCGCCGCAGTACTATTACTCCTGAGTTTGTGGGGCATACATTTGCTGTTCATAATGGAAATAAATTTATTCCGATTTATGTAACTGAAAACATGGTGGGTCATAAACTTGGCGAATTTGCTCCAACCCGCAACTTTAAATCACACTCTTCACGAAAACTTGAAACGACCACTTAACAGAAACGGATTAGTTAAGCAGTTATTATTTCCAAAGGCGAGGCATTGATGCTTCGCCTTTTTAGTTAAATTTACTTCTCATGATACAGGAAATCAGGTATAAAACCAAGACACACACCCTTCCTTCCCTGTTCCTGCTGGTTTATATAATGACTATGGCCGGAATGACCATCATGCTGGCGTTGATTATGCTGGGGGCAGGAGTATGGTTGAGCATGGCTGTATTCATGGGAGTAATAATCTTTACTATGGGATTATTTGCAGGTGAAGGAGAATTTATCCTGAATAATGATGGAGTGTCTAAAAAGGTGAGGACAATGATCCCGTTAATTGGGAAGCGTGATAAAATTCAATTTCATAAATGGGAAGAAGTTGCTTCTTTCAAAAATGGGAAAGACATGAACCGCAGTTTACAGGAATATGAATATCTGAGAATAAAATTCCGCAGCGGTGGAGCATGGCAGATTACCAACCAGAAAAATGATGCAGCGTTTCAACAATTTAAAAACAGTTTTATTGAAGCAGTTCAACAATTGAACATAGAAGTGCAAAGTCAGCAGGGAGCAGTATCATAAACAGAGAATCATCGTTTGTCTCATACCATCACTCAAAAGAAAACATTTTATGAAACCGTTTGGGCAAAAATTTTTGTATGGCTGATGATATTATTAGTAGCTGGATTGATAATTATTCTTGTTTCGCATCCGGATTATATTCATACACAAACATGGTTCCGGTTTGCTTTCATCATTATTCCGGGAATCGGATATATTTTATTCAGAATTTACGGAAAGAAGAAATGATCTTTGCGAATTACAAATCCGGATTGTACTCTTCTTAATTTGTAGCTGATAATTCTTCATTCGGCAATTAGTATTGGTATTGTTGCATGAAAACTACAAGTAAAGGCAGGTAAGTATAAAAGAAAAA
>CAYRJA010000058.1:0-12081 GCA_964424455.1 uncultured Bifidobacteriaceae bacterium
GTTTTTTTTGCAAATATCCCACTTTCTTATGTAAGCGACAATTTGGTATGCACCCAAGGGATAACAACATTGTCAATCTTCAAATTTTCAATTCTTCAATTCTTCAATCAATGTAACACCGTAAAGTCCTCTGAGAAGGGCTACATGGAGAGGGAAAACATAGTTTATAAATATGATACCGTCTCGATTTGGAAATTTTATACCTATATGAGTATTATCATCTCTAATTCCTCTTGTTTTTTGAATACTTTTGCACCGCTTTAAATTCAAGCGATGACAATAGGAATATTATCAGAACCCGCTGATGACCGTAGAGTGGTTATGTTGCCTGAAGTGGTTGGTCAGTTGGTGAAAATGAAAGTAAATGTGAAAGTGGAATCCGGTGCCGGCAATTCCTCCATGTTTACTGATGAAGATTATAAAACTGCGGGTGCAGCTATCACAACAAAGGATGACATTTTTCAGTCAGCCAATCTGATAGCCCGGATTAACCCTTTTGCAAAAGAAGATATAGGTAAGATGAGTGAAGGAACAGTAGCGCTTTGTGTTTATCAGCCGTTGTTTAACAAGGAGTTAGTGCTGGCTTATCTTGAGAAAGGAATCACAAGTTTCAGTATGGATATGGTGCCTCGTACTACCCGTGCTCAGTCAATGGATATTCTTTCTTCACAGGCTACAGTGGCAGGATATAAGGCGGTACTACTTGCTGCTGCTACATTGCCAAAGTTTTTTCCCATGTTTATGACTGCTGCCGGTAGTATTACTCCTGCAAAAGTTTTAGTTCTCGGTGCAGGTGTTGCCGGATTACAGGCAATAGCTACCGCAAAAAGATTAGGAGCAGTAGTGGAGGCATTTGACACCCGTTCGGCTGTGAAAGAAGAAGTAAAATCATTAGGAGCAAAATTCGTAGAAGTAGAAGGCGCTGCTGATTCTGCTGCGGCAGGCGGTTATGCCGTTGAACAGTCGAAGGAATATCTTGAAAAACAGAAACAGAAAATTTTTGAATCTGCCGCTAAGTCTAATGTAATTATTTGTACGGCTCAGATACCAGGCAGAAAAGCGCCGGTTCTGATTCCTGCTGCAACAGTGGAGGCGATGAAAGCAGGTTCAGTGATAGTTGACCTTGCTGCTTCAACCGGCGGAAACTGTGAACTGACAAAGAATAATGAAACAATCACTCATAAAGGTGTTACAATCATCGGCAACTCTTATCTGCCGTCAACTGTACCTGCCGATGCGAGTAAAATGTTTGGTAAAAATGTTTTCAATTTCCTGAAACTGATAATTGATAAAGAAGGAAACCTGAATCTGAATTTTGAAGATGATATTGTAAAAGGTACCTGTGTAACACACCACAAAGAGGTGATGAATGAGAGAGTAAAAGAAACTTTAAATAAACAAACCACTTAAGTAATGGTAGAACTTAATATCCTTGATTTTCTTTTCCTGAATAAAGACATAGTGTTCATTGTAATACTTTCTGTTTTATTAGGAATAGAAATAATTTCTCATGTGCCGTCTGTGTTACATACGCCGCTGATGTCCGGCGCTAATGCTATTCACGGAGTGGTTATCATTGGTGCAATAATAGTAATGGGTAGCGCCGAACCGGATAATTACCTTGCTATAATTTTAGGATTCTTTGCGGTTATACTCGGAACACTCAATGTAGTAGGCGGATTTGTAGTTACAGACAGAATGTTGGAAATGTTCAGTAAGAAAAAGAAAAAATAAATTCATTAACAACAACAATCTTTAAGCAGAGCATCCAATACGATACTCAAATTTGATAGAATGGAAATACAACAACAATATCTTTGGCTCAGTTATATACTCGCTTCCGTTACATTTATTTTCGGATTAAAAATGCTGAGTCATCCTGATTCGGCAAGGCGCGGAAATCTTGTAGCAGCAGCCGGAATGACGCTGGCTATTCTCACCACTATTTTTCTTTATCAGGAACCCGATGGCAGCAAGCTCGGAAACTACGGATGGATTTTCAGTGGACTGATAATAGGAACTATAATAGGAGTGGTAGTTGCAAAGAAAGTGAAGATGACTGCTATGCCGCAGATGGTTTCTTTGTTCAATGGAATGGGAGGAGCTTGTGCTGCTATTATTTCCATAGTGGAGTATCATCATATTCTCCACGGCGCTGAAGCTGATGTGCTGAAACATACTGTAATAATTGCAGGACTGCTAATCGGCGGTGTTTCATTTTCAGGAAGTATGATTGCGTTCGGAAAACTGAATGGAAACATTAGAGATAAATCGCTGCCCGGTCATTCTTACATCAATATTGTTTTACTGGTTGTACTGCTGATTTTTGGCGGATACATTTCTTTTCTTCCCGAAGGAAACATGAGTTTGCTATTAGTTTTCACAGTATTATTACTGCTATACGGAATCAGTTTTGTAATGCCGATTGGCGGTGCGGATATGCCGGTAGTGATTTCTCTGCTCAACTCATTTACAGGAGTAGCTGCAGCTTGTGGCGGATTTATTTATGATAACTCCGTGATGCTTACCGGCGGTATTCTGGTAGGTTCGGCAGGAACAATACTGACTGTATTAATGTGTAACGCTATGAACCGCTCATTACTGAATGTGATTATCGGATCATTTGGCAGCGCTGGCACAGGAGCAGCAGGCGCTGAAACGGCTCACGGTTCTATTAAGGAAATCTCTGTTACAGATGCAGGAGTGCTTTTGAGCTATTCTAAAAAAGTAATGATAGTACCGGGTTATGGATTGGCAGT
Organism: uncultured Bifidobacteriaceae bacterium; assembly: GCA_964424455.1. GTDB lineage: Bacteria > Bacteroidota > Bacteroidia > Chitinophagales > UBA10324 > CAYRJA01. The sequence goes on from CAYRJA010000058.1 coordinate 2,760, forward strand.
GGCACAGGCACAACATACTTGTCATGAGTTGGAAATGCTGTTACAGGAAAAGGGGGTAGAGGTAAAATATGCCATTCATCCGGTGGCAGGAAGAATGCCCGGACACATGAATGTATTGTTGGCTGAATCAGATGTTCCCTATGAAAAATTGTTGGAAATGGAAGATGCCAATAATGAATTTCCTACAACAGATGTAGTAATAGTTATCGGCGCTAATGATGTGGTAAATCCGGCTGCAAAGAAAAATCCGCAAAGCCCGATTTACGGAATGCCGATATTGGAAGTGGACAATGCTCAGAATGTGATAGTGATGAAGCGAAGCATGGCTTCAGGATATGCCGGTATCGAGAACGAATTGTTTTATGAGCCGAAAACAAGAATGCTTTTTGGCGATGCTAAAGCTTCTCTCCAGAAATTAGTGAGTGAAGTGAAAGCAAATTAAAACTGTCAATTTCTGCAAATAATTTTTCAGAGTTAGGAATTACTTTTCCCCATCAGGTTGCATAGTTTGTAAAGCATCCTTGCACCTACATTTGCATCCCATTCATCTTTGCCGGGTGAAACTTCATTCAAATCAAATCCTATAATCTTTCTGCCACTTTCTACCACTTTAATCAACAGAAAAACTGCCTGTTCAAATTCTAACCCGCCGGCAACAGGCGTTCCGGTATTCGGGCAAAGTTTAGGATCAAGTCCGTCAATATCAAAACTGATATAAACTTTCTGAGGAAGTTCTGTTACAATTTTATCACAGATATTTTTCCACGACTGACCGTTGAACTGATCGCGTTTCATTTGAGCGTCGAAGAATGTTTTTACTCTTCCGTTTGATTGGTTTATTACATTCACTTCTTCTTCACATAAATCTCTGATGCCTACCTGTACTAATTTCTTTATCTGTGAAATCTTCAGAGCGTTGAACATGATTGAAGCATGAGAATAAGTAAAGCCCTCATAGCTGTCGCGCAAATCAGAGTGAGCATCAATATGTAACACACCAAATTCAGGATGTATTTTTGAAACTGCTTCCATCAATCCGAGTGGCGTGCTATGATCGCCACCCAACAGTCCGACTAACTTGTTTTGTTTTAACAGTTGTGTAGCTTCTTTTGCCACCCAATTTTTTAATGCTTCTCCTGCATCATTAATTTTCTTTAATTGCTTCGACAGTGCTTTGTCTTTTGAAATTTCTTCCCCTTCATATAGTTCATCAATAATTTTCGCAGCAACAGGACGGAGTTTTTTACTTTCTTTCTTTATATTTTGATTTACAGGCAGCATATAAATACCTCTTTTCCATGCACCCGGAACATCAGAATCAAATAAATCTATTTGCATACTTGCATCCATAACTGCTTCGGGGGCTTTTGCTGTTCCCGGTTTGTAAGAAACAGTAACTTCCCATGGAACAGGCAGGATAATAATATCTGACTCGTCTTTATCAAAAGGCAAACTGAATAAATTGTTTCCTTTACTCGCCTGGCCGCTTGGGTTGAATGTAGCAATTTTCTTTTCTTTACTTTTCTGTAACATAAAATTATTTGAGACAAAAGTAGTGGATTGAAACCTTATTTTGAGTTGTAACAGTCAGCTAAAACGGTATTATTCTATTCGATTACTTTTGTCAAAGATGAAAACAAAATGCGCTTAATTACTCCGGATGATATTATTGAAACATACAGCAAACTCCGGCAGCGGGGATTCGGATTTATTTCTTCAAAATTTAATCTGAGCGAAAGCAAAAGGACACAAAGCGCTTTTGATGAGAGTAAGGGAATTGCTTCCAACTGGTGGATGATTCCTAAAGTGAGGAGCCGCTGGAACAAACTTATTTCAGGAGATGAGAAAATTATCTATGAGGAATATTTCCTTAATAAATACTTAAAAGGACAAAAAGATTTGAAACTGCTTTCATTGGGATCAGGAGCTTGCAGCCATGAAATATATTTTGCAAAGCAATCAGTTTTTAGCGAAGTTACCTGTGTGGATATTTCTGAAACTTCATTGAATGAAGCGGCAACTATCAGTAAAGAATTAGGATTGAAAAATATCCACTTTGTAAAATCTGATATAAGCGAGTTTAATTTTGAGAATGATTATTATGATGTGGTATTATTTCATTCAGCTCTTCATCATTTCAGAAATGTTGAATCTTTACTAAGTGAAAAAATTAATAAAACTCTCAAGACATCAGGTTTGATTTTGATTAATGAATATGTAGGACCCAACCGATTACAATTTGCTAACAAACAAATTAAAGCGATTAATGAAGCGCTACAATTTATTCCTAAGAAATTCAGGAAAAGATTCAGAGTAAATTTCCACAAGAATAAAGTTTACGGACCCGGATTACTGAGAATGAAAATGGCTGATCCGTCCGAATGTGTGGAGTCAGAAAATATTTTAAAGGGTTTGAATCTGTTCTACGAGTCGCTTGAAGAAAAACCTTACGGCGGAAATATATTAATGCTGTTACTGAAAGATATTGCGCATCATTTTTCTGAAAGTAACATCGAAACAGATTTAATTTTAGACAAATTGTTTACAATGGAAGATGAATATTTAAAATCAGAACAAAGTGATTTTGTCTTTGGCGTTTATAGAAAGAAGTATATTCCTGAAAGATAGAACTTGGATATTCAACTAATGAGCGCCACTTACAATTCCTCAATAAAGAATAGCTTTGAAATTACTGTAACAGAGCAAATCTTTTACCTGACTTCACTTTTTTATTCTATGGTAAGCGCCCGTACCACCGGATCTAAACGATTGTTCATAATGTCTGCTACTCCGGGTGTGCCTTCATAGGATATAACTGTAACACCGCCCTTTGGAAGTTCAATAACATACATATACTCCGACCTTTCCTCGCTGGTGTTATTTTTGAATTTCTTAGTATAGGTAGCGCTGAATTTTGTCACATTAGCTCCGCCGGCAGTAAAGGTATCCTGAAAAGATTTCGGGGCTTTCAACGACTTGAACTCTTTCGTGGCATCTTTCACCCTACTTGCGTAGCTCACATTATCCAGCTTATTTACATAGATAGGTATATCAATCTTCTCATCCTTATTGTAGAGATGCGACCAAAAACCAAGACTCTGATCGCTCATAAATTTTGGAAGCGTTAATACTATACCTGCTTTGTATTTTGTCCGCGTAGTAAACCTGAAACTACTTTTGGTAACCTGAAAATGCTCTCCAATCACTCTTTCGTCATTTTTATATCCTGAGATGGAGATATTGTACACCATCTTGCCATCATCAAAAAGATAAAATTTCTGAACAAATACATCCTCCTTGCTTTCATCTTTTCGGATAAGAAGAATGATGGGCCATCCATCTAATGTGTCTATACCTCTGCTGGTATATACATCCTCCTGATCCAGAAATTTACTTTCCAGATCATCCGCATATTTACCTGCATTATCGTAAGTGTCAATTTTCTTGATGCTTAGAAATATGGTTGCCGAACGGTAAACCGGGTAGCCCTGTAACACTTCATACTTCAGGTTGTCGTGAATCTTAAAACTGAAAAGCGGATCATCGTACTCTACCGTTTGGGCAGTGGAAAGTGAAACTGTTCCGGATAGTATTATTGAAAGTACGAGCATTTGTAACAGCTTGATATTCTCTTTATATGACATCTTCGTTAGAATTATTTTATAATAAATATAAATGTCTCTGCAGTATGATTGTCGTTATATGTGTTACATATTTTCAACACAGGTTGTTAATATCATCAGTATTTTTTCTACAAAATTTATAGAAACGGAATGTTTTCTTAGATTAATTGTTAAACAATAATTGAGTTTTAAAATTACTCAAGTGAATTTTAGAATATTCCTATTGACTCTTTTAGTTTTAATCAACTTCAATTGTCAGATTAAATCGAGTGAGATTATGAATACGAAAAATACAGTTAACCATCAGCATCCGGTTAATCCATATTATTCCCATTCTGATACTTCTGAATTAAATCTTCCTGATTCAGAGTGGAGGAAAGTATTGAGTGAAGATGTCTATCGCATTGCTCGACTTAAAGAGACGGAATATGCTCATACAGGAAGATATCTGGAAGCTGCCGGTACTGGTACTTACTATTGTGCGGCTTGTGGTAATCCGTTGTTTCGTTCCGATTCATGGTTTGCAAGTTCATGCGGATGGCCCAGTTTCTTTGAATCGCTTGGGAAGAATAGCACGAAGTATATAACTGATAAGTCTTATGGAATGATTCGCACAGAAGTTCTATGCGGGCGATGTGGCGCTCATCTCGGTCATGTATTCGATGATGGACCCGCTCCAACACATAAAAGATACTGCATGAACTCTATAGCGCTTGATTTTGAAACAGATAAAAAGTAGTGGAAATCATCTTTAGATACTACGAACCTTTTACAGTAGATTTGCTGCTCGAATATTAAGTCTTTATGAAGAAAACACATATTATTGGCTTGATTCTGATTGCCGCCTCAATAGGTATTATTATCAGTATGACTGCCGACTATTCTCAGTATCAGACTTTCACTTCTGCCAAAGGAAAGACCAATAAAGAATTTCAGGTATTAGGTCAGTTAGTAAAAGATAAAGAGATGGTTTACGATGCAGAAAAAAATGCTAACTATTTTTCATTCTATGTTCAGGACAAAGATGGAAATGTAAACAAGGTGGTATTTAACGGAGCAAAGCCTCAGGACTTTGAACGCAGTGAACAAATAGTTATTACAGGAAAAATGAATGGAGATGAATTTCATTGCTCTCATATTCTTATGAAGTGTCCTTCAAAATATAAAAATGATAAACTCGATACCACAGAGTATGAGGAAACCGAGTTTAAAGCGAAGTCATAAATGGAATTTGCTAATGAACTTCGCCTTCCCGGGCAAATAGGTCACCTTGCGGTTATCGTTGCTTTTATAGCAGCAGTTTTTTCTGCTGTATCTTATTTCATTTCAGCCCAATCGAAAAATGAACAGGAAATTACCCGGTGGAGAAATATGGGTAGAGTTCTTTTTGCTTTCCATTCAGTTGCAATAATTTCAATTGTAGGTGCGCTGTTTTACATTATTCAAAATCACCGTTTTGAATATCACTATGCATGGGAACATTCCAGCTTAAACCTGCCGCCTAAATACTTGCTCGCTTGCTTCTGGGAAGGGCAGGAGGGTAGTTTCCTTCTGTGGATGTTTTGGGATATGGTGTTGGGCGCTATCTTAATTTTTTCTTCAAAGCGGTGGGAAGCTCCGGTATTTACGGTGTTCATGATAGTGCAGGCATTTCTTGCTTCCATGTTGCTTGGAATTTATATTGGAGATATAAAAATAGGCAGCACTCCATTTATTCTTTTGCGCGACAGCATGGTTGATGCACCTGTGTTTAAGCGAGCAGATTATTTATCATTTATAAAAGACGGCAATGGACTGAACCCGCTGTTACAGAATTACTGGATGGTGATTCATCCGCCGGTTCTGTTTATGGGCTTTGCCTCCACACTTGTTCCGTTTGCTTTTGCAATAGCTGCGCTTTGGAAGAATGACTTCACGGGATGGCTGGATAGCGCTTTACCATGGGCATTATTCAGTGGAGCAGTGTTAGGTGCAGGAATTATGTTAGGCGGCGCATGGGCTTACGAATCACTTTCATTTGGAGGATACTGGGCATGGGATCCGGTGGAAAATACTTCTCTCGTTCCCTGGATTATCTTAGTAGCCGGTATTCACACACTGCTTGCTTTTAAGAAAACAGGACATTCACTCAGGATAACTTTTGTATTCTTCATTCTGACTTTCATTCTTGTTCTTTATTCTACATTCCTTACCAGAAGCGGAGTGCTTGGCAATACCAGTGTTCATGCATTTACTGATTTAGGAATGAGCGGTCAGTTGCTTATTTATATGTTAACGGTTTCTGTGCCGCCTGTAATTCTCTTGTTGTTCAGGTGGAGAAAAATTCCTTCTCCTGTACAGGAAGAAAACATCTACTCACGCGAGTTCTGGATTTTTGTCGGTTCACTCGTTTTACTGCTTTCTGCCATTCAGATTACTTTCACTACTTCTATTCCGGTTTACAATAAAATTTTCGGAACGAACATAGCGCCTCCGACAGATGTAGTTCAGCACTTCAACCGCTGGCAACTTCCGATAGCAATTATTATAGCGCTCTTGAGTACAGCAGGACTTTATATGAAGTTCAGAAAACCTGATGTAAAACAGTTTTGGAAAAGAATATCAGTTGTAACAGCCATCACTGTAGTTGTAACAGCCATAAGCGCATGGACAGGAAACATAACTTACCCTACTTATGTCGCATTACTGTTCGCCGGTTTATTCTCTGTAGTTGGCAATGTGTATTATTTTATAATCGTTCTTTCGGGGAAATGGAAAGTGTCAGGTCCTGCAGTGGCGCATTTGGGTTTTGGTTTAATGGTGGTGGGAATTCTTTTTTCTTCAGCCAATAAACATACTATCTCATTCAACTATCGCGGTATTGATTATGGCTCAGCATTTAAAGATAAAGCGCTGAACGAGAATCAGTATTTACCTAAAGGAAGTGTGGAGCATATAGGAAATTATACTGTAACTTATCTTGGCGACTCTGCGGCAGCTCCCAATTTCTACTATAAAGTTTTGTTTGAGCGAAAGGATACTGTAACAGGAAAGATGCTTGAGCGATTTTATTTGTACCCCAACGCTCAGATTAACCCGAAAATGGGATTGATTTCAAGTCCGGACACAAAGCACTATTTAGGTCATGATGTTTACACACATGTTACCTCTGTGCCCGACCGCAGCACTAAAGACGAGATACCGGATGAAAATAAATTCAGACCGCACAGCGTAAGTAAAGGAGATACTATTTTTACTTCCAACAGTTATGCAGTACTCGAAAGCATAGAGAGGATAGAAAAATCAGACAAAGTAGATATAAAGGATGGTGACTTAGCCGTAGGCGCTAAACTGAAAGTGTATGATATGAATGGGAATCAGTTTGATGTAGAGCCTATCTATTTTATACAGGATAATCATGTTGACCAGTTCACTGATAAGATTGGCGATATGGGATTAACATTCCGATTGACCAGAATTATTCCCGACGAAAACAAAGTGCAGATAGATGTTGCAGAAGAAAAACCTGAAAATGATTACATCATTATAAAAGCAATTGTGTTCCCTCAAATTAATTTACTCTGGTTAGGAACGATTATTATGATTGCCGGATTTTTAATTTCAATTTTCAGAATCTGGCAAAAGAAGAGAAAATCTAAAAGCAGTGAAACAGCAGTATAAGATTGCCATTATTGGCAGCGGAAATCTTGGCTCTCATCTGGCTATTAACTTACAACAAGCGGGCTACAGAATAACACAGATTTTTTCACAGAATATTTCTCATGCAGAACAGTTGGCGTGCATTACCGGAGCAGAAGCAATAGACAATCTGTTACTGCTGAAAGCCAATGCAGATATATATTTTGTTTGTGTGAAAGATGATGCAATTGAAAAAGCGGCTTCTCTTATCCGGTTGAATGATAAAATTATTGCACATACTTCTGCCAGTGTTTCCTGTGAAGTGTTACAGCAATCATCAGAAAACTATGGAGTATTCTATCCCTTGCAATCATTTTCAAAAGATATTACAATTGACTTCTCAACTATTCCGATTTTTATAGAAGCCGACAATACCAGAGTAAAACATATTCTTACCGAAGTGGCTGAATCATTAAGTAATGAAGTTCATGAAGCAGATGGTCATAAAAGGTTAGCGCTGCATGTTGCCGCCATATTTGCCAATAACTTTTCAAATTATCTCTTTACGGCAGCAGAAGATATTATGAGTAAAGAGGGTTTATCATTCCGGCTGTTACTGCCTTTGATTAATGAAACAGTTCGTAAAATTCAGTCTCATTCTCCTAAAGATATGCAGACAGGTCCTGCAAGCAGAAATGATACTCACACCATTCAAAAGCATTTAGATTATCTTGCAGACGAAAAAAAACTCAGACAGCTTTATGAATTATTATCAAAAAATATTTCACAGTCTAAGAAATAATCAAGTATTCTGTTTTCCATCATGACAGATGAAATTCAAAACAAAATATCTACATGGCTGATACACATTTTTTGCAAGAGATGAAAAATATCAAAGCATTTGTCTTTGATGTGGACGGCGTACTGACGGATGGTTCTTTATTTATTCCCGAACGGGGCGAGATGTTACGCACTATGAACATCAGAGATGGTTATGCCTTGCAATTAGCTGTAAAGAAAGGATACAAAGTGGGTATTATATCGGGGGGAAAGTCGGAAGGTGTAGCTTCCCGCCTAAAAAGATTAGGTGTAAGCGATGTATTTATGGGAGTGGAAAACAAGTCAGAAAGGATGGAAGAGTTTCTGATTGTCAATAACCTGACTGCTAAAGATGTTCTTTACATGGGAGATGATATGCCTGACTTTGATGTAATGAGCGTAGTAGGATTCCCATGTTGTCCCGCTGATGCTGTGTCGGAAATTGTAACACTTTGCAAATATATTTCTCCTTTAAAAGGGGGCAAAGGTTGTGCACGCGATGTGATTGAGAAAGTATTGAAACTGAACGGTCACTGGGAATAATATTGAGTTGAGATGAAAAATATTATTTCTTTCCTTCGCCTCATTCGCTATCCGAATTTAGTTTTTATCATTCTCACTCAGAGCTTTCTGTATTACTTTCTGATTGTCCCTATTCTTCAGAATGCAGGGATGGTGTCGTCTATGAGTAGCGCTACTTTCTGGCTATTGGTAACCTCAACTGTTTTGATTGCGGCATCCGGTTATATTATCAATGATTATTTTGATGTGAAGATTGATGCTATCAATAAACCCAACCGGATCTTTATTGACCGGACTGTCAACCGGAGAACAGCTATGCTGTTACACTGGCTTTTTACCGGTGTGGCAGTTATACTTGGCTTTTATGTAGCATGGGAAGTAGGCAGTTTCAAACTCGGCTTGATTAATCCGATTGTGGCAGGATTGCTCTGGTTTTACTCTACGGGATACAAAAAACAACCGGTTGTTGGTAATGTTATTATTTCATTTCTTACAGGATTAGTTGTGCTGGTTGTTGTGTTTTACGAACATTCATTATTCAGCAATGTTCTAACAAGAGAAGGATATATGGCAGCATACTCCATTTTCATACGAGCATTTTTATATTTCATCTTTGCATTCCTCGTTTCAATGATGCGGGAGATTGTAAAAGATATTCAGGATTTTAAAGGAGACGAACATTTTAACCTTAGAACACTTCCAATAGTAATTGGAGTGAGTAAATCTAAACTTATTGTTTA
>CAYRJA010000058.1:12091-19708 GCA_964424455.1 uncultured Bifidobacteriaceae bacterium
ATAGTACTTACAGGATATGTGCAAGCGCCTTCGCTTCTGAGCCGTGATTATGTTACAGTCATATACCTGATGCAAACTATTCAGTTTCCACTTGCTATTTCTATATGGATGCTATTCACTGCTGAATCTCAAAAGGAATACGGTCGTGTCAGCACTATGATAAAAGTGATTATGCTTATGGGAATACTTACTATGCCTTATTACTATTTCTTAATGGCGGGATAAAAAGATAAAGCAGAAATGAATAGCTACTGTCTTCAGATTGCAAAACTTTTTTTTCATTTATGACACGACTGATTCTTGCTTCTCAATCACCACGCAGAAAAGAGTTGATGACTTTGGCAGGTTATCAGTTTGAAATTTTTCTGCCTCCGGATAAAGAAGATTTTACGAGTGATATTTCTATAAGGGATGTAGCAAGACTTCTTGCTAAGAGAAAAGCATACAATGCACTTGAATACTTTAGAGAGGAAGAAGTTGTGATAGTAGCAGCAGATACGGTGGTTATTTATAATGAAAAAATGTACAATAAGCCGACGGATGAGAATGATGCATTCAGAATGTTATCGGAGCTGAACGGTAAAATGCACGAAGTGATTACCGGTGTTTGCCTGTTGTCACACCAAAAGGAAATTTCATTTTCAGATACCACTAAAGTATTCTTCAGAAAACTTACAGATGAACAATTGAAATTTTATATCAAACAACACAAGCCTTTTGATAAAGCCGGAAGCTATGGAATACAGGACTGGTTCGGCGTTCGCGGAGTAGAAAAAATTGAAGGAGATTATTTCAATGTAATGGGTTTGCCGGTAAACAGAGTGGCAGATGTGTTGAAAGGATTTAATGTTTATTGAAAATTAAAGTTAATAGATTTACCTGATGTTAGTTCCTAAATTATTCACCACTTTAAAAGATTACGATAGAAACAAGTTTTTTGCTGACCTCAGCGCCGGGATTATTGTAGGTATTGTTGCTCTTCCTCTTGCTATTGCATTCGCCATTGCTTCTGGTGTTTCACCTGAGAAAGGAATAATTACAGCTATCATTGGAGGTTTTATAATTTCTGTCTTGGGTGGGAGCAGAGTGCAAATAGGCGGACCTACCGGAGCATTTATAGTAATAGTGTATGGAATTGTTCAGCAATATGGTATTGAAGGATTAACTATTGCAACGGTCATTGCAGGTATAATGCTGATCGGTTTGGGATTAGCTCGATTAGGAAATGTCATAAAATTTATCCCATTTCCCGTTATCGTTGGATTCACAAGTGGAATTGCAGTTATCATCTTCACTTCTCAAATCAACAGCTTCTTTGGACTACAAATAGTTAATTTACCTAATGATTTTATCAGTAAATGGAAAACGTATGCTAATACTGTTACTGAAATTAATTATTACGCTTTCGGGTTAGCAGCACTTACTATATTCATTTCTATTAGCATTCCAAAAATCCTTAATAAAATTCCAGGTTCTCTAATTGCTATTATTATTACAACTGCTGTAGTCTATTTTGCAAAACTCCCGGTTGAAACTATAGGATCTCTGTATGGCGATATGCCATCACAACTTCCTCACCCAAACAATCTTGAAATAAATTTTGCGACTATTCAGCAACTTATTAAACCTGCTTTCACAATTGCCATTCTTGGAGCAATTGAATCATTGCTTTCAGCGGTAGTTGCAGATGGAATGATTGGAGCACGACATAGAAGCAATATGGAATTAATAGGACAAGGGGCTGCTAATATAGCATCTGCCCTCTTTGGTGGAATTCCAGCTACTGGAGCAGTAGCACGTACCGCAACTAATATTAAGAATGGTGCTAAAACTCCAGTTGCAGGGATAATTCACTCAGTGGTGTTACTGTTTATTCTCCTATTCTTTGGCGGATTAGCTAAGTTAGTACCTATGAGTTGTCTTGCGGGGATATTAGTTGTGATTGCTTACAACATGAGTGAGTGGAGATCCTTCATCAGTATTGTAAAGAGTTCAAAGAGTGAGGCTGCTATTCTTATTATTACTTTCCTTCTGACTGTATTGATTGATTTAACTGTAGCTATTGAAATAGGGCTTGTACTCTCCCTCCTAATGTTTATGCGAAAAATGGCTGAATCCTCAGATATAAAATCAATAACTACGGAAGAAGAGAAAAGTAGTTTGTTGAATCGTGGTATAAAAATTCCTAAAGGAGTTGACATATTTGAGATTGACGGTCCTTTATTCTTTGGACTTGCTCAAAAATTTGAAGAAGTAACACAAATAACTGGTACACCTCCTAAAGTCAGGATTATTAACCTTCATGAAGTTCCATATTTAGATACTTCCGGACTTCATACCATTGAAAAACTCTATTTGAATTGTAAGAAAAGAAAGATTCGTTTTATGATAGTTGGTGTACAAGAACAGCCGATGGAATTACTCTATGAATCTGGGTTGATGGATAAAATTGGAAAAATAAATTTTAAAGAAAAATTGGAAGAAGCATTGAATGTTGCAGATGCATTAGTTAATAAAAAGGAGGACACTACAAAGGAATTCTCATATCCTGATTATTGATGTATTATAAACCTTTAATGATTTGATCCAGAGAATTTCAATATTTCATTATGAACCATCAATACCTGCAGAATCACTAACTGAGTTTCGTCATTGTAAATAATAAAATCCGATTTACTGTTTCGCTTTTCTTCTGTCCATTGATTTTTCATACGGGCAACAACATCATCATGAGTAACACCATCCCGCTTTATAATCCGTTCAATCCTGAGTTGTTCAGGAGCAGAAACTGTAATTACCTTATCCATTCTCTTTGCTACACCGGCTTCAAATAAAATGGCTGCTTCATGGAGTGAATAAGGATGTGAGGAGTGTCTCTTTTTCCAGTCATCATATTTCTTTTTAGTTGCAGGATGTATTAAACTGTTCAGTTTCTCTAATTTAGCTTTATCATTAAAAACAATCTGAGCAAGAGCCGCACGGTTTAGTATTCCGTTTGTATAAATTTCCTTTCCGAAAACTGATTGAATATTTTTTTTCAGTTCCTCATCCTCATTAACTATTTTTTTTGCTTCATCGTCAGCATAAAATACCGGAATACCGAGTGTTTCAAAAATTTTGCAGACAGTTGATTTACCACTCCCAATCCCACCGGTGATTCCAACTTTTAACATAGTTGACTTTTGTGCTGCAAAATAAATTACACAACTAACAAATCGTTTACTGATTGGTTGGTTGTATTCAGAATATGATTAAGAAATTATTTCTTTTCCTGAATTGCTTTGGTGTATTCAGGGCTGATACCGCTGCGTTCCATTACTACTTTTACATTGGAGTCAATTTCCACTTCAAGTGTTCCATTCTCATTCACTTTCATAATGCGCCCGTGGATGCCGGCAACTGTAACCACTTTATCTCCTTTCTGAATTCCTTCCAGAAATTTTTTGGCATCATTTTGTTTTTTCTGCTGAGGACGAATCATAAAGAAATACATAACGGCTAAAATACCTCCGAACAGTATAATAGTAGATATGCCTGAATCGCCTCCGCCCGGAGGTTGTGCCATTAAAAATTGAGTTGATAAATTATTCATGTTTATTGATTGGGTTTTATTTTGGAATAACTTCTCCTTCAATTGAAAGAGATGTCTTATTAGGTTGAGTATTTGCTGTTACAGTAATACCTTTCTTAAACTTACCGGGGCGACCCTCGCTGTTGTATTCTACCTTTATGGTGCCAGACTCACCGGGTTTGATAATATCTTTAGGCCAATAGGGAGTAGTACATCCACAACTTGCGTGAACTTCAGTAATTACTAAAGGGTTTTTACTTACATTTTTAAATAAGAAGTCGAATGTTGGTATATCTCCTTCGCTTATTATTCCGAAGTTATGGGCAGTTGTATCAAAACTAATCTGAGCAGGGTTGTTAATCATTTCTCCCGACAGTAAGTTTTTCGTGTTCTTATCATCGCTTGACTGACAAGAAAAAAACACTATCGAAATCATAATAAGAAACAGAATTTTCTTCATCTCTAAATTGGGCGACAAATGTAACAACTTGAAAGGAATATATTATTTCAATTTGGAACAGATATAGAGCAAAAAGTAGTAATAGAATCTTATCTGTCCTTACGAAGAATATCAGGTCGTCGTTCTTCAGTACGTTTTAATGCCTGTTCATATCTCCATTCTTCAATTTTTTTAAAATCACCTGAAAGAAGAATTTCAGGTACTTTCCACTGATTGTAAATCTCTGGACGAGTATAAACCGGCGGAGCTAACAGATTGTCCTGAAATGAATCAAACAGAGCAGAGGTTTCATCGTTTAATACGCCGGGTACTAATCGTGAAAGTGTATCTACTAAAACAGCGGCAGGCAGTTCTCCACCGCTCATTACATAATCGCCGATTGAAACCTCCTTTGTTACAAAATACTCTCTGATTCGTTCATCTATACCTTTGTAATGACCACAGATAACAGCAAGGTTCTTCTTCATTGATAGTTGATTAGCTAACTGTTGATTCAGCAGTTCTCCATCCGGTGTCATATAAATAACCTCATCGAAGGTTCTTTCTGCTTTCAATTTTTGCAGACACAAATCAACTGGTTCTATCATCATCACCATTCCGGCTCCACCGCCGAAAGCATAATCATCTACCTGTTTATGTTTACTGGTGGAGTAATCTCTGATATTGTGTATATCAATTTCAACAAGTTTTTTTTCTCTTGCCCGCTTGAGAATAGAATGATCAAACGGACCTTTCAGCAGTTCAGGATGAAGTGTTAGAATATCAAAATGAAGCATGGTGCGAAAATAAATATTCATAGTTGTAAAATGTGGTATTAAACAGTAAACAGTTCTGAATAATCTTTAACATCTTTGCACGACAGGTAAACTATACAGAGCAGAATGCCGGTACAGGACTTTACAGAAATAATGAAGGATTTAAAAAACAGAATTTATCATCCTGTTTATTTTCTTTTTGGCAGTGAACCTTACTTTGTTGATACTGTAACACAATACATAGAGCAGAATATTCTGAGCGAAGGTGAAAAAGGTTTTAACCAGACAGTAGTTTATGGTAAGGATATAAATGCAATGCAAATCGGCGACCTTGCGAGCCGTTATCCGATGATGGGGAATTATCAGGTCGTGATTGTGAAAGAAGCACAGCACATTAAAGACTGGAACAACTTAACCGGCTATGCAGAAAAACCGTTGAAAACTACCATTCTGGTTTTGTCAGGTAAGCAGGAAAAATTAGACAAAAGCTCAAAAGAACTTTCCAAAATTGTTACAAAACATGGCGCGCTGATGGAGAGTAAGAAACTGTATGACAATCAAGTTCCCGCATGGATTACTCAATATCTGAAAGAGATGAATTACACTATATCACCAAAAGCATCAATGCTATTGGTGGAGTATATAGGAAATGATTTATCGCGATTAGCTAATGAGTTGACCAAATTGAGTCTGAATGTTACAGCCGGAAAAGAAATTAGCGAAAGTGATATTGAAAAAAATATCGGTATCAGTAAGGATTACAATTCATTTGAGCTGAATAAGGCGTTAGGTATGAAAGATGTGCTGAAAACAAATAGAATCGTAAATTATTTTATTTCAAATCCCCGCTCAAATCCAATGGTTGTAACAATAGGCTCTCTACAGAGTTACTTTAACAAGATTTATTCTATCCATTATTTAAAAAACTTGCCTGATAAGGATGTTATGTCTAAAATAGGAGTAAACCAATTCTTCTTTAGAGAATACAAAGCTGCATCTTACAATTACCCTATTGCAAAAACTGAATCAATCATAAATCTGTTACATGAGTATGATTTAAAATCAAAAGGAATGAATGTTCCGGCAGTAAATGAAGGAGAACTTCTGAAGGAATTGGTTTATAAAATACTTCATTAGAGTGGTGTTACAGTTAAGGAATTTATTTCTGTAAACTATGATTTATAAAACGGTACAATTAGAAATAAAAGTAAAATGTCATTAATTAATTACTCTGTTACAAACAGAATTGCCACAATAACCCTCAATCGTCCTGATAAACGAAATGCACTCAACTACGAAATGGTTGGAGAACTGAAACAGGCATTCAACAAAGCAGAAAAAGATGATTCTGTAAAAATTGTTATTGTGAAAGCTGAAGGAAAAGTATTCAGCGCAGGAGCAGATTTGGAATATCTGAAAAAACTTCAACAGAATTCATACGAAGAAAATCTTGCTGACTCTGCACATCTGATGGAGTTATTTAAATTGATTTATCTGAATAAAAAGGTAGTGATTGCTCAGGTAGAAGGAGCCGCTATTGCAGGCGGATGCGGTTTGGCAACTGTATGTGATTTTGTATTTGCTGTGTCTGATGCAAAGTTTGGCTATACAGAAGTGAGAATAGGTTTTATTCCCGCAATTGTTTCAGTTTTCTTAGTGAGGAAGATAGGAGAGGGCAGAGCAAAAGAGCTTTTCCTTTCAGGGAAACTGATAGATGCAACAGAAGCAAAAAATTTTGGCATGGTGAATGTAATATGTGATGCAAATAAAATTGAGCAGGAAGTAAATTCATTTGCCTTAAAAGTTTGCGAAGAAACTTCCGCACAATCACTCACAATGACCAAACATCTGATTGCCAAAGTGCAGGACTTGCCACTTGATGAAGCTTTGAACTATGCTTCTGAACAAAATGCTAAAGCCCGTTCAGCCGACGATTGCAAGAAAGGTATCAGCGCTTTTATTGCCAAAGAGAAACTGATTTGGTAAACTCTTTTCTAATACTTTTGAAACTTCTAAAACCAACTTAATAAATGAAACAAATTCTTAAATTTTCCTTTGCCCTTTTCTTCTTTTCTTTTACTTCATTAACTGTAACACAGGCACAGACAAAAACTCAGGGAGTAGTAAAGTATATCATAGATGTCAGCGGAGTCAGCGATCCTACGGCAGCCGCTATGCTTAAAGACACAAAGACCACTTTGACAATTAAAGATGGTAATTCACGCGTGGATATGAATGGAACTATGTTTCAGACTTCTATTATTAATGCCGACAAAAAAAGCACAATGCTTTTTGAAATGATGGGTCAGAAATACAAGACAGATTTTACTAAGGAAATGGAAGAGGGGAGAACGATGAAAGACAATTCTTACACTGTAGAATTAACAAATGAAACCAAAACGATTGCCGGCTATCTATGCAAAAAAGCGATTATAAAAACTAAAGACGGGAAATCATACGATGTATTTTATACAGACGAAATTCCGGGAAATTTGAATAAAGCTTTCCCTTATCAGAAATTGAAAGGATTTCCTATGGAATATCAAATGGACTCAAAAGGCACAATCATATCTTATGTAGTTACCTCTATTGATTTTACTACTCCTGTATCAGATGAGGTTTTCAAAGTTCCTGATGGATATGATAAAATGCCGGAAGCAATTGTAAAACAGTTGGGTGGGAATTAATATTTATCAGAACTGTTATAAAAAAAAGAAGCGACTTTGTAAAAGGCGGCTTTTTTTAAGCGGTATTGATTCATCAATTGTCCAAATAAATAATACCAATTATAAATCGTAGATAGTCTGAAAAGAAGACAGGTAAAATTCATA
>CAYRJA010000059.1:0-19680 GCA_964424455.1 uncultured Bifidobacteriaceae bacterium
TTTTTTCTTTTATACTTACCTGCCTTTACTTGTAGTTTTCATGCAACAATACCGTGCATAGTTATCTTTCCAAAAGTATAACATAACTAAAGAAAGCAACAATACCTTCACTCTACTTTAAATTCTTTTTCATAAAACTTAAAGCCAGCAAAAACCATCCGGTAATAAAGCACAGTCCGCCGAAAGGTGTAACAGGACCAATCCACTTATAATTTTCAAAGCCGATTAAGTCCCGGACAGACAGCAGATAAACCGATCCGGAAAAAAATAAAATCCCTGCCATAAAAAGTATTCCTGCCCATTTAGCTGATTTGATTGTTACAGAGAAATAACCGGCAATGAACAGCGCTATTGAATGATAGAACTGATAACGAACACCTGTTTCAAAAACCTGTAACAGTTCAGGAGTTAATCTTTCTTTCAGTGCATGAGCGCCAAAAGCGCCAAGTATCACAGCAGTCATGGCAAGTAAACTTGCAGTAGTATAAAATGTCCGTTGCATAAGCAGAGTTGTTAAAAACGATTTCAGGGCGAAGATGAATAGAAATTTAGCTTTGCCAAATCCGGCTTATCATTCTGAGTAAAAAGAGGGAAGATTTCATTCTGGAGAAGAATAATTTTTGTCTGCTCGGAACAACGGTATAAAAAATGAAAAAACGACTCATCATTATTTCAGTTCTTGTTCTTGTAGCGCTGGGCGGTATTCGGGTTTATTATTGGGTAAAACCGCCATCACGCAATAACCACTTGGTGCGGGCAGTGCCGACAGGAGCAGCTTTCTTTTTTGAACTGAACCGACTCGGACAATTGGATAAACAATATTCGCCGCTTTCTTATTACAATACACTAAAGCAACTTGCCTTTTACCGGAAAGCAGATAATTTACTTTCATCGCTTATGCCGATGATAAACAGGCAAAGCGGATGGAAAGATGCATTCTTCAATCAAACCATTATTATTTCTTATCATCTGACACGGGCAGATAATTTTGAACCGGTGTTGATTGTAGATCTGCGCAAAGCAGGCGCTCCGGATATTGTAACACTTTTAAATACACTCGGCAACTCCATTACATTTAATAAACGAAAAGTGATGAGTGAAAATGTGTTCGATATTCATTTCGAGCAATCCAATAAGAATATCACACTCACTTGTATTGATAAAGTACTCATCATCAGTTCTGAATCGTTTTTGGTAGAGGATGGAATGAGTCAGATGGCGGGCAAAGCAAGTCTGTTTGAACAGGAAGGTTTTTCAAAACTAAGAAAATCAGGGAATGAGAATTTTGATGTGGCATTGTACTTTAATTACAAAAACATTGCAGAGATGATGAGTGGATTTGCCTCGGTTGATGCACAGCCATTAACCAACTCAATCAGCCGCTTTGCTTCGTGGACGGAAGTGGATTTATCATTGAAACCCAATGGGGTATATTTTGAAGGAAACACCACTGCATCAGGTACAGATTGGATAAATCATTTTACTAAGGATGCAATACAGAACAATGCTGCAAAAACTATTTCTCCGGATAATACCGCCTTACTGTTACAGTTAGGATTATCTTCCAAAGACATGGTTACCGATAAACTCAATACTTCTCTGATAGTTGATGCAGAGTACAGCCAATACATTCGTCCGTGGATGGGAACCCAGATGGCGATGTTACTAACTGAACCGATTAATAACAACTTTTTGCCACAGAGTTTTCTGATTATTGAAACAAAAAATGAATCTCAGTCTTCTCAGTTGCTGAATAAATGGGCAGATGCAAAAAAGAAGAACGACACGGTGAACACATCTCTTTCTTACAAAGGCAAGGTCATTAATCAGTTGCAGATTGGTGAATCATTCAACAGATACTTTGGCAGCGCATTAATTCAACTGAACAATCCGTTTTTCACTACAATAGACCATAAAGTTATTTTCTCCAACTCTCTTAATCAGTTAAAACTTTTGCTCGACAAATATTCCGACGGAAATACAATTGCAAAAAACAACGCATCTGAACAGAAGAATACATCGCCCGGTCAGTTCTCCATCTATATTGATTTAATGCAGATGAAAGATTTTATCCGTGCTATGGGTTCAGATTCATTAGTGCAATCTTTGTCCGGAGGGTTTGACGCTGTTAAGCAATTTTCACCGATACAGATAAACTATTCGGTTGATAAGGAATTTATCAGGACAACGGGAAATATATTATTTGCCAATTCAAAAACAGTGACTGAAAACTATCTCTGGAAAACAGCGCTGGATACGACTGCTTTAACAGCGCCACAGATTTTGTTAAGTGCAGGATATGATAATAAAATGGTAGCAATTCAGGATGTAAATAATACGCTCTATCTCCTGAATAAAGGCGGCGACATTGTATGGAAGAAAAAATTAGATGCACCGGTAAAAGGTAAGATTGCGCAACTTGATTTTTATGGGAACGGACAGTTGCAAATGATTTTTACCACAGAAGGAAAAATCTATTTACTGAAAATGGATGGAACTTCAGTTAATAATTTTCCGATTACGCTGAGCGCACCGGCAACTTCTCCGCTGCAGATAATTGATTTTGACGGAGTGCAACAGTACCGGTTTTTTGTAGCGTGCAGCAACAAGTGTATTTATGGTTTTGAAAAAAGCGGGAAGCCCCTTGCCGGATGGAATCCGAATGCAGGAACCGGAACAGTGGACTTGCCCGTTCAGTTTTATAAAACCACAGGGAAAGAATTCATACTTGCTGTTACAACAGATGGCTCGTTGCAATTCTTCAGCCGCGAAGGAAGAAGAGTTGCCGGAGAAATAAAATTAAAAACGCAGTTCAATGCTCCGTTTGCTTTCACCAAAGGTAATGTGCTTACTGCCATTGACACCGCTGGAAAAGTTTATTATCTGAGTATGGATGGCAAGGTGAAAACAGAATATCTGGTAGCAGACGAAAGCGGAATCAGTAATTTGATTTTAAGCTCTTCAACTGATTCGGTAAATAATTATGTACTGATGAACGATCGGCATATATGGGGAATACGAAATGATGCGGATTATACTTTTGATTATGAGTTTGCCAACAAGAACTACAAACAATTATTTCTTCTCAGCGACCCGATTACTAATGCGGCTGCAATAGGTGTAACAGACACTATTTCTCAGCAAATCTATCTGTTTGACAATAAAGGAAATTTGTATCCGTCATTTCCGAAACGCGGTTCTTTCGCCTATGTTTTCGATGATTTATCCGGCAATAAAGTAAAGGTCGTTATTACTTGTATTAACGGAAAGGAAGTGATTGCTTATGAGTTGTGAGTCGTTCCTTTATTTGCTCAGTACACAAAACGATTCGATGCTTAATGGAGTTGCTACATAGAAGCACAACACTATCACTATGCACTCAGATCTGATATAAGCACACAGTTTGGTTAGCCACTTCACTCGTTATTTCTCTTAAATTCCTATTGGCTGTATATGGTATTGTCTGTCCGAAGCTATATTGTTTCATGTCAGCACGAAGGTAAGTAAAAGCGATTTACATTAAAGGCGATGTCGTTACAAGTTTGCAGTCAGCCCGTGCGTTTTGGAAAATAACTCGTTGTTAATAAGTTTTCTTTCAAGAATTATTTTCAAGTCGCAAAACCTTTGTAAGTTTGTCAATATTTGACAAGTCGCAATAAGGCACAATGAAATCTCAACAATCTGAATTTGGTCAGCACATTCGGGAACTCCGTAAAGCCAAAGAACAAACTTTGCATCAGGTCTCAAAAGGAACTGATATTGATTCTCCGATGCTCAGTAAACTTGAAAGAGGTGAGAGATTACCAACTGAGGCACAACTAAAAAAACTTGCAAAGCATTTCAAGGTTGCTGAATCAGAATTGAAAGTCATGGCAACTGCTGAAAGAATAATTAAGGAATACGGTGTCAACGATACTACTTACGATGCTGTCAATTTAGTAATGGAACAATTAACACCATACCTCAAAAAATGAAAAAGCTAATTAAGGATTCGTTTGAGTTGTATTTGCAAGATGCAATACAAGGTTTGTCTGCTCTGCCTGACAAGTCGTTTGACTTGGCAATTTGTGACCCGCCTTATGGTGCTGCAACTTCTGCAAACTGGAATTATGACGGCTCAAAAAAATTAAATGGCTTCGGTGGCAACTGGAAGCTGAACAGTGAGGAATGGGATTTACTAACTGGAAACGATATTTTCAAAAGCACTCACCAATGGCTTACTCAACTGAAAAGATTAGTGAAGCCAACTGGTTCAATTTGGATTCATTCAACTTATCACAATTCAGGTTTTGTAAATGTCCTTTGTCAGTTGCTTGGGTTGGAAATAATAAATGAAGTTGCTTGGTATAAACGAAACGCTTTTCCGAATTTGTCGCAAAGAAGATTGACTGCAAGCCATGAAACAATTTTGTGGGTTCATACAGGCGGTGAGAAACAACGCAAATACAATTTCAATTATGATGATGTGAAGAAAGCAAAATTCTCAGGCGACAATTTGAAAGAACCCGATAAACAATTGAGAACTGTTTGGGATATTCCAAACAACAAAGCGAAAGATGAATTGAAGTTTGGAACGCACCCGACACAAAAACCACTTAGAGTTTCTGAACGGTTGCTGCTTATCAGTGGTGTCAAAGGCGGCAAACTGCTTGTGCCGTTTGCAGGTTCGGGAACGGAAATGATTGCAGGCATTAAATATGGAATGCATCCTGTCGGTTTTGAAACAAACGAAGAATATTTTGAGCTTGCCAAAGAGAGAATTTTGTTTGAAGAAAATAATGTAAAAAGTCAACTGCTTTTAGAATGCTGAAACCAAAAAATATTATTGAGCCAGTTATTAAGTGGTCGGGTAGCAAAAGATATGTTGCTCCTGAATTGAGTAAATACATTGTCAAACAGAAAAGATACATTGAGCCATTCATTGGCGGTGGTTCAATGTTGCCATTCCGACAAATTCCAAAAGCTGTTGCAAGTGATATTATTCCTGAACTTGTAAATCTCTGGAAGCAGATTAAGAGCAATCCTGAACTTGTCGCAAACGAATATCAAACTCGTTGGGATAGGTTGCAAACCGAAGGTCATAGCGTTTACTATGAAGTTCGGGATAACTTCAACAAAACTAAAAATGAGTTTGACTTTTTATTTCTTACTCGCACTTGTGTGAACGGACTTATCCGTTATAATACAAACGGAGAATTCAATAATTCAATGCACAAAAACCGTCCGGGAATAAATCCGAAAAGTTTTAGAGAGATTCTTTTGAAGTGGAGTTACTTCATCAAAGAAGTTGAGTTTAGAAAATGTGATTACAGAGAAACTCTTGCTGATGCAAACAAAAACGACTTTGTCTTTCTTGACCCACCTTACGGTGGCACTAAAGACAGATACACGAAAACAGAATTTAATCTGCAAGATTTTTACAACGAACTTGAACGACTTAACTCTGTTGGTGCAAAATGGATTTTGACTTTTGATGGAACGGCTGGCAATCGTGAATACGATTATCAGTTGCCAAAGGAACTTTACAAACACAAATCAGAAATCAAAACTGGTAACTCACCTTTTACAAAGGCAATGAAAACAAGTATTGATGCAGTTTACGAATCAGTGTATTTCAATTTTCAAACCACTGCTGAATTGCGAGGCAATGTCAACAAGAATCTTACTCAGGAATTTGCTTTCGTCTGAAAGCAAGATGTGTCCGATTGAAGGAGTGCCGTCACTCTTAAACTCAAAAGCAAAAATGAAATCAAGTTTTCCCTCTTTCATTGACGCTTTCATTTCTGCTAAACTCTTGTAAACAAAAGCACCACCTGAAAGCGAAGCGAAATTTGTGAGTGGTGTGTTTTTCCCGCCAAATAATTTCCAGTCAGTTTTACTTTGCTTGTATGCTGTTGGTGCAATTTTGAAAAGTGCTTTTACATATTCAGTCAATCGCTTTCCGATATTCTCGTCTAAATCCTTTGCGTTGTTCTTTGATTCTATCACAAGAAATATTTCCTGTGTCCGTGTGTGAATCTGAATTATGTGGTCTGGTCGTTTTGCTTTTGTTGCAGAAACTCTTGGCAAAGAAGTCCAACGATATTCTGTCTTGTCTGAAAAATCCAAATAAGAAATCCCACTCCAATCGCCTCCAGGCGGGTTGCACATTGATTCAAAAATGTTCATGCCCGCTTGTCGGGCAAACATTGTGTGAATTGCTGTATCAACATCGTGTTCACCAAATGAGCCATTTGGTTTTGCGGCATTGAAAATCACTTGCACATTTTTCCTTTCTAAGTTTCTGTTTACAATGCTTGCAAGAATACCATCAGCAGAAGTGCTGCTGTCCGCTAAAACATAATTGCTCAAATTCAGAACAGCTTGCCAAAGTCCGTTTTCTGTTGCAAGTTTTGTCGGGTTCTCTTTCAGTGTTTTCCAAGTTTGTTTTACAGCAGGTCCAAAAACTATTGTGAGAATATCAATGTCGTTGCCAAATAACATTCTTGCAAGCGGAACTAAACCTCTGTCTGGTCGTGAATCATCTCCTCTTAGTTTAAAACCAGTAATCCAAACTACTATAAGAGGTTTGTTTTTCTTTTCAATTGCATCAGCAAGTGAATTGATTTTTTCTTTTGGATAAATTTCTCGGAGAAGGTCAGCAAGTTTCTTAATGTTTCCATTTGCCACAAGGCAAATAGGAATTTCTTTCGCACCAATTGAAAGTAAATTCAGTGCTTGAGTTTTTGTAAGAAGCGTCTTAAATGTTTTGGTAACTTTTACTTTCTCTGAAGATTTCTTTTTCCAAATCTGTTTGTTAGGGTGGTTCTTAATCCACTCGGCTTTTTTCTGTCCTGAAGAAAATTTCAGAAATTCTTCCCACTCCAATGCTTTAAATGTGTCGGTTCTTTTTCTGTCATTGGAAAGAATTTTTACAAGCGTTGTTCCTTTTTCAATCAGCACATCTAAAGCATCATTGGTTTGGCTTTCTTCAATGATGCACTTTAATAAAACTAAACTTGCATTAACTCCGAAAATGTGCATGAACTTTTTCCGTAAGTCGTCTGTGATTGCTGGATGTGCCTGATAAATTGGAACGCAAACAACACTCAAAGTTTTGGAAGAAGTGAGATAAGAAAATGGAACAATTGGATTTGGAAACCTCGGTGCTTTCACATTCCTGTCAGCATCTAACTCAACTCCTCCAATTTCTGCGAAGTAGAAATAGGGGATTCCTATTTCAGCACAAGTAACGGCTCTGCCGTTTCTTTGCCACGCATTATTTCCTGCTGGCAAAGCATTGCAAAATTCAATTGCAAGTAAAAGTTGTTCGGTCTTGTTGTCTGCTGAAACCTTTGTTATGTAAGCATCGGTTGCCTCTCGTAAAGGTGCTCCGTATTTCGTGAGTTCTGAATTGAAGTTTACATTCCACCTGTCATGCCCGCCAAGCAATTCAACTTCAAAAATCTCTTTGCCTTCGTTTTTAATGCTGTATGAAGGCATGAAAATATTTTTGTTTTTGGATTCAACTGCTCCATCGTAAGCAGCCGAAATTAGTTTTAATGCTCTTTCACATTCAATGATATTGTCCCCGTGAATTCTAAGCTTCATATAGTAAATAAAAGTCTAAATGTAGGAATAAAGCGTTGGGGAAAGTGGCAAAGAAATTTCTGTAGAGTTACCTTTATAGAGAAGTTATTTTCTGTGTCAGCTTTCAAAACTGCCAGGTTATTTCTTGTTTCTAAAAGGGTCAATTAATAGTAGTCAGTTCTATGCTTGCACTGTCGCCATACCAATATAACTAACGATATTACTGAAGCGACCAGTCAATCGGAGTTTTCCCATGTGCGGTGAGCAGTTCGTTCGTCTTGCTGAAATGGTTACATCCGAAAAATCCACTGTGGGCTGAGAACGGCGAAGGATGTGCCGCTTTCAGAATAGGATGTTTGGTTGAATCAATTAAGCAGCTTTTTTCTTGTGCAAACTTTCCCCAAAGCAGAAAAATAATTCCTGATTTTTCATCCGATAATTTCTTTATCACTTTATCTGTAAAGTTTTCCCATCCGATATTATGATGAGAAGCCGGTTGATTAGCACGAACAGTCAGCAGCGCATTGAGCAACAACACTCCCTGATTTGCCCAACGCTCTAAATTCCCTGTTACAGGAAAGGGAATATCCAAGTCATTTTTTATCTCTTTAAAAATATTCACGAGCGATGGTGGCGGCGGCACTCCATCAGGAACGGAAAAGCAAAGCCCGTGTGCCTGCCCTTGTCCATGATAAGGATCCTGACCGAGAATCACCACTTTCACCTTATCAAAGGGAGTAAGGTTAAAGGCATTGAATATGAGTGAGCCGGGAGGATAAATTATTTTGCCATCAGCTTTTTCTTTCATCAGAAATTGCTTCAATGCAACGAAATAGGGCTGCTGAAATTCGTCCTCCAAAACTTTTCTCCAGCTTTCTTCAATCTCAGGATTAACAGTTGTTGTGCTCATTGAATATACAGAATGAACAAAATTAATTATTCACTTCGCTTTTTTATCTTTGCCGCAGAATCAGATAGTTCTTTTTATTTCTGAAATTGAAAATCTGCATTCTCAATTTCAAAATGGCCCCGTAGCTCAGCTGGATAGAGCAACAGCCTTCTAAGCTGTGGGTCGTGCGTTCGAATCGCGCCGGGGTCACTGAGTATTCAGCGTATTTCATTTGCTAAAAAAATAATATTTCTCATTGCTATACACAAAGAAGAGTAACCTGCCGGGAGCGGGATTAGGATTGTTTACAGATACATTGATTAAGAAAGGCGAAAAAATTATTGAATATCTTGGAGAGATTGTCACATGGGCAGAATCAGAAAAGCGCGATGAAAGGGGCAGGGGCGGATATGTATATTATATTACAAAATATTATTGCATAGACGCTTATAAATACCCCCAACATCTGGCACGCTATGCAAATGATGCACGGGGTGTGAAAAGAAAAAAAGGCATTCGGAACAACTCCAGCTATGATACACGCGGAAGACGCGGATATATTGTTGCCTCCAGAAATATAAAACCCGGCGAAGAAATATTTGTATGGTATGGTCCCGATTACTGGGGTCCGTGGATGGAAACAGAGAAGGAGAAGAAAAAAAAAGAACGAATGAAGAAAAAGAAACAAAATAAGAATGCTTTATTCTCTCTGAATAGCTGATAAGTGTTACAGCAGTATAGTCAGTATTCTTTAATTTGTATTCCTATTGATAAATAAGTAAGCAACAAAAGTAAACAAGAGGGTCAGTCCCGTTCTGAAACCCATTGCATAAACTGTTTTGGTTTCATAAATACCACCTGATTGAATATGAAAGAATAATCCGATATAGGTTACTATTAAAATAATCGAAGCGACTAATAATATCCTGAATGTCCATTTTTTTGATTTCACGAGACCATAAGCGGCTGTTAAATAGATAAAGCCACACAGCCAGTTTGCCCAGACCACAAACGGAACAAAGTTTCCTTCTTTAACTCTTATCCCGAACAAATCAAAGATTACAGAACTGCTCATAAACAATGTTACTAATCCAAACAGTGTTAATACGGCTGCAACAATGTACAGTATTATTTCTTTCATTGGTTTTGTTTATATGGTCTAATCGCCGCTAATCATCTTAGAAGTAATTCCTTTCTTATCGGTAAACTCGGCAATTGTAACACCCGACACATGCAATAAGATAAAGATAGGAAACCAATAGATGCCCAACTTATGGATTGACTCAATTGTTTCTCCCCAGTTAGTGAGTAATTCTTTTTCAATACAAATCCCCGTAAAAGCAGAGATAAAAATGAAGATGTAGAAATACACATAAGTGAATCCTTGTAACCGTTCTTTAAAATCTATTCCACTTTTAAATGGATTAGGGAAGCGGATTCCTTTTACCAGCATATAAATGATTCGTGCTATAAAAGCGAATATTATCACATGGGCAAAAAGCTCATGCCATTTCCACATAGGTTCGTGGAGAGCTTTATACACTGCTTTTGCCTGGTCTTTGGTTACTTCAATACCCTGTGAACTAATAGCTTCCGCAACAGCATTTTTCCCCATCCACTTTAATCGTAGAAAACCTGTAATGAACTGAACCATCATAGCTATGGCAATTATCCAGTGCAGGATTCTGTGAGGAGCGGTGAATTTATTTTGAGTGTTCATGGAAGACTGTGTTACAGTAAAATTTAGTTGAAGTATTTATCATATTCCTGATAAGACTTCCCCAACTGCGCAACTAATTCTTTTGCTTTTGTAACATCAGTAGTTTTTGATAACTCTTCCACCAATTCCAAATGAGGATGCAGCCATTTATGCAATTCGTCGTGGCTTTTACCTTTCATGGTACAACTTTGAATCAGGTGATCGTTTTGTTCAGCTATGTCTTTGGCAAGTTTTGCATAATCGGTTCCATTACTTTGAACAAAAGCAGTAACTATTTCTCTGCCTTTTAAAACATACGGCTTCATTTCCTCATTTACCGCCCACTTCTCACCGTTGTTCAGTTCAAGAGGTGTAGTGTCATCTCCGTGATGTTCTTCCTGATGTGTTACAGTTTCGTGTGAATGTTCGTTTTCATGGGAGGTATGGTTGCAAGCTGCAAATGCAAAACTTACTGTAACAGCTATTAAAAGAGATTTAAAAGTAGTCATGTTTATTTTAGTTGATGTAATTCAATTATTTATTGAAATTCTTTTTCAGAGAATTAGTGCAAGTATAAACATAAGAGTTTATCATAAAAATTTTTAGCAGAAGTTAAACCTCTTATATAGTATGAACAATTAACACCATACTCATAATCAGATTTATTATTTATGCTTATTGTAAAAGCAGATAAACAGGCTCTGTATTACTTCGTTAAATTTGTACCCTGAAGGTTTAATTATAAAATATATGGAAACAAAAATCAGCAAACAGGACGCACTCGATTATCATCTGAAAGACAGACCGGGAAAAATAGAAGTTATTCCGACTAAAGAAACCAAAACACAGCGCGACCTTGCGCTGGCTTATTCTCCCGGAGTGGCAGAACCTTGTAACGAAATTGCAGCAGATGTAGAAAATGTTTACAAGTACACGGCAAAAGGAAATCTTGTTGCAGTAATTACCAATGGTACTGCAGTGCTTGGGCTTGGTAATATCGGACCGGAAGCATCTAAGCCGGTAATGGAAGGGAAAGGATTACTCTTTAAAATATTTGCAGATATAGATGTATTTGATATAGAGTTGCGGACAGATAATGTAGAGTCCTTGATATCAGCAGTGAAAGCGCTGGAGCCAACTTTCGGGGGTATAAATTTAGAAGACATTAAATCGCCTGAATGTTTTGAAATTGAAACACGGCTGAAAAAAGAGATGAGTATTCCTGTGATGCACGACGACCAACATGGTACTGCAATCATATCAGGAGCGGCTCTATTAAATGCGTTAGAGCTGGCGGAAAAGAAAATTGATAAAGTAAAATTAGTGGTAAATGGCGCAGGCGCTTCTGCCATTTCATGTGCCAAGTTATATATTTCACTCGGTGTAACACCTAAGAATATTGTAATGCTCGACCGCAA
Source organism: uncultured Bifidobacteriaceae bacterium (assembly GCA_964424455.1). Taxonomy (GTDB): domain Bacteria; phylum Bacteroidota; class Bacteroidia; order Chitinophagales; family UBA10324; genus CAYRJA01. The sequence continues at coordinate 11,576 of CAYRJA010000059.1, forward strand.
TGGAGTAATTCGTAAAGACCGGAAAGATTTAGATGAAATAAAAAGACCATTTGCTACCGACAGAAATATTTCCACCTTGGATGAAGCAATTAGAGATGCGGATGTATTCGTAGGATTATCAAAAGGAAATGTGCTTACACAAGAGCATGTTCGTGCTATGGCTAAAAATCCGGTTGTATTTGCTCTTGCTAATCCAACCCCTGAGATTTCTTATGAGTTGGCAACTGCTGCGCGTAACGATGTGATTATGGCAACAGGGAGAAGCGATTATCCCAATCAGGTGAATAACGCATTGGGTTTCCCTTTTATCTTCCGTGGTGCGCTGGATGTCCGCGCTAAAGAAATTAATGAAGCAATGAAACTTGCTGCTGTAACAGCATTAGCAGAACTTGCCAAGAAGCCGGTTCCCGAAATGGTGAATCTTGCCTACAATGAAAAGAACCTGACTTTTGGCAGAGACTATATTATCCCGAAATTGATTGACCCGCGATTAATTACAGCAGTGTCACCCGCTGTGGCAAAGGCAGCCATTGAATCAGGAGTGGCGCGTTATAAAATTACGGACTGGGATGCTTATACAGTGGAACTTGAAAAGCGACTCGGGCGCAATGACAATGTAATGCGAGTGTTGGGCAATAAAGCTAAACGTGAGCCTAAACGCATAGTATTTGCTGAAGCTGATACATACAAAATTCTGAAGGCAGCCGAAATAGTCCGTAATGAAGGAATAGCCAAGCCTATTTTGTTAGGTGATGTGGACAAGATTAAATCAATTATAAAAGAAAATAGTCTTGACATCTCTGATTTACAGATTATTGATCCTCGTTCCCCTGAATTTGATTCCATGAGGATGGAGTTTGCATCTATACTGTTTGAAAGACGCAAACGCAAAGGGCTTACTTTGTATGAATGTAAGAAACTGATGCGTGAAAGAAATTACTTCGGAGCTATGATGGTGGAAACCGGAAACGGTGATGCTCTTATTTCGGGACTTACCCGCAACTATGCACAAACCATTCGCCCTGCATTACAGATAATAGGTACAGAAGGGAAAATTAAAGTTGCTGGTATGTACATAATGCTTACCAAACGAGGTCCCTTATTTTTTGCAGATACTACTGTGAATGTAAATCCTTCAGCAGAAGACCTGGTGGAGATTACAGCATTGACTGCGCGTACGGTTCAGCAGTTTAACATTCAGCCACGTATTGCCATGCTTTCCTATGCAAACTTTGGCAGTAATCCTGGTGAAGAGCCGAACAAAGTATCTGAAGCAGTACGGATACTGAAAGAAAAATTTCCGGGAATGATTGTGGATGGAGAAATGCAGGCAAACTTTGCATTCAACCACGACCTTTTAAAAGATAATTATCCTTTCTCTGACCTGATAAACGGTGATGTAAACACACTCATTTTTCCGAACCTCTCATCAGGAAACATTGCTTACAAACTGTTACAGGAGTTGGGCGTAGGTGAAGCTATCGGACCGGTATTAATGGGTATGAAAAAACCGGTTCATATACTACAGCTTGGCAGCGCCGTGCGTGAAATCGTTAACATGGTAACGATTGCAGTGGTGGATGCACAAACTAAAAATAGCAGAAAATCATAAGGTGAATATTTCAGTCGGAAAGACGGAATAGTGAAGGAAAGAGAATAAATTATTATTTTATCTTGCCATTAGCTTCCTCATAAATCAATTGAGAAAAACTCCCTGCTTTGGCTTTATATAATTTAATAAGCAAACTATCTGTAAGGTTGGAGCAATAAGCTTGTGGGAACTTTAGATTGATGGCAGAGTATCCTGTGTCGTTGACATATCCGCCTCCATCATAAAAAACATAGTAAGCGGAGGAAGGAGTGTAAGGATTAAATATATTTCTCGACCACTTATACCTTTCCGGTGACAAGTGCATTTGGTGTAACAGAGTTGAAACAATATCTAATTGAGAAACAACTTTATCAATCGTTTTTCCGCGCCACTCCTCTTTCAATGCGCCGCCGACAAATAATAAAGGAATTTGCGAGTACATCGGAGTTGCAGTTGACCATTGCTTGATTGAATTGTGACTGTGATCTGCCACTAATACAAACAAAGTATTCTTGTACCATGGTTTTGTTTTTGCCTGTTTAAAGAATTCTCCAATATATTTATCTGAATAGTGTACTGATTCTGTATAAGCTTTTACCGGATCGTTATCCGCAGTATGCCAATCGTCGGGAATGGATGTGTAGTCATAGGGCATGTGTGTGCTCGTGGTAAAAAAACACTGTAGGAAAGGAGAAGTCTTTTTATCCAACCGGTCGAGTAATTCTTTAAACAAATATTCGTCATGCACTCCAAGTTTTCCTTTTGGATACTGAGTCCAGCTATCCATATCTAACAACTCATTAAAATTTTTCTGAACTAAATAAGCTCTGATCCCGCCATACACAAGATCGCCGCCAAAGATAAATGAGGTGGAATATTTCTGTTTTAATAAGTCTTCACTGATACATGGAATAGTAGCCAGCATACTCTGTGCATTAATCGCAGCATACCTTGACGCAGACGGATATGCACTCAGGATTGCCGCCATCCCCTGATCTGAGACATAACCGTTAGCGTAAGCGCGTGTACATAAGATTCCTTCTTTAGAAAGTTCATTAAACTGAGGCGTACATCCTTTAATTCCTCCTAACACTTCTACATTGTCAGCGCTCCAGCTTTCAAGAATAATAAATACAATGTTTGGTCTTTCGGTATTTAAAACTGTAACAGAAGTGTCTGTCCTTACATAAAAATCGTCAGCAATTAACAGTTGTGCTTCTTCATTACTTCTGAATTTATATGAAGCAGCACTGGGTAGTCTGTCGGTGATAGTCGCATCCTGCATTACATTGTAAAGCGGATTAACTGCCATGTCATTTGCAAGAGCATCAGGACTGAAATAAGCAACACTCTGGTTGATTGGCATTTCACCAAATCCACCTCTTATTAGCAGTACAAAAATTCCGGCGGTAAGAATAAAGAGCGATATGCCGTTAATTAATTTCTGACGGACGGTTAATGAGTTCCGATTAAGTATCTGAGGATGAATTTTCCTTTTGTAAAGAATATAAAATGGTAAAGTGGACAGAGTAAGTAAGAAGAAAAACAGGAAAATCAATTTAGCAGATAAAGTCCTGTAAACCTCAGAAGGATTACTGAAATGATCAAGCGCTTGCATATTCAGTTTGGCGTTCCATTCACGATAGAGTCCGGCATCGGATATTCCGGCAGCGGAATAAATCAGTATCAAAACAAATATTGCTATAAGTAAAATATTACTCATCCACTTTTTGTTTATAAAAATTACTGCAACGATTAACAGTAAAGGAATGATGCAAAGAATAGAAGCCGTAGCCATGTCAAGGCGATATCCCTCATAGAACGCTTTGAACAAATCCGAAAGATTATTTATTCGCGGACCAATAGGCAATTGATATAGAATAAAGAAAATACGATAGACAAAAAAAATCACCATCCAGAAAAGGAAAAGTGAGAACAGATAGATTATACTTTTTTTCATTGACTTGTCGGGGGCAAAAGTACAACGGTATTGTATTATAATTATTTCCAACTGAATTTTCTATTAATAACTTTACGCCCGATGAAATGAGATTTGAAAATTTATGACCGGAATAACATATATCAAAGACCTTTCTAAGAATGAAGCAAAAGAAGTAACGCTTCAGGGATGGGTAGCAAACAAACGCTCAGGCAAAGGGCTGTTTTTCATAGTAATGCGCGATGGTTTTGGCTTCTGCCAGTTGGTGGTGGATGAAAAAAATGTAAACGCTGAAACCTTTGAAGCTGCCAGACAACTGACTATGGAAAGTTCATTTACTGTAACAGGAAAAGTAGTAAAAGATGAACGGCAAATCGGCGGCTATGAGGTGCAGGCAACAGAACTTAAAGTTATTTCAGTGGCAGAAGAATATCCTATTGCCAAAAAAGAACATGGTGTAGATTTTCTGATGGACAACCGCCACTTGTGGTTGCGCTCTCAACGGCAATGGGCAATCATGCGCATTCGTAACATCATTATTTTTTCGATCCATAAATTTTTTCAGCAGAACGATTTTGTGCAAATGGATTCACCCATTTTCACCGGTAATGCTGTGGAAGGTACAAGCACATTGTTTGAAACTGATTTTTACGGTCAACCTGCTTATCTGTCGCAGAGCGGACAACTGTATGGTGAGGCAATGGCTATGGCGATGAGTAAAATTTACACTTTCGGTCCCACGTTTCGTGCAGAGAAATCAAAAACCCGCCGCCACTTATCTGAGTTCTGGATGATGGAGCCGGAAATGGCTTTCCACGACTTGGATATGACTATGGATTTGATTGAAAGTATGTTGAAGTATATTATCGGAGAAGTAACAGAGAAATGCAAAACAGAGTTTTCGATTATTGGTCGCGACACAAACAGCTTCAACAATATATCAAAGGTATTTCCCCGACTGACTTATGACGAAGCTGTAAAAATTCTGAAAGGTGAAAAAGATGTGGATGGGAAAAATGCAGTTGTAACACTTCAGAATGATTTGGTAAAAGTGCAGGAACGAATGGCTGCTATCAATCAGGAGATAGAAGAGCGTGAAAAGAAGATGAAAGAGCCGGGAATAAAGAAAGGTGAAATAAACTTTAATCAGAATAAAGTAGATGCACTGAAAAATGAGCTGAAAAATTTAGAAGAAGATGAACGCAACATTCCGCTTTGGCTGAAGTCAGCTAAAGAATTCCGGTATGGAAACGATTTCGGAGGATCTGACGAAACAGTCATTACACGAATGTTTGATACACCAATTATGGTTTATAACTGGCCTCATGAAGTGAAAGCATTTTATATGAAACGTGATACAGATGCACCACAGCTTGCGAAAGGAGTGGATGTGTTAGCGCCGGAAGGATATGGAGAAATTATAGGCGGTGGCGAAAGAGAAACAGATATTAATTTACTCAAGGAAAAAATTATTGAACATAAACTCCCAATGGAAGCATTTGAATGGTATTTGGATTTGCGCCGTTATGGTTCAGTAAAACATGCGGGCTTCGGATTGGGTTTAGAAAGATTGGTAGCATGGATTTGTAAACTCCCTCATGTACGCGAAACTGCTCCGTTCCCGAGAATGTACGGACGGTTATTTCCATAATATAATTTTGAAGAAAAATATATGAGCGAGGTTAACCTGCCGGATACTTATTTCATGAATGAAGCGCTCAAAGAAGCTAAGAAAGCGCTTGAAAAAGATGAAGTACCAATCGGAGCGGTTGTTGTCTGCAAGAATCAGATTGTGGCAAGAGGGTTTAATCAGGTGGAATTGCTTCACGATGTTACAGCTCATGCGGAAATACTTGCCATCACCTCTGCCGCAAATCATTTTCAGACAAAATATTTAACCGACTGTGAGATATATGTAACACTTGAGCCATGCACGATGTGTGCATCTGCCATTGGCTGGGCACAAATAAAAAAGTTAGTTTATGGTGCAGAGGATGACAAAAAGGGATTCACAAAGTTTTCTGAAAAAATTATCCATCCAAAATGTAAGATTGAAAAAGGAATAATGAAACAAGAATGTGGTGAATTACTAAAACAGTTTTTTGCCAAAAAGAGGAAATGACTACTGATATTGTAGTCTTACATAAAAAACTATTTAGCGGGATAAAATTTTGAGTTAATAATAAAGAGTACTGGAACTTTTCACTGTTAATTTGAATTACATTTATGAATTAAATTTCTTAAACAATAAAATAAATAATTATGTCATTCACACTTCCCAATCTGCCTTACGGATTTGATGCACTTGAACCTCATATTGATGCACAGACCATGCAGATTCATCACGACAAGCACCATGCTGCTTATGTCAACAATCTGAATAATGCTATAGCAGGAAAACCTGAAGAAAAAATGAGCATTGAGGATATTTGCCGCAATATTTCAAAGTCTGCTCCGGCTGTTCGTAACAATGGAGGCGGACACTATAATCACTCCTTGTTCTGGACTGTTATGAAACCCGGTGGCGGAGGTAATCCGAAAGGTGCGCTTGAGGCGGCTATCAATTCCGATCTTGGTGGTTTTCAGAAATTATATGATAGTTTTAATCAGGCAGCAGCTACTCGCTTTGGCAGTGGTTGGGCTTGGTTGATTGTAAATACAGATAAAAAGTTGCAAGTATGCAGCACACCTAATCAGGATAATCCTCTGATGGATATTGCCGATGTAAAAGGTACGCCGATTCTTGGTGTAGATGTGTGGGAACACGCTTATTATTTGAAATATCAGAACCGCCGCCCTGATTATCTTTCTGCTTTCTGGAATGTAATTAACTGGGATGAAGTGGCTTTGCGATATAGCAATGCAATAAAATAATCTTCTGTTACAGAGAAGTGCAATCGCCCCGGAATCTTCGGGGCGATTTTGTTTTTGATGCTAAAAGAATTTAATCTTGTCCTTAAAATTACAGAGAAGTGCAAAACAAAACCGGAAATATTTTTTATGAAATTGAAGGGAAAGGATATCCTGTCTTTCTTGTTCATGGTTTTTGTGAAGACCATACAATATGGGATGAATTCAAACAACCGCTGTTAGATAAATATCGGGTTATCACTCCGGATTTACCGGGCTTCGGGAAATCGGAACTGGGGAGTGTAACAGATATTGCTGGAATGGCGGATACAGTTAAGCAAATTGTTGAAAAAGAAAATCTGCAGAAGATTATTTTGATTGGTCACTCAATGGGCGGATATGTGACACTTGCTTTTACAGAGAAATATCCGGAGCTGTTATCAGGTATCTGTCTTTTTCACAGCATTTGTTTTGCTGATGATGAAGCAAAGAAAGAAAACAGGAAAAAGGTAGCTGACTTCGTTTTGAAATACGGAAGCCCACCTTTGATTACAGAACTATACGGCACTTTATTCACTAAAGATTTCATATCCAAGAATCAGGCGATAGTAGATAACCTCATCAGCAGGTTTTCTAAGTTTTCACCTGAATCAATCGCCGCTGCTTCTATGGCTATGAGAAACCGCCCCGACCGGTCGCAGGTGTTACAGCAAATCAATCTGCCGGTGCAGTTTATCGTGGGGAAATATGATGGAGTGTTCACACTGCAACGGAGCATGGAAATGACTCACCTGCCGGATACCGCTGATATTACTCTTCTTGAGAACTCCGCACACATGGGAATGTATGAGGAGAAAGAAAAATCGCAGCAAGCCGTTCTTAACTGGCTTCAGCAGATTGATTACAATAATTAATACTTAGGATAGGTAAGAGGATATCTAAATACTATTTTCATATCTCTTTAATTTAACAGTATTTTAGGTTATACCTATTCTGTAGCAAGCAGCGTTTACCCTCTGTTTAGTGTTGTTATTATGATTTGTGATTGATAAACGAGTATAAGTGAAATATATGTTTGAGATATAGTTGGTCTTTAACACATTTTTCGTTTGATAAATTATATTACAAATTACCATCGAAATTATTTTATTTGTAAAATGCAAACTGCCTGTAATGACTTTTCAGAGATTACTTTTGAATCCGTTAATAATTTTCAGTGAGTAAACCCGCTTTCTTTTCTTTTATTCTGAGTTTTATTTTGTTTAGTGAATATGCTTATACGCAGCATGTAATAAAGCCCGTTGAATATAATTTCTCTTCTTTTTCTTATCCTAAAAAATACCTTCAGACAGATTTTCTCAAAAGAGTAACACCAATTTCTTATCAGTTGCATCCTGAATTTGGTATATCTACTAATGATAGTTTGGCTTGGGTGGAATTGATTCAGCGCCGAACAATGTTCACCAGAACTTTTATTACTGCGAAGGGAGATTCGGTTTATTATTTCTCTAAATCCGATGCCAACTATTTTAAAAATGGATGGTGGATGCAAATCAATTCTTCATTAGCGCCTGCAACTAACGGATGGACTGCAGAGCATCAACCCTATCCGACCTATCTTTTCCCGGATGGAAGTACAGCGCTTACTTTGGATAACAACAATAAATTGAAATTTAATTTTCATAACAGTGTAAACGGTAAGCTGATTTCAATGACTGATTACAC
>CAYRJA010000060.1:0-8293 GCA_964424455.1 uncultured Bifidobacteriaceae bacterium
TAAGAGAAGGATTATCTTTCAACAATCCAACTAATTTATTCAATTCAACTTTTGATTCATTCTTTAGTTCAGCAGAATTAGTTTCAAAAAAGATATTCTTTAACACTACACTCTCTCCTACTTTCACCGGCTGAAGTTTTACATCTAATCTGTAAGGTTTTTCCGGCTTATAATCTTTAAGTGAAAAATTTTCAGAGTAAAAAAGAAATTCTTTCTTGGACACATTCAATGCGTAATTTCTTCCTGCTGGAATACTCATCATGTAATAACCTGTTACAGCATCCGAGTTGTATAAGTTGATAATGTTTCCTGTTTCTAAGTCCAGCAACTGTACTTCAGCACCTATTTTTTCATTTGTAACAGCATTGGAAACAAACCCTTCCAAATAGGTAACCAACTTGGGTTTTATTGCATCAAATATATCGCATCTGTACAAATCCAGATTATGGTCATTCATCAAGCGGTCGGAAGAAAAATAGGCATGCTTTCCATCTAAAGAAACTATAAAGCCAATTTCATCTTCCTTTGAGTTTAAAGGATAACCCAAGTTCTCCGGCTCGCTCCAGCTTCCATCCGGATTCAGCCGGGACATATAGATATCCGAACCGCCCATTCCCGGATGACCTTTACTGGAGAAATACAATGTTTGATTATCCGGATGAATGAATGGTGTTTCTTCGTCAAATTGTGTATTTATTTTATCGCCAAGATTTTTTGGTTCTGTCCATTTGCCATTAACTTTAGCGCTCATATAAATATCCTGTCCCCCATATCCACCCTTGCGCGTACTAATAAAATACAGAGTATTTCCATCTGCGCTAATGGTCGGTTGTGTTTCCCAAGCGACAGTATTTACAGGATAACCTACATTTCGCGGCTTGGCCCATTCGCCATTTTTTTTCTCTGAGAAATAAATATCACATGAACCCAAACCATCCGGTCTGTTACAGCCGGTAAAAAATAAAAGTGTCCCGTCTGCACTAAGACTTTGCGCTCCTTCATTTAATTGTGTGTTTACCGGCGCTCCCATATTTTTTGCCTTACTCCATTTACCATCAACAAAATGGCTGATATAAAAATCTTCCTGCTCCGATTTGCCCTGCTTTATTCTTCGTGTAAACACTAATGTTTTTTCATCTCCTGAAACTGAAGGGAAATATTCCATCATCGGAGTATTAATACTGTCGCCCAGACTTATCGGATTAAACGGTACCGGATGTTCTATTGCATTTTTTGCAAAGTGTGAATTTGAAACAAAAAGCTTTGCATCTGCTGACCAGTCTTTCGGCAAATTAGGATATTTTAGATATTGATTTGCCGACTGAATCGTTCCGTCATAATCATTCAATTCCCAACAGATTTGAGCAAGAAAATACCAATAACGCGGTTGATAATCCGGATTGAGATTGAGTCCAATAGTGATTTCTTCTTTTGCTTCTTCAAATTGTTTTTGATTTCCATATAATTCTCCAAGCAAAAGATGTGCATCAATAAACAGCGGATCTTCTTTTACTGCATTTTGTAAAGGGCTAATTGCCTGTGCGTTCTTTTGAGCGCTCAATAACTGACTGGCTTCATTATAATACTTCACTGCCTTTTTTGTTGCAGTCATTCTATTATGAAATTCCTGAGCGAATGAAATATTGTCTGAAAACAGAAAGCAACAAGCTGTTAGAAATACTGCAAAAGAATTAAATCTCAATTTTTGAAAAAACATCCGTTAGATTAATGTGGAAAGATAGCAGTCAAAAAACAAGCCGAAACAAATGATTATTAACGGCAGAACTTATAATCCTTTCCGCTCCGGATATTGCATATACCTGTATGACAATTATTCTTTTCTCTTCTACTATGAGAAACGGAATAAGTCGTACTGACAGTGTCTGTTAAAATAAAATAGAAATTGAAACCTTCTTCAGCGGATTAGGCGCTGATACGAAGTGAGTTGACACAACAGAAGTTTCTGCGGGTTCAGGTAAGCTATAGGTGTGATTGCTTTTTTCTCTGATTACCCAGTTTTCAAAATTAATTTCTGCAGCGATAACAAAGTTTCCGAGAACTGTAACACTTCCACCCAAAAGTGGATTTATACCTGCACCAAGCATACATTTTGTATTAGTGCTTTTAGTCAAATGAGAAGCGCTTTCGTAGTCACCTGTAAATGTGTAATCAGCAACAGCTAAATCAGCGCCTGTATAAAAACGCAGTATCTGATTAGAGTAAAGATTCTTTTCATAGCCAATATTGTAAACAGTGCCTCTGCTTTTTCCTGCAATTGAAAAAGTATCACATTCTCTCATATAAGTATTGTAATCGGGTTTTGATAAATCATGGTTGAAGCTAAAACCTGAATTACTGACACCGATTCTGAAGGCACTTGACTTGAAATGGTATTTATAGAAAATCCCTTTTGTTAGGTTCGTTGCAAAGCCTTGAAGATATGTTTCAGGTGCAAAAAAGTTGTATTGAACTCCTCCTGCATTTAACCCGATTTCGTTTAAGTTAATCCGGGTGGTGTCGGATGATGTTGTTTTGCTTTGTGCTGAAACTAAAGAAAAACTGCAAAAAAATAAGAAAAATGATAAAATTAATGAGCGAAGCATGTTATTTGGTTTGACTTTAAATCTACTCTGCAAAACTATTTATGCTGGTTTGGAATAAGTATGACATTTATCCGAATCTGTATGATAATTGTCATTTATTCAGGCATAATCTTTGTGGGTGCGAAGTAATATCACAATAGTTATATTTCCAAATTATATTCTATAAATTACTAACATAATTCACAATTAAGCTATCGGAGGAAAAGTTCACTTTCCACATTAATTTTACTGCATGACCATTCAAGAAATACTTTTAAAGTATTGGGGATATGCGAAATTTCGACCATTACAGGAAGAAATTATTCAATCGGTAATGGATGGGAAAGATACGCTTGCGCTGATGCCTACAGGTGGAGGAAAGTCAGTGTGCTTTCAAGTACCAGTGCTTGCAAAAGAAGGACTGTGTATTGTTATTTCACCTTTGATTGCGCTGATGAAAGATCAGGTAATGCAACTGAACAGGAAAGGTATTCCTGCCATAGCAACTCATTCCGGAATGAATTTGCGTGAAATAGATGTAGCTCTTGACAATTGTGTGTATGGTAAAGTAAAACTGCTTTATGTTTCTCCGGAACGGTTAATGACTGAGATGTTCCGTGAGCGTGTAAAGAAAATGAAAATGAACCTGCTTGCTGTTGATGAGGCGCATTGCATTTCACAATGGGGTTATGATTTTCGCCCGCCCTATTTAAAGATTGCTGAAATCAGAAAATTGATTCCAGATGTTCCTGTAATTGCCCTTACTGCAACTGCAACAAATATAGTGTGTGAGGATATCATGGATAAGCTTCATTTCAGACAAAAGAATTTATTACGAAAAAGTTTTGAACGAAAGAACCTCTCCTATTCTGTCCTATTTGAAGAAGACAAACAAAGCCGGCTTGTAAAAATGCTAAACAAAGTACAGGGTTCTGCTATTGTTTATCTTAGGAATCGCAGAAGAACTAAAGAAGTTGCTGAATATCTCCGCAGGAATAACATCAATGCTGCGGAATATCATGCAGGATTAGATAATACAACTCGTTCCTCCCGTCAGGATAAATGGATTGAGAATAAAATCCGTGTTATGGTTTGCACTAATGCATTCGGAATGGGAATAGATAAACCCGATGTCCGGCTTGTTGTCCATTTAGACATTCCTGAGAACATTGAATCCTATTTTCAGGAAGCAGGACGTGCCGGACGCGATGAGAAAAAGTCATTTGCAGTTCTTTTATACAACAACTCAGATCTAATAGAATTAGACAACCGGATAAAAAATTCTTTTCCCTCTGTAGAAGAAGTAAAGCAAGTTTATCATGCACTCGGCAATTATTTTCAATTAGCAGAAGGTGCAGGCATAAATACATCATTCGATTTTGATATTGCGTATTTCAGTAAAACCTATCAAATACATCCGGTAATAGTTAATCAAGCTATAAAACGACTGGAACAGGAAGGTTATATTTCAGTATCGGAATCTGTTTTTCTTCCTTCACGACTGATGATTACAGTAGATAAGGAAACCCTCTACAGATTTGAAATTGCCAATCCGGTTTATGATTCTATTTTAAAGACATTACTTCGCTCTTATGGAGGAATATTCGATTACTATGTTTCTGTAAGGGAAGATGAGTTAGCTCTCAATCTGAAAACTACAAGGGAAACTATAGTGAAACTGTTACAACAATTACAAAATGCAGACTTGGTTTCTTATGAGGCACAGAAAGATTCACCTCAAATTACTTTCATTCAGCCACGCTTAGACAAAAGGCAGTTGATGTTAGACAGTAAAGCCCTTGAAGCACGAAAAAATGTAATTGAAGAACGGTTACATTCTATTAAAATTTACACAACTAATATTCTGAAATGCCGGAGTCAACAATTACTAAGTTATTTCGGCGAAACGGATGCAGCCAGATGTGGTATTTGTGATATTTGCCTGAAGAGACATTCTCTCGGTGTTTCGGATGTAGAGTTTGACACTGTTACAGAACAGATTCAACTGCTATTGAAAGTAACACCTATGACTCTGAAAGAAGTGATGGACAAGACCAAAGGCGTACAGGAAGACAAAACACTTCAAACTATCCGGTGGCTGATAGATAATGATCTGCTTCATGAAAATGAAAAACAACAGTTAGTTTGGAATTAGCACTTAGCAATAACTGTATTAATAATATTCTCTGATAAATTATAATGAAACGTATTATCTTCACTGTAACAAACGATTTGAACTACGATCAGCGGATGATTCGGATTTGTACATCGTTACAGAATGATGGTTATGATATTTTATTAGTTGGAAGAAAAAAACGAAACTCTCCCAATCTTACCGGACAATCCTATCAACAGAAAAGATTCCGTTTGTTATTCAGCAAAGGCAAATTGTTTTACCTTGAATATAATCTGCGATTAATGTTCTTTCTCCTTTTTCAGAAGTTTGATATTGTTTGTGGAATTGACCTCGACACGATTGTACCATGTATATGGGCTTCTAAATGGAAGAAAGCTATTTGTGCGTATGATTCACATGAGTGGTTTACAGAAGTTCCTGAAGTAGTTCGCCGTCCGGCAATAAAGAAAATATGGAAGGGTATTGAGCGCTATGCGATAAAAAGAGTAAAGAACTGTTACACTGTCAGCGAGGGGATATCCGGAAGATATTATCTTCAATACAACCGTAAATTTGAAGTAATCAGAAATCTTCCTGTTCTTTCATCAGAGCCGATTTCTGAGTTAAGAGAAAAAATAATTCTTTATCAAGGCGCTTTAAATGAAGGTAGAGGATTGGAATCGCTTATTCTATCTATGAGGGAAATTAATGCTAAACTGATTTTGGCAGGAGAAGGCGACTTATCGGATATATTGAGAAAGATGGTTAAAGAAAATCATCTGGAAGATAAAGTTGAATTCAAAGGATTTGTAACACCGGAAGATTTGAAAACACTCACAAGGAAAGCTTATATAGGAATAAATCTCTTAGAGAATAACGGACTGAGTTACTATTATTCTCTCGCCAATAAATTCTTTGATTACATAGAAGCAGGAACACCCTCATTGAATATGAATTTTCCTGAATATGCTGTACTTAATCAACAATATAATGTAGGAGTACTTGTTAATGATATTAAAGTATCCACGATTACTCAAGCGCTGAATCAATTGTTATCTGATGAGAAGTTTTACCTTCGCCTTAGAGAAAACTGCGTTTCAGCCCGAATGGTTTTAAACTGGAACAGAGAAGAAGAAAAATTATTGAATTTCTACCGTCAGCTATAATGAATCAGCACCTGCATATTATTTCGTTCAACATTCCTTATCCGCCAAATTACGGAGGGGTGATTGATGTATATTATAAAATAAAAGCGCTTAGTGAACTTGGAGTAAAAATTCATCTTCATTGTTTTGAATACGGAAGAAAAGAGTCGAAGGAGTTAGAGAAGCTATGTTACAAGGTGAGTTATTATCGCCGCGATCACAGTTTACTTGACTTTTCTTCATTCACTCCATATATAGTAAAAACACGAAAAGCGCCTGAGTTGTTAAAGAATCTGTTACAGGATGAATACCCTGTTTTGTTTGAAGGATTACATACCTGCTATTATCTATCCTCTCCTGAATTGGAAAAGCGGCTGACTCTTGTACGGATGCATAATGTGGAAGCATATTATTATCGCGGACTTGGAAGCAGTGAAGCAAACATGCTTCGTAAATTTTATTTCTACACTGAATCGGTGAAGCTGAAATTCTATGAGAAAATTTTAAAAAAGGCAGATCATATTCTGCCTATTTCACTTAGCGATTTTTATTACCTGAACAAAAACTATCCGGGTGTTACCTATCTGCCCGCATTTCATCCTAACGAACAGGTATTATGCAAACCCGGCAAAGGTCGTTTTGTATTGTATCATGGGAATCTGAGTGTGAATGAAAATAATCAGGTAGCAGTTTTTTTAGTTAGCAAGGTATTTAACAAGTCGGATCAACTATTGATTATTGCCGGAACAAATCCTTCTGATATGTTAATGAAGTTAGTTAAGGATAAACCCAATATTCAACTACGTCCTAATGTGTCACAAAAAGAAATGCAGGAACTGATTGAAGATGCACACATTCATTTATTACCCACCTTTCAACATACCGGAATTAAGCTGAAATTATTGAACGCTTTGTATAGCGGGCGTTTTGTAGTTGTGAATAGCCAGATGGTTGAGAATACAGGGTTAGATGAGCTTTGTATTATCCGTGAGAAAGCAGATGAAATACGCGATACGATAACTGAACTCTTTCAGCAGAACTTTGATGTTATTGAAATAGAAAAAAGGAAAAGGATATTAGAACAATCCTTCTCGAATAAAGTCAATGCACTTAAACTAACTCAGTTATTGTATGGCTCGATTCAATGATTTGGGTTCCTTCACACAATAGTGTTCTGGCAGGCATTTTTTTAATAGCCAGATAATCATGTGAAGCCATCAGTACTGCAGTTCCTGATTCTTTACTGATAGACATCAGCAGCCGGATAATTTCATTAGAGTTTTGAGGATCAAGATTGCCGGTGGGTTCATCTGCAAGAATAAGTTGAGGATTATTCAATAGAGCACGGGCTATCACTACGCGCTGTTGTTCACCTCCGGAAATTTCATGCGGCATTTTGAAATCTTTAGTACTTAGCCCAACCATCTTCAGCACTTCTGAAATCCGCTCATTCATTTTTGCTTTGTCTTTCCATCCGGTAGCTTTCAAAACAAAGCGGAGATTTTCATACACACTTCTGTCCATCAGCAGTTGAAAATCCTGAAAAACAATTCCTAATTTCCTGCGCATATAAGGAATGTCTTTATCTTTTAATTGCATTAAATCATAACCGCAAACACTCCCTGATCCGCCTGCCATATCCAAATCGCCATAGAGAACTTTAAGCAGAGAACTCTTTCCGCTGCCTGTTTTGCCTAACAGATAAACAAATTCTCCTTTTCCTACTGTAACATTTACATTATTCAACACCAATGTTTCATTCTGATAAATGACAGCATCTTTTAATTCTATGATATTTAATTCACTCATTACACTTCTAATTTTTTGAGTTTACCGTAAGGGAGTTTTTCTATAACTTCTTTCACTTCATCTATCTTCTCACTGAGTCCGCATTTCTGTAATGCATTCTCCGGTCTATCTGCACGAAAATAAGCGAGTAGTGTAAACTTATCATCTCTGATTTGCACATAGTCCGGAATTTTTACTTTGCCTTTTATTTTAATGATATACATACCCGATTTGATGTAGGTGTATTGAATCTTACATTGTTTTTATTGGAGTAAATAATTTCAGCGTAAATCAATACGGCACAAAATTATAAATCAATTATTCACAAAGTAGTGTTGTGGATATTTCATTCTCCACTTACAAACCGTCAATTATACCTTTCATAAATTTTATTTATGTCATCAAAAACTTTAGTACGCGGCGATAAAAAGTTGATTAATAGCTGGGCAATGTATGACTGGGCTAATTCGGTATATTCTCTTGTCATTACGTCCGCCGTATTTCCCATTTATTATAATTCTGTAACACCGGATGAAGTACGCTTTGCAGGAAGAGATTATCTGCGGGGCGCACTTTTTTCCTATTCTTTATCTGCGGCATTTCTTTTTATCGCATTTATTTATCCGCTGCTTTCATCTATTGCTGATTACAAGCGCAACAAA
>CAYRJA010000060.1:8303-19566 GCA_964424455.1 uncultured Bifidobacteriaceae bacterium
TTATCTGGGAGCAGCAAGTTGCACTGCACTTTTTTTTTATGATGGTAATAATATCTACATGGGCATTATCCCTTTTATTATTGCTGCTATTGGTTTTTGCGGCAGCTTGGTTTTCTACAATGCTTTTCTTCCTGAGATTGCATACGAGGATGATCAGGATCGGGTAAGCGCAAAAGGATTTGCACTCGGTTACATTGGAAGCGTTATGCTGTTGATTGTAAATCTTATGATGATTATGCAGCCAGAATGGTTTGGAATGGAACAGGGAAAGCTCCCTGCAAGAATCTCATTTCTTACCGTTGGAATCTGGTGGATATTATTTGCACAAATCACTTTCAACGCTTTGCGTAAATTTCAAAAGGACTACAATGCTCAACTGCAACCACATAAAAATTCTATAGGTTCTATACTTGGCGGTTATAATGAACTGAGAAAAGTTTTGTACCAGCTAAAGGATTTAAAACGACTCCGTTATTTCCTCTTCTCTTTTTTCTTTTATAGTATGGCGCTGCAAACGGTAATGTACATAGCTACACTTTTCGGGACGGATGAACTGAAGCTGGAGAGTACTTCATTGATTATAACAATACTTATTATTCAACTTGTAGCTGTGGGAGGTTCTTATCTGTTCTCCTATTTATCTAAGCTTTTTGGAAATATTCATGCACTGCGAATCGCTATTGTCATTTGGGCAGTAATCTGTATCTCTGCTTATGTCATCTTCAAATATATTACTCACGATGAACAATCAAGAACTTACTCATTTTATTTGATTGGATTTTGTGTAGGAATGGTAATGGGCGGTACACAATCTCTTTCCCGTTCTACTTATTCCAAACTATTACCGGTTACAGAAGATCATGCTTCCTTCTTCAGCTTTTATGATGTATCTGAAAAGGTTGCCATAGTGGTAGGCACCATCTCTTATGGGTTGATTTATGAAATCACCGGAAGTATGCTGAATTCCATTCTTGCCTTTACTGCTTTCTTTTTGATTGGCTTAATAGGATTGTTTGGAGTGCAAAGGAAAAGTTCATTATAAAATTCCTGCTTTACTATTCTTTAGTTGCTGTAACACTTGTTTTGCTTTTTCATTTTGCGGTTCTATTTTCAAAACCTGTTTTGCAATATCCTGTGCATCAGCAATTTTCTTCTCAATAACGAATATTGCAATCTTATTCATCAGCGCTTCAACATAATCGGGATTGAGCGCCAGCGCTTTGTTTACTAATATTTCTGCATAACCGTTATTGCCTTTTAACAGATAGAGATACGAAAGATTAGAAAGAGCCGGTGCGTACTTAGGGCTTTCTTTGATTATTTGTTCAAATAAAATTTTGCTTTCCTCTAACTTGTTATTGTAAAGCATTGCAGCAGCTAATTTGTTTCTAAAATCAGGAACATCTTTCTTCTTGTTTACTGCATTCTGAAAAAGCTTCTCTGCTGTTTTAGTGTCGCCTGTATTAAAATATGCCTCTCCCACTCTGTAATTATTCCATGCATCTAATGTGTCTGTTACACTTAATTTCTTAGCCCACGATAATATGCCAGTATAATCTTTTTTCAGGAAATAGTAATGAATAAATTCTTTCTTCACTGCCAGTGAAGTCTGGGGTTGTGTTTGGTTCAGAAATTTCAGAGCAGAGTCCAGTAAAAAGGATTTAGCAACAAAAGACTCGTACATCATCAGATAACCTTGAGCCATTAACAGTGCATTAGGGTTGGAAGTAGTCATACATTCCAATCCTGTAAATTGCTGAGGCGTATTCTTCTCTTTATTTGTAACAGGTATTCTTATCAGATGATCGTGAATAGTAACATGAGGAATATCCATCGTTTCCGAAACCGGCATGTGACAGCCATAACAATTATTATCCTTTAACTCTCTTACACTTTCAGGCGCTGTACAAGTATGCTGCGGAGCTGTATGACAATTCATACACTTTGAATTAAAAACAGAAGTCGGAGTAACTGTAACACTCACATGTGGATTATGACAGGTTATGCAGGTCATTTTTTTTGATTGAATAAAACACTGGCTTTGTTTCATTCTGTCCACATGCGAAGCCATAATAAATTTCTCCTCTCCACCTTTGTAGCGAGGCATAAATACATCCATCACTTCATTTAACTTCATACCGGGTTTAAAATCAAAGTATGTTTTTCCTTCTTTCAGAACTGAGATCCCTTGTAAATGACAGCGTTGACAAACTTCTGTTTGTAATTCAAGAGGAAGTCTTTTAGGGTTTACTATTGTGTAGTCAGCATATTTAGATGTATCAATAATTTTTCCAATTAATTTTTCCTGCACATGTAGTGAACCCGGTCCATGACAGCGTTCACACTCTATCCCATGGTTTACTGTTACAAATTTGTTCTCTGAAGCAAAATCAAAATCCGAGTACATATTATGACAGTTCATACATTCTGAAGAAACTATTCTGTCCCATCTTGAATTTGCACCGTCTTCAAAGCCGGGAGCCATATCCCACATTCTCTTTTGTACATAGAAAGTAATAGGCGCCTGATGCAGATAGCCGTTATCATTCCAAACATGGGAATTGGTATGATGACCTGAGCCGATGATATATTTAATCTGCTCTACACGTTTGTAAACGGTATCTTTTCTCTGAAGCCGGAACTCCATAACAAAAAGTGAATCCCTTCGCCAGAATGGTTTGTAATAAAAATTTTTATACTTGTCGTAAACGATTGCATGAGAATCAAAAATAGCGGATGATTTTTTACGGGAAGCTGAATCAAAGGACTCTCCCATTCCGGTTTTGGTGAAAGATTCATAAATGGACTGGTGACAGGTGCGGCAGGTTTGCATTCCGACATAACGAACAGAATCGTTCATGTTCAGCCATACAGATTCTGTAACAGTTTTACGCTGTTCTCTGTTACAGTAAGCAAAAAGCAATATGAATAATAAGAAAGCAGAAACTACTATTATCCTTTTCATCCCATACCTGAAATATAATCTGCTCATTTTATTTCCCTGCAAATATCCTGCGAAAGGTTGCTGTTCTTTTTTCTTTTCCTGAAAACACACCTGCATTAGCATCCTTTACATCTTCGACAGAATAAAAGGCGGTTGGTAGGTGTTGTTTTATTAAATGTTCTACTTCTGTAACACTATTCCGCCTCACGACCGTGTATATTAACTTTACTGCACCCATTGCTCCCTTGCCATCCACTATGGTAAATCCATGTTTTGCCTTTTTCAGCGCCTCAATTAATTCATCATAATTCTGATTACTTATGATTCGGATAATCTGAATGCCGAGCGCAAGCCGTTCTTCAATAATTAATCCTACATAAGTTCCTGTGGCAAAACCGGAAGCCCATGCAAAATAGCTTGCTACATTATTTATATTCTTAAAAACCTGACTTCCTACAACAATCCAGATGAATGCTTCAAAGAAGCCAAACATAGGCGACAGCTTTTTGAAACCGCGGGCTGTCATAACATGACGAAGAGTGCCCAGCGTAACATCTACTACTCTTGAAAAAAAAATTATAGCCGGCAGAACTATCCAGCTAAAATAATCAAACTCAGGAATGACTGACAATATTGACAAAGTAAATGATTGAGCAGCGAATGTAGCAGATTGCTATATGAAATTGAATAGATTTTCTTACTCAGCGTAAGATTTAATTAAAGAATAATAACCCCATTTATCCTAATTAGCTTTCTTCTTTGTTTGTTATGATACCTTTGCCAACAGGATGAACTGATAACTTAACAAATAAATTATCTGTTGAAAAATGGATTTACAACACCTGATTAGAGAAACAATAAAAATTAAATTTGAACATTATTAAGCTTTCATATTTCAGAAGGTCTTTTTCTACAGGATGATGGGTATTCCGAATATTAAGTTTCAGATTGTTTTCCGATGCATCATCATTGCTTTGCTTCTTTTATTTTTTAACGACCTACACGCCCAGCAAATCAGCAATAAACGAAGCAAGATGTTTGCTGTTACAATAGATACACTTCATATTGATTCACTCAGTCTGATTCCGGGATCGGTAATTATAGAAACCGATAAGGGTGAAATAATTCCGTCTGGAAATTATTTTCTAAATGAGTCTAAATCTCTTTTAATCTGGCGTAAAAGACCTGTTACAGATAGTATAAAAATCAGCCACAGGATTTTTCCACTCAGTTTTACAAGTATTGCTCAGCATAAAAACTTTGATTATTACAACAAGCGCGACAGTTTATACCACTCTCTTTTTATTTACTCGCCGGTTCGCGGCAATGAAAATATTTTTGATCTCGGCAGCATGAATTACAATGGAAGTTTTGCACGCGGCATTTCTTTCGGCAACAATCAGGATGTGGTGGTTAATTCTAATTTCAACCTGCAGCTTGCCGGAAATCTTGCGGGTGATGTTGAAGTTCTCGCTGCTATTTCAGACAACAACATTCCTATACAACCCGAAGGAAATACACAGCAATTGCAAGAGTTTGATAAAGTGTTTATTCAACTAAAAAAAGATAAATCACAGTTAACAGTCGGTGATTTTGAACTGAGTAAACCGACTGACAGTTACTTCATGAACTTTTATAAAAAACTTCAAGGTGGAAATTTCAGCACTTCTTATAAAATTTCTGATTCTGTAACAGGATTTTCAAAAGTCAGCATCTCTGTTGCTAAAGGAAAATATGCAAAAAATAATTTTAGCGGATTGGAAGGTAATCAGGGACCTTACCGGCTCATAGGTAACAGTGGTGAAACATTCATTATCATTCTTGCCGGAACTGAAAAAGTCTTTGTTGACGGTCAACTGATGCAGCGCGGCGATGATCACGACTATATAATTGACTACAATGCAGGAACTGTAACATTTACACCCAGACGGTTAATCACCAAAGACAAGCGCATTTCGGTCGAGTTTGAATATTCAGACAAAAACTATCTGCGTACTGTGTTTTTTGGTAAGCAATCTCTTGCACATAAGAAATGGCAATTTGATTTTAATGCTTACGCTGAGCAGGATAATAAAAACCATCCGTTACAACAATCACTTGATTCCACTCAGAGAAGAATTTTATACAATGCGGGTGATTCATTACAAAATGCGTACTTCACAAGTATTGATAGCATTGCTTTCAATCCTAATCGTGTGTTATATAAAAAGGTTGATTCCACAGGATTCGGAACTATATATGTCTATTCCGCCAATAAAGACAGCGCACATTTCTCACTGAATTTTTCACAAGTCGGAAACAAGAAAGGGAATTATGTACTTGCCACTTCTTCTGCAAATGGGCGTGTTTACAAATGGGTAGCTCCGGTGAATGGTATTCCTCAGGGAAATTATGAGCCTGTGATTCCCTTAACTGCACCTAAGAAACAACAACTGTTTACAGTTGGTACAACATACCGTTACAGTAGCAACGGAAGAATTAATATAGAAGGAGCATTAAGCAACAATGATATAAATACTTTTTCTCCCTTAGGGGATAGCAATAATGAAGGGACTGCTGTGCATGGTACAATTTCCCATGACTTTATACTTTCAAAAGTAAAAGACAAAGTTACTAAACTGAGTTTGGGAACTGATTATGAATACACAGGAAAAAATTTCAAACCGATAGAGCGTTACCGTCAGGTAGAGTTTGAACGCAACTGGAATCTGCAAAACATGGACTCTTCTGCTGTGGAGCAAACCGGATTTTTTCTTGCTTCATTATCAAAACAGAATATAGGAAACATCTCTTACCGGCTGGGTATGTTTCAACAGGGTGCTACTTATTCAGGTGTGCAGAATGCTGTTACAGGAAACCTTTCTGCGAATGGATATGCAGTTGTACTGGATGCAAGTCTGTTACAGTCGAAAGGAATTTTACAACGAACTGAATTTCTTCGTCCTTCCATTGATTTTTCAAAAACTTTTGAACGGCTGAAACAATGGAAAGCAGGCATAAAACTTCAGGAAGAAAAGAATCAGTTCTTCTCTGCTGCAACTGATTCGCTGATGGCTAACAGTTTTCTCTGGAATCAATACACTTTTTATATCAAGAGCAGCGACACAGTAAAACTGAAATTCGGAGCAGACTATAGTAAAAGGTTGGATTATGCTGCTGTAAATAATTTATTCGTGCAAACCACTGAAGCCCAAACTCTGTCTGCTAACGGAGAATGGTTGCCTAAGCCGGCGGTTCAAATACGATGGCATATTGCTTACAGAGAATTGTTTGTAAAGGACTCCACTCTTACTTCACAAAAATATGATCAGTCGCTGCTCGGCAGAACAGAGTACAACTTTGTGGTTAAGAATGGATTTATCACTTCACAAACACTCTATGAAATCGGCAGCGGACAGCAACAGAAGATTCAATTTACTTATGTGCAGGTTCCTGCGGGACAGGGTGTTTACACTTATGCAGGCGACTACAATCAAAATGGAGTAAAGGATCTGAACGAATTTGAAGTGGCTCCATTTACCGATGTTGCTGACTATATAAAAGTTTACAACACTACAAATGAATATGTAAAAACATACACTACACAACTTACCCAATCGCTTGGTATAAACCCTAAAGTATTATGGAGTGGCTCAACCATTGGCATAAAAAAATTTCTTACACGGTTCAACTCACAAAGTACTATTCAAATTGACCGTAAAACTTTGCAGAGTGATTTTAACAATCAGTTCAACCCATTGCAGTTGGAAGTGGACGACACCGTATTGGTGTCATTGAATGCCTCACTGTCACAGTTTCTTTATTTCAACCGCAACAATCCTGTTTACGGAATTGATTTCGGTTGGCAGAACAACCTGAATAAATCTGCATTAGTGAATGGCGCAGAAAGCCGTACTTTAAATGTTTATAGCGTCCGCTTGAGATGGAACCTGAGCAAAAAACTTACTACTATTCAGAGATTGGAACAGAAACAGAAAGGAAACATTTCCGAGTTTTTTCAGAATCTGAATTACCGTATCAGGGGAATTACATGGGAGCCACAATTAGTGTTACAGCCAAATAACAAGTTACGGTTTGCCCTGACTTATGGATATATTCAAAACAAAAACTTCTTAGGTGAAATAAAAGAACATTCGCTTCAAAATAAAGGTACGCTCGAAGCAAAATATAATGTACTGAGTAAAAGTACGCTGAATATGCTTTTTACTTATGCTGAAATAAATTTTTCGGGTACCGGTAACAGTCCGGTACAATTTGCCATGCTTGAAGGACTATTACCCGGCACAAATTTTCTCTGGTCTTTATCACTTGAAAGAAGACTGAGTAATAAAATCAATCTTTCTCTTAGCTATGACGGTCGCAAAACAGGAACAGCCAAGATGGTCCATGTAGGACGGGCGCAATTACAGGCATTGTTTTAAAAGAAGTACCCTGCTCCAAATCCTACATAATCTGCTTCAAAAGAATGAGCATTCAGATAAAATCCTAAATAAATCTGATTCCGTTTTTTATAGTACGGATTATACACATAATACTTAACCCCAAGTTTAGTCGGGAAACGATGAGATAGTAAAAACGGATTGTTAAAAAATATACCTGCCTGCGTCAGCAAGCCAATATGATCTAACAGAAATTCGTGTGCAACAAATCCGCTGATGCGAGATGCATAAAGTTTTTGCTGACCTTTAAAGTTTTCGGTTGTTACAATTAACTGATACACTCCTGCATCGTAAACATATCCGATGCCTGCAAACAATCGGTTCTTCAATGTAAAATCTTTTGTAATGAAGATTTCTCCGCCATATACAGTGTATTCAGGTCCCCGAGATGTTCTCAACTGATAAAACCCATGCTCTAATTCAACCCCAATGTGAATTTTATTAAAAACAGGAACGATACTATCTGTCTTTTCCAATGTATTTTTCTCCGCAACCGGTAATCTTGCTGTAACAGACAAAGAGGGTATATTATAACCAAGATTGGGCAACTTAGCTCTTCCGTTTGAATAGTGAGTAAGAGATAGAGAGGTTTGCAGAAATAATTTTCTCAACTTCCATTCAATTCCCAATTTTACCTGTGTCATATTATTAATCTGCGAACCGATGACATTATTAGATTCATTTGTAAAAATGCTGTATGGCTTGTTCAAATATGCAATTCCTGAGCCCAGCCGCCAAAAAAATCCTGTACTCTTTTTTTGTTTTCTAAAAGTTATATTAGGGAGAATAGCTATTGCATGACCTAAGGTTTTCTCATCACCTAAGAATCCATAAGTAGCGGCTAAACCAACTAATGGGCGATTATACAACTGCTGCCACAACTTTTCTCCGCTTGTTTGTTTTGTAAAATTTATTTCTGTAACAACTGAGTTACGGTTGATTTCAGGGAAGGGTAAAGTATGACGGATAATTCTTCCACTCTGTACAGATGCTTCAATGAAATATCTTGATGAATCCGATACCTGAGCATTAGTTTGAAACAGGGGAAATACAAGTGTTACTGCATAAATAAACCAAAGGAACCTATTCATTATCAGATTGCAAATATTTCAAAAATTTTTCGTGGACTTTATCAGAAATTACAGATTAATTTACGTCCCCGCAGAGTTTCCTCCTCCTTGCCTTAAGTTGTACGAGGAACTTCCGTACCTGCCGAGTCACTGCTGAGGCGCCTTGTGCGTGTTCCGTTCCGCCGAGTTACTCCGCAGTGCTTTGAGCGGGGAGAGAACTCGGCGGCAGAGTTGTACCATGGTTCGTTTATTACTCATATTTACGGCTGCTGTTTATAGGTCATGAAGCGAAAGGTAATAAAATCATGTTATTATCTTTCTTTAATATTCCTGATACCGCCGAGTTCTCACACGGCTTCAAGACATAGCAAAAAGTAACTGGGCGGGTACGGAAGTAAGTTTGGTTAGTGCCGGTATGCTGCGACTTTACTGTCATAGTGTGTTAAAGATAATGAAGTCATTGTATTTTCTTTACCTTCTGAATAACCGCCGAGTCCTGCACACACGCACAAGCCACAGCAGCAGTGACTCGGCGGGTACGGAACAAAACAAATTTCGAACACCCTAATTCTTTTTACCTTTTTTCTTTTATACTTACCTGCCTTTACTTGTAGTTTTCATGCAACAATACCACTTGTTATTATCTTTTTATCTGCTGCTTTCTTTTTGAGCTTTATCAATTACTTTTGACCTCCCTTAAAACAATTTTCATCAATGAATCTACATGAATATCAAGGTAAAGAAATATTAAAAAGGAATGTCGTACCTGTGCAGGAAGGAATTGCAGTAGCAACATTATCCGATGCACTGGAAGCAGCTAAAACTCTCAAGCAAGAAACCGGAACTAACTGCTGGGTAGTAAAAGCTCAGATTCACGCAGGTGGTCGCGGAAAAGGCGGTGGCGTGAAGGTGGCAACATCTATAGATAAACTGAAAGAGAAAGTTAATGATATACTTGGGATGACTCTTGTAACACATCAAACAGGTCCTGCCGGAAAAGTGGTACACAAAGTATTGATTGCAGAAGATGTTTACGGTGGAGATGCTTCTCAACGCAGAGAGATTTACATGAGCATTTTACTTGATCGTGAGAAAAAGCAAAATGTGATTATCTATTCTTTGGAAGGTGGAATGGAAATAGAAGAAGTGGCAGAGAAATCTCCTGAAAAAATTCAGAAGGAATGGGTTGATCCAAAAGGTATGTTGCAGCCGTTTCAAGCGAGAAAGATTGCATTTAATCTTGGACTGAGTGGCAATGCCTTTAAGAACATGGTGAAGTTTATTACAAATATGTACGTTGCTTACATTGAAAGTGATGCAGCGCTGATTGAAATAAATCCAGTACTGAAAACTGCTGACGACCGGATTGTAGCCGTTGATGCAAAAGTTAAACTGGATGATAATGCTCTTTTCCGTCATCCGCACTACCATGAAATGCGCGACATTACCGAAGAAGATGCAATGGAGGTAGAAGCCAGCAAGTACAATCTTAATTTTATCAAATTAGATGGTAATGTAGGATGTATGGTGAATGGAGCCGGACTTGCAATGGCAACAATGGACATGATAAAACTTGCAGGCGGATCACCGGCTAATTTCCTGGATGTTGGCGGTACTGCAAATGCACAAACGGTAGAAGCCGGTTTCAGAATTATATTATCTGAGAAAAATGTAAAAGCAATTCTCATTAATATTTTTGGTGGAATTGTTCGTTGCGACAGAGTGGCTCAGGGTGTGATTGATGCTTACAAAAATATAGGTGAAATCAAAGTACCTATTATTGTACGCTTGCAGGGAACAAATGCAGATATTGCAAAAGAGTTGATTGATAAAAGCGGACTGAAAGTTTATTCTGCAATTTTACTGAGAGAAGCTGCCGAACTTGTTACAAAGGCGTTGAAATAATTTTCCTCAACAGGATAAATAAACTTGCATAAGTTTTGCAACTAAAATACCTT
The DNA here is from genome assembly GCA_964424455.1 of uncultured Bifidobacteriaceae bacterium. Lineage (GTDB taxonomy): Bacteria > Bacteroidota > Bacteroidia > Chitinophagales > UBA10324 > CAYRJA01. Next base: position 18,715 of record CAYRJA010000060.1, read on the forward strand.
TAATCAGATTATAACAATATAATTTTTCTCATCATGTTACTAAAAATCCATCCGGATAGAATCAGCGATCATAAAATTACCGAAGTAGTAAAATGTCTGCAGAAAGGTGGAATAATTATCTATCCTACCGACACTGTTTACGGTATTGGGTGCGACATCTTTAATCATAAAGCTGCAGAGCGAATCATGCAGTTGAAACGGGCAAAGAAAAAACCAATTGATTTTTCTTTCGTCTGTTCTGATTTAAGTGAACTTTCGGACTATGCTTCAAAGGTGGATACACCCGTTTACAAGCTGATGCGTAAAGCGCTTCCCGGACCTTTTACTTTTATTTTAAAAGCAAGTAAGCAGGTTCCAAAACTTTTTGAAACGAAAAAGAAAACCATTGGTATTCGTGTTCCGGACAATTCCATTGTTCAGGCAATTATTAAAAGTTTAGGAAACCCAATTCTGTCCACCTCTCTTCATGACACTAACGAAGTGGCTGATTACATGACAGACCCGGAAGAGATTGAAGAAAAGTTTCGCAAATTAGTGGACATAGTAGTAGATGGTGGCGCCGGTGGAAATATTCCTTCTACCATTATAGATTGCAGCGGCAGCGAACCTATTTTAATCCGCCAGGGCGCAGGTCATCTTGAGGAGTTTGAAAACTAAAACGGAGTTGTTCAGTTTCACAGTCAGCATGAAATTTTTATCTGTTACTGTATTTCTGTTTATCCTGCTTCCTCTTATTTCGTTAGCACAAAACGGAGGAGTTATACGCGGTACTGTAACAGACAAAGCAAATGGTGAACCTATGATATATACCAATGTCTGGTTGTCCGGAACAGACATTGGCGCTACAACAGA
>CAYRJA010000061.1:0-5683 GCA_964424455.1 uncultured Bifidobacteriaceae bacterium
CAATTAAAATGGAGTTTTTGGTTACTAATCCCATTAACATAATCAAACCTAATAATGCAAATAAACTTAAATGGCTCAACGATAAATTCAAGGCTAAAAATGCACCGATAGCTGCAACAGGAATAGCAAATAAGGCAACAAACGGATAAATATAACTATCATACAAAGCTATCATAATGAGGTAAATCAAAATGAATGAAATTAGCAACACAGAACCCAATGCACCGAAGCTATCATTTTGCCTTTTAATATCGCTGCCCCAGGTCATTTCAATACCGTTTGGTAAAGGATTACTTTTTACATACGCTACTACTTCGTCGGCTACTGTTCCTGATGGACGACCCAACGCATCGGCAGTTAAGGTAACGGCTGGCTGTCGGTCTTTTCGTTCTAATAAAGAAGGCGAATTGTCTTTTTCGATAGAAGCAAATTGCGATACTTCAATGGGTACACCCATAGGATTGACAATGTTCAAGTTATTAATGTCATCATAATTTTGACGACTAAACTTATCTAACCAAATTCGTACAGGATATTCTGTTCCATTTTCAGTTAGCGAAGCATCATCATTTCCAGAAAAAGCAGTACGCAAATTCATTCCTACATAAGCGGTGTTTAATCCTAATCGTTGCATTTTGTCTCTGTCGGGCATTACTTTTAACTCCGGACTTCCTGCCTCAACAGATAAACGAACATTATCTGCTCCGGGTACTTTTTCAATAACCGTTTTTAAATTTTGTGCCGTTTGCATTACCAAGTTTAACTCTGAACCACTTAATGTAATTTCGATGGGTGCTGTTTTTGGAATTAGACCTAATCCACTTATTGAATAGTTAATACCTGAGAATTTTGTTTGTAAATCCTCTCGCAAATCAGTCATAAACTTTTCTGTAGAAAGATTATTGATTTCCTTTTTTGGTTTTAATTGAATAGTAAATTCCGATTTATTTGCAGAGCCAACGCCCAAACTTCCAATGCCCGTACTTGGTCCACCAACATTACTAAATAAAGTTGCTACTTCGGGTTGTTGCAATATGTAGGTTTCAATCTTTTCTGAAATCAAATTATTTTGTTGAATGGAAGTATTTTTATCAAATTCTATCCCTAAGCGGAACTTGCCTTGGTCGCCAGTTGCAATGAGTTCTTTTCCGATAATTCCTTGCTTCATCATTACTGCTGTTCCAATAAAAAGAAAAATCACAAAGCCTGTAAATAGAAGTTTATGTCTTAAAACCCAATCTAATTTACCGCCATACCAAGCAATGAATTTATCTAACTGATGTTCAAACCAAAGCAAAAAGCGGTTAAAGAAATTGCTATGTTGTAAATTTTCTTTCTCCCCAATTCGGGAAGCCAGCCAAGGTGTAAGTGTAAAACCTACTAATAAACTAGTTAAAACAGTTACAATAATTACAACTGAAAACTGCTTCAACATATCTGCCACAAAAACTTGTAGAAATAAGATAGGAACAAACACAACAACATCCACCAAAGTGATAGAAACTGCGGAATAGCCAATTTCCATACGCCCATCCATTGCTGCTTTTCTTTTGTCTTTGCCCATATCCAAATGGCGTTGAATATTCTCTAAAACCACCGTGGCATCATCCACCAAAACACCAATTACTAAAGACATTGCAAGAAGTGTCATCAAGTTAAGTGTGTAACCCAACAACCACATTGTTCCAAAAGCGGTAATGAGCGAAGTAGGAATGGCAACAGCAACAATCAATGAATTTCGATAGCTTCTTAAAAACAAAAGCATGACTATAGAAACTAAAATAACTGCAAGAATTAAATCGAAAACAACGGAATTTACTGCTGCAATAGTATTATCTGTACTGTCATCTGTAATTACAAATTTTACATTATTGGAAGCATTGTGCTTTTCAATAGTTTGAAACTGCTCTTTGATTAATTTAGAAACATCAACGGCATTACCATCACTTTGTTTTTTTATCAAAAGCCCAATTCCATTTTTACTGTTGTATCTACTGATAGAACTTGTCTCTTTAATACCGTCCACCACTTCTGCAATGTCTTTCACATAAACAGGACTACCGGGCATAGGCATTGCAACTTGCACATTTTGAATACTACTAAGGTTATTGAATTTCCCCACTAAACGCACCGAACTATTTTCTTGATCGGTTTGAACTTTTCCGGCAGGTAAATCAATTCCCGAGCGGTTAATGGCTTCTACTACTTGATACAAAGAAATTTTATAGAGTTTCAGTTTATCTTTATCCACCTTTACCTGAATTTCTCGCTCTTCTCCACCAAGGATTGTAATTTCCGCAACTCCTTTTAATTTTTGAATTTGAGGAAGATAATCATCCTTCATTTTTTGATAAAACTCAGTCGGGTTTAAATCGCTTGTTGCACTTACCGACATAATTGGCAAATCGTTTGGTGAAACTTTACTCATTACAGGATTTTGAATATCCTTAGGTAAATCCTTTTTGAGATTGTCAATGTAGCGCTGTGCATCCTGCATTGTTTTGTCCAAATCTGTTCCATATTTTAAGTTGGCAATAATGATGGAAGCATTCGGTAAAGACTTCGTTACTAAATAATCTACTCCTTCCAAATTAGAAAGTGCATCTTCAATTTTTCGAGAAACCGAAGTTTCCACTTCATTCGGCTCAGCCCCCGGATATACGGTTTTAATTACTACAACCGGTTGGTTAAAATCGGGCATTAACTCATAACTCAAATTTTTAAACCCAATAATTCCCAATAGGGTAAATACGCTGAAAAGCACGATAATCAGCGAAGGACGTTTGATTGATATTTCTGTGATATTCATAACTCGCTAATTGTTAATTTTTAATTGTCACATTTACCCCATCAAAAAGATTGATAAATCCGTTTGTAACAATTACATCTCCCTCTTTTAACCCGTTTATAACTACAGTTTTATTACCTGTATTCTTAGAAGCTGTAATAGTTTGCAAAACAGCTTTTCCATTTGTTACGATATACACTTTTTCTATTCCATTTTCTTCAATAATGGCAGATAATGGAATAAGTATGCCCTGCTCTTGTGAAGTAGAAGAAAGATTTACCTTGCCAAACATTCCCGATTTTATAGATAACTGTTTCGTGTTTTCAACTTGGAATTGAATAGGAAAACTATTGCCCATATTCGCTTTACTTCCTGTCATTATTATTTTCCCAGGAAGTGGAATTTCAGGATATACATCTGAATTGATGTTATAAGTTTTGCTGGTTTGAAACTGTACCAAATCTTTTTCAGGAACATTTACTGTAAAACGCAAAGTATTGATATCTGTAATTTGTAATAATGGAACTCCCGGAGCAGCAAACGCACCTACTTCACTTAATTTAGCTGTTATTATTCCGCTAAAAGGAGATTTAATTGTCGTTTTATTAATTTGTTCCTGAATGGTTGCTTTTTGAACATTGGCAGATTTTAAACCTAATTTTGCTTTTTCCAACTGAACACCTTGAATGGCATCGGCTTCGGTTAAAATGGTATAACGATTTACATCACCCTGCAAGCCCTCAATTTGTACTTCTATTGTTTGTAATTGTAGTTTTAACAAGGAATTATCCAATTGGATAAGCGTTTGTCCTTCTTGAACCATATCGCCAACATCTACTAAAATTGAGTTTATCTTCCCTTGTGTTTCAGCACTTAACTTAACTTCTTTATTAGGTTCAAAAGTTCCTGTATAGCCACCTGCATCAATAATCTTTTGTAGTCGAATAGTATCAACACTTACAGAAATTGGTTTTTCTTTATCGTATTGATATACTCTGTTTTCAGTTATTTTTTTGTTGCTTAAAAGCTTGAACATCATCAAACCAATCACTGCAACACCTGCTATTATCCAAATTATCTTTTTCATTATTTCTTTGATTTTTAATTTTTAACTGTCAATTGACCACTAACTTTTTTAAGTTCTAAATCAGCTTTCAAATAATCTATTACTGCCGATAAATAATTTTGCTGAGCTTCACGCAGTGCGTTGTCTGCCAATAAAACATCGGTTAGGCTTGCTGTTCCTTGTTTCTGCTGAATGATAGTTTGCTCATAAATGGTTTGAGCTAAAATAATTTGCTTTTCAGTGTTCAATACCGTTTGTTGAGCTACATTCTTTTGCCTTGTGCTATTTTCAATCTCCATTTTATTTTTATCGTTCATCAGTTGGACTTGCAATTCATTATTGCTGATTTCCAATTTCTTTTGGTTGATTTTTCGTTGCGTAACTGTTCCATTGAAAAGGGAATAGGAAAGTTGCACTCCTGCAAAACCGATGGGATAGAATTTCAAGAAATCATTAGGTGTTTTATCATAACCAAAACCAGTTGTTCCGTAGGAAGCAATCAAGTTTAATGAAGGCAAAAAGCGAGATTTATTCAAGATGCTTAATTCAGTATTTAGAAATCTGTTTTGCGTTTGAATAAGTTGAATATCCAATGTTGTTTTTGGAGTATATTCTAAAGTTGTTTGAGAAGGAATGGCACTTTCAACGCTAATTTCGGCTGCTAAAGCAATACCCATATTTAGCTTTAATGCATTCAAAACAGAATTGTATTTGTTATTCACATTTTCTTTTTGAGTAGCTAATTGTTCGGCTTGTAATTGCACTTTATTTACATCTGTTCCTTTTGCCAAAAGTTGTTCTTTTAACAATTGCATATTCTTCAATAGCTTGTTGGTATTCTCCAAATTGGTTTCTAAAAAAACCAATTGATGTTTCAGAATTTGAGCATTGTAATAAAGTGTTGTAATATCATACAAAACCTGTTCTTCCGATTTTTGATATTGCAATTCAGTCAATTCGCTTGCAACCTTTGTATTGTTTATAGCTCCATAAATTTGCGGATTGTAGAGTGGTATTGCCAATTGAATATTTGCGTTGATGTTATGAGGAACACCAAACTGCAAATCTCTAAACTGTCCTTCGGGCACTTGTGGATTGAGTGCATTCATCGGCATTAATTGTGTAGGCAATTCCAAAAAATATTTGTAGTCGGCATTTGCTGTAATTTTTGGAATAAGATTAGCTTGTGCTTCTTTTCTCCGTTGTTCACTAATGGAAATGTTGTTGCGATTAATTTGCAATGTTTTGTTATGCACTTTTGCTGTGTCAATACATTGTTTTAATGTCCAAACTTCTTGAGCTTGAACCGTATTCCATCCGATAATCGCTATCAAAAAGAAAATAAGTTTGCGAGTATTCACTAACATATTTAGATAAATTTTTTTATTCTTGTTTATACTTAATTTGGTTTAATCACCTCCAATCATTTTAGAAGTAATTCCTTTTTTGTTTGAAAATTCAGCTAATACAATTCCTACTAAATGCAGTAGAATGAAAATAGGAAACCAATAAATCCCCCATTTATGAACGGTTTCAATTTGCTCGTGATAAGTAGAGAACAAATCTTTTTCAATACAAATGCCAGTGAAGGCCGAAATGAAAACGAAAAAATAGAAATAGACATAAGTAAATCCTTGTAAGCGTTCTTTCAATGGTTGATTACTCTTGAAAGGGTTGGGGAAACGAATACCTTTTACAAGCATATAAATGATTCGTGCTAAAAAAGCAAAAATCATTACGTGAGCAAAAAGTTCGTGCCATTGCCACATAGGTTCTCTAATTGTCTTGGCAATGTCTGTCATTTGTTCTTTTGGAATTACCGATGTTTT
>CAYRJA010000061.1:5693-18977 GCA_964424455.1 uncultured Bifidobacteriaceae bacterium
TTACTTTCAATAACAGCAACAATGTTATTTTTATTCATCCAATACATTCTCAAAAAACCTGTAATGAATAAAATGGACATTGCAATTACCATCACCCAATGCAATAGTCTGTGAAATAGGGTAAATTTCTTTTGTGTGTTCATATATCTATTTCTCAATCATTTTTAAAATACCGTCTAAGACCGTTTTTCCATCCTTAACAAGGTTTGATTTATGTCCTGATAGCTTCCATTTTAATACTGTCATTCTCATTCCGCCTATTACGATGGTGGTAAGTGTAGAACTTCCAATTAATTTATTGTATTGTCCTTTTTCTTGTCCTTTTGTAATGTTTGCCTTCACATAATCCTGCATCATATCCATAATTTCTGCTACTTTATTGCTCAAACTTTCATCAAAATGGAAGATACTTTCCGCAAAAATCACACTTACAATAGCTGGTTTGTTTGTAAAAGTTTGTAGTTGAGAATTAAAGATTGCTCTTAGTTCGTCTGCGGTAGTGTCGGTAGGTTTAAAAGAAATAGACTGAATACGAGTTTTCATTTCTGTTTTAAAATATTCTAATAGGCTCAATAGTATTTCATTTTTACTTTTAAAATGTCGGTACAATGCTGGTTCTGATAAACCTATATCTTCCGCCAAAGTTTTGATTGTCAAATTCTGAATACCATATTTTGAAATACGGTTGGTAGCCGCTTCCATTATTTCTATTTGTCTGTCTGTAAATTGTTGCATACTTTCTTTTTAATGTTAGTTAGTATTCACTCGCAAAAGTAAACATTCTTTTTAAATTGACAAATTATTTTATGAGGTTGTTTGAAGTATGTTTACCCTATTTGTTTATGTTGGCAACATTCTAAATTAATTAAGAGATGTTTATACATTTTAGTCTAAATTCCTTCTGATACTTTACATGAACAATAAACAGATATTGAGTACAGCAATATTAAGTAGAGGGTAATTAATCTTTCACATCCTATTGCATCTTGTTAAAATCTGAATAAGATGTGCACTTTATCTGTTTGTTTATGTAGTATTCAGTTCGTTACTTTGCGCTGCCTTTATAGAGAAACGTTATAATGCAAAGCACACCTATTGATTTTGTTCCTATCGCCATACAGTTTATAGTTGCCGCAGGATTTGTCGGCACTACCATGATTGCCACACACCTGTTGGGTCGGGCTGTTCGCACAAAAAAGAAACTCCGCACTTTTGAGAGTGGTATTAAATCAGTTGGAAATGCAAGACAACCGTTCGCTATCAAATTTTATTTAACGGCAATTCTGTTTGTATTGTTTGATGTGGAAATAATTTTTCTTTATCCATGGGCAGTAAATTTTCTTGAGTTAGGCGTTCAGGGATTAATCACCATGGGATTATTTATGGTGCTACTCTTTGCCGGGTTTATTTATATTATTAAAAAGGGTGCGTTGGATTGGGAATGAATAAGAGAACAAATGATTAATAAGATTGGTTATAGGATTGAATCGTTTCATTCTATAACACTTAATAAATACTGATGGAAACAAAAACATCAAATGGAAAGATACCTAACTTAGTTCCGGCGCCGCCGGGAATTGAAGGACAGGGTTTCTTCGCCACCAAACTTGATTATGCATTGGGATATGCCCGTCAATATTCAATATGGCCATTACCTTTTGCCACTTCATGCTGTGGCATTGAATTTATGGCAACAATGGCATCTCATTACGATTTGGCAAGATTCGGCGCTGAACGAATGAGTTTCTCTCCCCGCCAGGCGGATTTACTTATGGTAATGGGCACCATAGCAAAAAAAATGGGACCCATACTAAAGCAGATATACGAACAGATGGCGGAACCGCGCTGGGTAATATCTGTCGGCGCTTGTGCCTCCAGCGGAGGAATATTCGACACCTACAGTGTGTTACAGGGAATTGACCGGATTATACCTGTGGATGTTTATGTGCCGGGATGCGCCCCAAGACCGGAGCAAATCATTGATGGCTTTCTTGAAATACAAAAATTGGTGAAGAATGAATCTTTGCGCAGGAGAAATTCTCCAGAGTACAAAGCATTACTGGAATCATACGGAATAAAATGAGCGGAGTAACAAATCAACAGGTAGCGGAGAAGCTGAAATTGCAATTCGGTGATGCGGTTCATCAGGAAGAAGACGCTTATGGCGCTTTGATTTTTCGTGTTCCTAAGGATAAAATCATTTCACTGTTACAGTTTTTGCGTGACGATGAAGTGTTACAGTTTACTTTTCTCACTTCGCTTTGCGGAGTTCATTACCCCAGCCGGAAAGATAACTTTGAAGTAGTTTATCATCTTCATTCTTTTGTCAATAATATCCGGCTAAGAATCAAAGTACCTTTAAGCGGCGATTCTCCGCATATTGATACCGCTACCACCGTTTTCAAAAGCGCTAACTGGTTAGAGCGTGAAACTTATGATTTCTTCGGAATTATTTTCGATGGACATCCTAACCTCAAACGAATTCTGAATGTAGATGAAATGACTATTTTTCCTATGAGAAAAGAATACCCGCTGGAGGATAATGTTCGTAAGGATAAAGAGGATAAAATGTTCGGACGCGGATTGACAGACAGAATACAGGAATAAAATGGAAGCAAAAGAGCATATACATATTAAGAACTCTATAGAAAGAGAAACCACAACACTTAACCTGGGACCCACCCATCCGGCTACACACGGCGTGTTTCAGAATGTATTGGAAGTTGACGGTGAAAGGGTAGTCAGTGCAGAATCTACTATCGGTTATATTCACAGGGCATTTGAAAAAATTGCTGAACATCGTGCGTTTTACCAGTTCACTCCGATTACAGACAGAATGAACTATTGCAGCGCTCCCATTAATAACATGGGGTGGCTGATGACCGTAGAAAAATTATTGAACATCACCGTACCGAAACGTGCACAATATCTCCGTGTAATCATCATGGAACTTGCCCGCATTGCTGATCACCTGATTTGCAACAGTGTAATTGGTGTGGATACCGGCGCCCTTACAGGATTCACTTATGTAATGCAGGAGCGCGAAAAGATTTATGAAATATGGGAAGAAGTTTGCGGCGCTCGATTAACCACTAATATCGGCAGAGTCGGCGGACTGGAAAGAGATTTTAATGACATTGCATTTCGTAAACTGGAAAAATTCATAAAAGAGTTTCCGAAAATGATGAAAGACTTTGAAGGTCTTTTCGTTCATAACCGGATTTTCATAGAGAGAACAAAAGGTGTTACACCTGTTACACCGGAGTTTGCGCTTCAGTATGGATTCACCGGACCTAACTTGCGGGCTACCGGAGTGGATTATGATGTTCGTGCTATGACTCCTTACAGCAGCTATGAAGATTTTGATTTCAATGTTCCTGTGGGCACAACCGGCGATGTATATGATCGTTTCCTGGTGCGGAACGAGGAGATATGGCAGAGTCTGAATATCATTAAACAAGCGCTGGAAAGATTACCCGAAGGACCTTATTATGCGGATTCACCGCTTTACTATCTTCCGCCAAAGGAAGAAGTATATAACAATATGGAAGCGCTCATTTATCACTTCAAGATAGTGATGGGTGAAATTGATGCACCTAAAGGAGAAGTTTATCACTGTGTGGAAGGAGGAAATGGAGAGATTGGATTTTATTTAATCAGCGACGGAGGCAGAACCGCTTACCGGCTGCATCTGCGCCGTCCGTGTTTCATCTATTATCAGGCGTATGCAGAAATGATAAAAGGTTGCATGATTTCAGATGCCGTCATTGCATTGAGTAGTCTGAATGTAATTGCAGGAGAGTTGGATGCGTAAATAAGGAGATGTGTAGATTTTAATTTAATAATGAAAAGAGAAAGCAAGAAGAAATGTTAGCAGTTAAATCAGGAGTAGCGGTTCAATTTAAACCGGAGATACTCCAGAAAATTCAGGAGTTGATTGATTTGTATCCTGAAGGGAAAAGCAAATCGGCTCTTCTTCCTGTTCTTCATCTTGTTCAGGATGAATACAACGGTTGGTTGAGTGTAGAAGCGCTGGATGAAGTAGCAAGAGTGATGAAGCTAAAACCGATAGAAGTATATGAAGTAGCTACATTCTACACGATGTACAATCTGAAACCGGTCGGAAGGTATTTACTTGAAATTTGTCACACCGGACCCTGTGCTATCCGCAAAGGAGAATGGCTGATAGATTATTTGCAGAAGAAGTTAGAGATAAAGATTGGCGAAACCACTAAAGACGGGATGTTCACATTGAAAACTGTAGAATGTCTCGGCGCCTGTGGCTACGCACCTGTAATACAGATTGGAGAACATTACCACGAATTTTTAGATACAGAAGAAAAGGTAGATAAGTTGCTGGATGATTTCAGATTAAAAGCAGCTAATAAATTGAACTAATGGGACGGAAAATACTACTGGAACATATAGACAAGCCCGGCATAAAATCTTATGAAGTTTATCGCCAGCATGGTGGTTATACCTCTGTGGAGAAAGCGCTGAAACAAATGACGCCGAATGACATAGTGGAGGAAGTGAAGAAATCAGGACTGCGCGGACGAGGCGGCGCCGGCTTCCCTACCGGAATGAAGTGGAGTTTCATTGACAAAAAATCAGGTAACCCCAGATATTTGGTTTGCAATGCAGACGAATCAGAACCGGGTACTTTCAAAGACAGGTATCTGATGGAGTTTATTCCTCATCTGCTCGTTGAGGGAATGATTACTTCCAGCATTGCTCTTGAATCGCATCTTGCTTTTATATACATCCGTGGTGAATACAAATGGATAAAGAAAATTCTTGAACAGGCAATTGCTGAAGCAAAAGCTAACGGATGGCTCGGGCATAATATTCTCGGCACCGGATATAATCTGGAAATCATAGTACATCCCGGTGCAGGTGCATACATCTGCGGAGAAGAAACGGCATTGCTTGAATCCATAGAAGGAAAACGCGGAAACCCAAGAATCAAACCTCCGTTCCCTGCGGTGAAAGGTTTGTATGGCAATCCTACAGTAGTAAATAATGTGGAAACAATTGCTGCCGTTCCATGGATAATTAATAATGGTGGAGATGCTTATGCAAAAATTGGTGTAGGACGCAGCACAGGTACTAAACTGATTTCTGCTTGTGGAAATATTAATAATCCCGGAGTTTATGAAATTGAACTGGGTTTACCGGTTGATGAATTTTTAAATTCAGAAAAATATTGTGGCGGAGTAAAAGACGGTAAGCAACTGAAAGCAGTAATTGCTGGCGGCTCATCTGTTCCTATTCTTCCTGCGCATCTTTTTTACAAGACTGCAAAAGGGGAACCACGGGTAATGACTTACGAATCACTTTCAGATGGAGGATTTCCGACAGGTACTATGCTCGGTTCAGGTGGCTTTATTGTTTTTGATGAAGATCAATGTGTGGTTCGTAACACATGGAACTTTGCCCGCTTTTATCGTCATGAAAGTTGCGGACAATGCAGCCCATGCCGTGAAGGAACAGCATGGCTTTATAAAGTTTTGAATAATGTGGAGCATGGCAAAGGGAAAATGAGTGATATTGATTTGTTGTGGGATGTCCAGTCAAACATAGAGGGTAATACAATTTGCCCGCTGGGAGATGCGGCTGCATGGCCCGTAGCCAGCGCCATCCGTCATTTCAGAGAAGAGTTTGAGTGGCACGTCTCTGAGCCGGAGAAATCGCAGAGAAGTAATTACGGATTAACAAAAGATACACAGAAATATTTTGCTCAACTTGCCCCGGTTTGACGACAAGGCAGCAGATAAATATTTTCTGGTTCTTAATTTTTGATAAATCAAAGCAATGATTAAGGTAACCATAGACGGAATTGAAATAGAAGTTGAAGAAGGCACAACCATCATGAATGCTGCGCGCAAAGTGGGTGGTGAAATCGTTCCTCCTGCCATGTGCTACTTTTCAACGCTGGAAGGCAGCGGAGGAAAATGCCGTTGCTGTTTAGTAAAAGTATCTGCCGGCTCTACTAAAGACCCGCGCCCGATGCCTAAACTGGTTGCAAGTTGTGTTACAGCGGCTCAGGATGGAATGGTGGTACAAAACATCACTTCTCCGGAAGTGTTGAAAGCAAGAAAAGGAATTGTGGAAATGCTGTTAGTCAATCATCCTTTGGATTGTCCGATTTGCGATAAGGCAGGCGAATGTGATTTGCAAGATCTTTCTTTCGCTCACGGACTGCAGCAAACACGTACCGATTTTGAGCGCCGCACTTTTGACCTGATAGATATAGGGCCGAAAATAAAACTACACATGACACGCTGTATTTTGTGTTACAGATGTGTAATGGTAGCCGATCAACTGACAAATGAACGAGTTCACGGAGTACTGCTGCGCGGCGATGTATCAGAGATTTCTACTTACATTCAGAAAGCGGTTGAAAGCGATTTCAGTGGAAACATGATAGATGTTTGCCCTGTTGGCGCACTCACGGATAAACCGTTCAGGTTTCGCAATCGTGTTTGGTTCTTAAATCCAATGGATGCCCACCGTGATTGTCCGAAATGTTCGGGCAAAGTGGTAGTATGGTTGCGGAATAAAGACGTTTACCGTGTAACAGGTCGCAGAGACCAATATAAAGAAGTTAAAGAGTTTATCTGTGACGATTGCCGTTTCAACCACATGGATATAAACGATTGGGTGATTGAAGGTCCGAGAGTAATCAATGACAAATCGGTTATTGATGTCAATCATTATGGAGGAGAAACGAAACCACTTCCCGAACAGCTTTTCTCAAAGTTGGATAACGAAATATGGGATGAAATTTAGAATGATAAATAATGTTTAACTCACTCACGATTACTATTTGAAAACAAGAACAGAATGAACCAGTTGCTGAACTTTCTTCCTGCCATAATAATCATAGTCGCCATTCTGCTCATTTCACTTGTCATTGCATTATACTCCACTTATGCAGAGAGAAAAGTAGCAGCATTCTTTCAAGACAGAAGAGGTCCTGATCGTGCAGGACCCGGAGGAATATTTCAACCTTTTGCCGATGGAGTAAAATTCTTTTTGAAAGAAGAAATATTCCCTACTGCTGCAAGTAAATTCTTATTTATACTTGGACCTTGTGTAGCAATGACTTGTGCGCTGATGACCAGCGCAGTGCTTCCATGGGGCAGAGAAATTACTATCAACGGTAATTCATACTGGCTTCAGGCAACCGATCTTGACCTCGGTATCTTATATGTCTTTGCTGTTGTGTCAGTTGGAATTTATGGAATTATGATTGGCGGATGGGCATCTAACAATAAATGGTCACTGATGGGAGCGCTGCGGGCTTCTTCTCAGGTAATCAGTTATGAGTTAGGAATGGGGCTGGCTATTGTTGCATTAATAATGACAACAGGTACTTTGAGCTTACGTGAGATTGCTGAGCAACAACATGGATTTAGCTGGAATATCTTTATTCAGCCACTCGGCTTCCTGATTTTTCTGATATGCACTTTTGCTGAAACCAACCGTGCGCCATTTGACCTGCCCGAAGCTGAATCAGAATTAGTGGGTGGCTATCATACGGAATACAGTTCAATGAAATTGGGCTTTTATCTTTTCTCTGAATATATCAATATGTTCATTGCAAGTATGATGCTGAGCACATTGTATTTCGGTGGTTACAATTTTCCGTTTATGGATATGCTTGGCGAAGCAACCGGCTCTGCCAACATTGTTACAATAGTCGGTACACTCCTCCTTTTTGTAAAAATATTTTTGTTCATCTTCTTTTTTATGTGGGTGCGTTGGACACTTCCGCGTTTCCGTTACGATCAGTTAATGAATCTTGGATGGAAAATATTAGTGCCTCTTGCACTGCTTAACATTCTGGGAACTGCGGTTGTAATGGTGTTAAGACATCAAGGATTGTTTAGCGTTTAAAAAAGATTTTTTAAATTAGAGAAATGCAAGCATTAACCAATAGAAGAAAAGTTCTTGTAGCAAAGGAAATGACTTTGTGGGAACGCCTGTACCTTCCTGCCATTGCACAAGGAATGGGGATTACTTTAAAGCACTTTTTCAAAAAGAAAGTAACTATCCGCTATCCTGAACAGAAGCGAACTTTTGCTGCTGTATATCGCGGGCTTCATATTTTGAGGCGCGATGAAAACGGAGCAGAGCGTTGTACTGCCTGCGGACTTTGTGCGCTGGCTTGTCCTGCGGAAGCTATCACTATGGAAGCAGCCGAAAGAAAACCGGGTGAAGAGCATTTGTACCGTGAAGAAAAATATGCAAGCACTTATGAAATCAATATGCTACGCTGCATCTTCTGCGGCTTCTGTGAAGAAGCGTGTCCGAAAGCTGCTATTTTTCTTGAAGATGATTTAGTGCCTGCTTATAATGAAAGAAAAGATTTTGTTTATGGTAAAGACCGGTTAGTGGAAAAGCCAAAACAAGGAACAAAAGCTTTTGATATTCTGAATGTGAATGGAGTGGTTCAGGGAAGAGAAACCGAACTTAAATAATTTGAAAATAAAAAGGTAAGCCGCACACATAACTATGATACAGTCTTTGTTTTATTTCCTCTCTTTTGTTGCAATCCTCAGCGCTTGTCTGGTGGTGTTCAGTAAAAATCCGGTACACAGCGTATTGTACCTCATCCTCACTTTCTTCTGTATTGCCGGACATTATCTGATATTGAATGCACAGTTCCTTGCACTCGTTCATATCATTGTTTATGCAGGCGCTATAATGGTGTTATTCCTGTTTGTAATTATGTTGTTTAATCTGAATGCCGACAATGAACAATCGAAATCCCATCTTATGAAATTTATCGGAGTGATTGCAGGTGGTGTTTTCGGATTAGTCTTAATTGCTGCAATGAAAGGCGCTGATACTTTTCTTTCAAAAAATCCGGATAACAATCAGATAGGAATGATTAAAGCAATCGGACTGACATTGTATCGCGACTATATTATGCCGTTTGAAATAGCTTCAGTACTTTTCTTAGTAGCAATGGTTGGCGCAGTGATTCTTGCTAAGCGCGAACCCAATAACAATTCTAAATTACAAACTGAAAACCAATGAGCATCTTTAAAATTATTCCGCTTGAACATTATATTCTTCTAAGCGCCGTACTGTTTATCATTGGTATAATCGGAGCGCTAACCCGCCGCAATCTGGTTATTATTTTCATGTCCGTTGAACTGATGCTTAATTCAGTAAATCTTTTGCTTGCAGCATTCTCCGTTTATCATAACGATTCAGCAGGGCAGATATTTGTATTCTTTATTATGGCGGTAGCAGCAGCGGAAGTAGCAGTAGGTCTTGCCATTATAGTAATGATTTACCGCAACATCAATTCAGTTGATATTAATGATCTGAGTAAGTTGAAGTGGTAATAAAAGGTTGTAAGCACATTGTGGAGTTGACTGGTGTGACCGTTTCTATATGAACTAATCAGCAAGCGCTGTCAATTACTCCTTCTCCTCTTGTTGATTTATCCTGCCACTTTATCTTTTATTTCCTGTACCACTTCAGGGTTAAGAAGTGTAGTGGTATCTCCTACTTTATCTGGCTCTCCCTCGGCAATTTTTCGCAGAATACGGCGCATGATTTTTCCACTTCGTGTTTTAGGCAAGCCACTTACTATCTCAATTTTGTCCGGCTTCGCAAAAGGTCCGATAGCTTTAGCTACCAACTGTAACACTTCCTGCTTAAATACAGACTCATCTTTCGGATGAGGATTGCATGAAACGAAAGCAAAAATTCCCTGTCCTTTAATCGGATGAGGGAAACCAACCACTGCACTTTCATACACTTCTGTGTGTTCGTTAATAGCATTTTCCACTTCTGCTGTTCCTATTCGGTGTCCTGAAACATTAATCACATCATCTACCCTTCCGGTAATCCGGTAGTAGCCATCCGCAGCGCGGCGGCAGCCATCGCCAGTGAAATATTTTCCCGGGTAAGCAGTGAAGTAGATTTGCTTGAATCGTTCATGATCTTTATAAATTGTTCTTGCGTGACCGGGCCACGATTTACGAATACACAAATTTCCCTCTGCAACTGTTTCCGTCAATTCTTTTCCGAGAGCATCCACCAATACCGGCTGAATACCCGGAAGCGGCAGTGTAGCGAAAGAAGGTTTTGTAGGAGTTATACCTGCCAGCGGAGAAATCATAATGCCGCCGGTTTCCGTTTGCCACCATGTATCCACTATCGGGCATTTTTCTTTTCCGATGTTTATGTTGTACCATTCCCATGCTTCTTCATTAATCGGCTCGCCTACCGAACCCAGCACACGCAGCGAACTCAGATTTTTATCTTTAAGATACTCCTCTCCTACTGCCTGCAACGAACGGATAGCCGTAGGCGCTGTATATAGAATATTAATTTTGTACTTATCAATTATCTGCCACCATCTTCCCCAATCCGGATACTGCGGAACGCCTTCGTGCATAACTGTAACAGCGCCGTTGAGCAATGGACCATAAATCACATAACTGTGCCCTGTTATCCATCCAATATCAGCAGTACACCAATATACTTCACCTTCAGAATACTGAAATACATTCAGGAAAGTGTAAGCTATAAAAACCATATATCCTCCTGTGGTATGTAACATACCCTTGGGTTTTCCGGTGCTGCCCGAAGTATAGAGAATGAATAGCGGATCTTCTGCATCCATTTCTGCCGCCTGATGCGAAGTGTTACAGTCTTTAATCACATCATTCCACCAAACATCTCTTCCTGCTTTCATATTGACGGAAAAATTACTTCGATTAAATACAATAGATTTCTGAATAGTCGGGCATTTATCCAGCGCTTCATCTACAATATTTTTCAGATGAAGCGGCTTATCACCTCTGTAACAGCCATCAGCGGTAATCATCCATTTACATTCCGCATCATGAATTCGGTCTGCAATACTTTTTGCAGAAAACCCACCGAACACTATTGAGTGAATCGCTCCTATTCTTGCACAAGCCATCATGGCAATGGCGAGTTCCGGAATCATAGGCATATACAGACAAACCGTATCATATTTCTTTACGCCAAGTTTCTCTAATGCATTGGCAAACCGGCAAACTTCTTCATGCAACTCTTGATAAGTAATAATTCTGTTTGGTTCATCCGGATTGTTCGGTTCCCATATAATAGCGGTTTGGTTAGCTCTTTCAGGCAAGTGTCTGTCAAGGCAATTTTCAATGAGATTAAGTTTACCTCCTTCAAACCATTTGCAATCGGCTGTTTCAAAACTTCCTGAGGAAACCTTATCCCACTTTTTTCTCCATAAAAACTGCTCAGCTATTTCACTCCAAAACTGATCAGGGGAATTTATGCTTCTTTCGTATTCGGACTTATATTCATCAAGAGAAGAAATCTTTTTTAACATAAGAATTGATTTATAGTAGAATTTTTTAACGAGAAATGAAGATGATAATAATTTGTGAATATCCGGTAACCCGTACACTCATTTTTTTGTAAATGTTATATCGTATTTATCACTTCTTCATTGCATCTTTTATCTGCTTCATAATATCTTCTAAATAGTCTGTTTGCAACTCCTGAATTTCTAACAGGTGTTTATTTTGATGAACCAGCAGATGATCAATCTTTTCGTGTAACAGCTTTATTTCTAATTCCGCTTTCAAATTTATTTTATAGTCGTGTTCATTGCGAATACGGTCTTTTACTTCCTGCCTGTTCTGGCTCATCATAATTACCGGCGCTTGTATAGCGGCAATACAGGAGAGGATTAGATTGAGCAGTATGAATGGATACGGATCAAAGGGCTTCGTAACAAGGATGAAAATATTTATTCCCATCCAGATAAAAAGAAACACAAAGAAAATACCTATGAACTTCCAACTACCTCCGAATGATGCTATGGAGTCAGCTATTTTGTCGCCAAAGGTGAGTTGCTCTATAATTTCCGGTTCAATATTCTGTGACAGTAACTGGTTTCCGGTAATTGCATTTATCACTTCTTTTTCTAATTCATTCAACTCACCAGATTCTTCACTGATAAGAGAAGCAAGATATTTTTTGCGAATCTGATTCAATCCATCTAAAGAAATAAAGCAATCCTTATTGAATCCGGGAAATTCTTTTTGAATGAAGGAAAAAATATTCTCGCGTAATACATCAGCTTTGTAACACTTATTAAAGTCTATTTCCTTATTGGTAATGTAACATTGTACTTTTTTCATTACGCAGAATTTTATACAATTCTACAAATGTTTTTATTTCAGATAGAGATTAGTTTTTTTGATTATTCACAGAGCGCTTAACCTAATCTTGCTCCCCAGATAAAACGACATACTTCAAATTTATTTTTAGAAATCCGGTAAGCTATAATCCAACCTTTGTAATTGAAACAATGATAATTGTGCCTTGCTAAAGATTCCTGTTTGCAAAGTTGAAGATGAGCTTTCGATTTTACGAAACGCCGAATCTGCTCATCTACATTCATAAACCATCTGGCTCCGCTTCCTGGAGTATTCTTGCTTTCAATAAAGAAAGCAACACTTGAAATAGCGTTTGCAGCTCCGGCTTATAAACGATGTCCATTTCTCACAGGCTTTTTCCTGCGAATATTTCTTTGAACCGGTGATTTCATTTCTGCTGAAGAATATCCGCCGTCACCGACTTCTTTTGAAAGCCATTCTTCCAATTGTTCTTTAGATACCTTTAGCCATGGCAATGCCATTTCTGCATCAGAGAGTTCATCTTGTTTTTGTATGTTAATTCCCAATTCTTCTGCAATCTGAATGAGCAGGTTAAATTTTTTATCTGAGTTTGAAGAGAAGCGAACTGTTTTCATACTTTAAAAATAAATTATTTCCTGTACAAAACTTATTTCCAAACTCATACTTTCAATATTTACCTTAGCGCCCATGTATTACAATAACATAGTTGAGACCATCGGTCACACACCACTTGTAAAATTGAACCGTGTGACGAAGGATTTACCTTGCACGGTATTAGCAAAAGTGGAATCATTCAACCCCGGCAATTCCATCAAAGACCGGATTGGCTTGAAGATGATTGAAGATGCGGAAAAGAAAGGTTTACTGAAGCCCGGTGGCACCATCATCGAAGGAACTTCGGGCAATACAGGAATGGGGCTGGCGCTGGTAGCGATTGCAAGAGGTTACAAATGTATTTTCACCACTACAGATAAGCAGTCGAAAGAGAAAGCCGATATTTTAAAAGCAGTTGGTGCAGAGGTAATCGTTTGCCCTACCAATGTAGAGGCATCGGATCCGCGTTCTTATTACTCTGTTTCAAAAAGACTGAGTACAGAAATCCCTAATT
>CAYRJA010000062.1:0-18441 GCA_964424455.1 uncultured Bifidobacteriaceae bacterium
CACTTTCTGTCTTTGATAAGAATGAAAAAATGTTGGTACTGAACTTCAAATATATTTCTTCGCCTACTGAGTTTCAGGACATAACTAACAATCAACAGTTCCAGATGCAGTCGGCAAAGCCCATTGTGAAAAGAAGAAGTCCGATAAATGTGGTAGTAACAGATGTTAATGGGAAAACCATTTTTGAGAAGGAATACTCTCCGCGAGGTCTGAGAAAAGACATTGCCATTTTTGTATATAATGAAATCACTACGAAGGATTCTGTCGTGAATATAAAGGTTACTGAAACTGCTTTTCCTGAAACCGGCTCTGTATTAGATAATGTAACACTAAATAAAAATGACGGTACTATCATTTCATTTGCAGATGGAAAATTGAAAAAACTTTAGGAAAGAATTAATCTAATCTCTTAGGTTGCTTTAGCTTAATAACTCTTAGAGTAAACTTTCTTTCAGTTTATATTATAGACAGGTGGAAATAACAAATAACAGCCGGATAGAGATTAAAAATTCTATTATTGACTTTAGAGATATTTAGTACAATAATTTATAAAAGTCAAAAATTCTTTTCCTTTGTTAAATATTTTTATTCACTCTTCTTTAATAACTGAAATGAAAAACAAACTTTACACAATTGTCTGCTTACTTATAACTGTAACAGCAGTATCAGATTCGTTTGCTCAGCCTTGTGGTGAGCGATACAAGAAAATGATTTTTACAGATGTCACTAAAACATCTGATGTAGTTTATTCCACTTCCAACGGCGTTACACTGAAGATGGATATTTATGAACCGTTGGGTGATACTTCATCTATGCGTCCGCTGCTTATTTTAGCACATGGAGGAAGTTTTGTTGGTGGTGACAAAGGAGCAGATAGCGCTTGTGTTAAACTCTGCATCAACTTTGCAAAGCGGGGATATGTTACAGCCGACATTCAGTACCGTTTAGCAAATGTGTTTGACATGTTTGACTCAATTAAGGCAGTTACTGCAGTATTTAAAGCCATAGGTGATGGTAAATCAGCTATAAGGTTTTTCAGAAAAGATGCAGCAACAACTAATATTTACAGGATTGATCCGAATAAGATTTTTTGTGGCGGCAACAGTGCAGGTGCGGTACTTTACTGTCATTCTGCCTATATAAACAGTGTAAATGAAGCACCTGAATTCATTCGTAATATAATTACAGAAAATGGTGGGATTGAAGGTAACAGCGGGAATGACGGATACTCATCGGATATGACAGCTCTTATTAACCTTGCAGGCGGCTTGTACTCTGCTGAGTTTATAGGCCCCGGTAATGTTCCTTCTTTTAACGCGCAAGGTGATCAGGATAATGTTGTTCCCTATATATGCGCTAAGGCAATAGGTGGACTTCTGCCGGTTCGTCTTTGCGGTTTAGGTGAAATGGAGGCGCGCTACACACTGTTAAATCTGATTCATCACAGTATAGTTTATCCTGGAGAAGGGCATTGTCCATGGTCGGGTAATCCGGCAGAGATGTTACAGATAGACACAACCCTTGCTAACTTCTTGCTTCAATTTATTTGCAGCAATATTACAGGAGCAAGCACCCAATTGGTAACTGACAGCCCGGTTCTGGTTTATCCAAATCCTACTTATGATATACTTTACATCTCATTACAGGAAGGAAACTCTTATCAGCATATTCAGTTGATGGATATAACAGGAAGAAATGTTTATAAAAGTAATACCACTAGCACTACGTTCTCAATAGACACACATCAGTTTCCTTCAGGATTTTACTTTGCAAAGATTACAAAAGCCAATGGCGAAGTTTCAGTTAAGAAAGTAATGATTGAATAACCGAATCCGGTTAAAAAATTATCTATAAAATAGATAGGGACGCAATTAGTACTGTATGTAACAGAAGTTACAGATCATGTAATCTTACAGCGGTAATATTGCATCATAATTAAAAACTGTACAACATGAGCTACTATTTTTCTAAAACACTGCAAGTCAGTTTTGATGAAGCAATTACAAAAGTTACTGAAGAACTAAAAAAAGAAGGTTTCGGAATTCTTACTGAAATAGATATGAAGGAAACCTTGAAGAAAAAATTAGGTGTTGATTTAAAGAAGTACAAAATACTCGGAGCATGTAATCCGCCTTTTGCATATCAGGCGTTGTTGGCTGAAGATACCATAGGCACTATGCTTCCCTGTAACGTAGTAGTTCAGGAAAAGGATGACAATACCATTAAAGTTTCCGCTGTTGATCCGGTTGCCTCTATGATGGCAATAAAAAATGATAAATTAGGCGGAGTTGCTACAGAAGTAAGAGCAAAGCTGAAAAGAGTAATTGAAAATCTGTAATTAAGATTTTTATTTATAGCAATAGTAAGTGTTACAGTAACTGCTATGCAGAATTTTTCTGATAACTGTGTTGTGATAAGAATATATCTGCTCTTTTCTTTCTCATAAAAGCAGGATTCTTAATAAAGATATAGAGTAATATCCCCAGCAGAATAAAGAAACCACTCACCGGCAGCCAGTATTCTTTTGGATGAACCCATATTTCGTTAAATAATTCCCACCTGCCTAATACTTCTACGAAATTCCAGAATATAATAACTGTAGGAATAGCATAGCGAACCGCATAATCAAAAGTCTGAATTTTGAAAAGGCGTGTTATCAGATACAGTGACCAGATAAGAGAACCAATACCTACAATATAAGTCGCAGGGTGACGGTCGCCAGCAATGTTAGGATTATAAACTATCAGAAGAACTATATAGAAAAACCAGAGTATCATGATAGTTTCAACGAAAGTGGTTACTGCCAGTGGCTTTTTGTAGCCGGTCTGGATCATTACATGTTTCTTTAGCCCGGAATATTTCTGAATCCATACAAAAAAAGTACAGTAGGTCCGGGTAAAAATAAAGTAGAGCGTTATAGTAGCCACTAAGCCAAGTGAGGAGAGCATTACCAAATATTCTTTCTTAGTAGCCACCTCATTATTCACAACATAATCGGCTACCTTGGTTTCTTCTGCATTCCATACGAAAGAGAACTCCACCCAACCTGTCCAAACCAACACTCCGCCAAGAAAGCCGAGTATGGTGGCAAGAGTTGCTTGTTTATTTTTCAGGATCCCCCAAACGATTAGCGCCACACCAATAAACCCCATAACAACAGCGCCGACAAACTTGTAATCGTGTAGAAAAATTTCATTCATTACCATAAGTGCATGACCTATAGGCATAAGAAGCAGAACCAGCAGAAAAGAAAAGAAACCATTCCGCAGACCGGTTCTGATAATTGATTTATTAGATAAGGGAGAGATATTCATAACGGTTGCGAATATAACACTTATTGAGAATGATTCTAAATAAAAACAAACAAAGAGAAAAACTACTATGATATAGTCTGTTAAACAGATAATTAATGTTAATGCTGAAAGGGAAAGAGAATTACGGGTAGTAAATTCAGATCAATATAAAGGCAATCGCAATTGTCATTCGTCTTTCTGAATATAATAGTGAATGATTCTCTCTGTCTTTTGATCTTCGGAAAGTTCAAGTAAAGATCTGTTACAATCTAAAACAAGAGATGAATTCGGAGGAAAGGCAAAGCCATAACCTTGCTTATAATATTCTGCTTTACTGATAGATAAATTTCCACTCTTATTATTCTTCAGATAGTATAACAACTCCGGGCGATCATATACAACTGCATCAACTTTTTTACTTTCTAATTTTGCGATAGCATCATTCAAATTGAACGCAGGAACAGTTTCTATTTTATATTTTTTTAAAAACTCCTCTGATGGCGAAGAAAGAACGGTTGCTGCCTTATGACCGGAGAGTTGTTCTATTGTTGAAATGGTTGTTGCGTTAAGAGAAGTTAGTGTTAATACACTTGCAATCCCTGCTACCATAGAAGTAGCAAAAACTAAAGATATTATCATCCAGATGCCGGTGATTATTCTGCCGGGTAATGTTACAGGAACTTTGTCGCCATAGCCCGTTGTGCTCATGGTTACAATAGCCAGCCACATACCTGCTCCTATGCCTTTTACCGGATCTTTTGAAAACTGTCTCGGAGATTCTTTATGTTCTGCTAACCATAGAAGTGTACCAACGCCGCAAAGTATCATTAAAAAGATGAGTACGGCAATCAATAATTTTAAACTGAAAAAGGGACGAATTCTTTGCCAGGAGCTTTGATTATCTGTTCGTGAAATGATGGATATACTTGAGTTGTAAAATGGTTGAGAGAATCTCACGCTCTCAAGGCGCTCGGATGTTATACCCACAGGACCAACCACTACATCTAAGTTCCCTTTGTTTAGCGAATGTAGCGCATCATCAATGTTTTCAAACGATATGTATTTATAATTCCATAAATTTTTGCTTGCAATCTCTTCCCATATCTCAACGGCAATACCTTTATCCTCTTGACCAAATACAAAAGGTTCAGAACCGGCAATTCCAACCGATAATGTATGCACCGCAGTATTGTGCTTATGAGATTGTGCCTGAACAGCACCAGCAGAGAAAAAAAGTAATAAGCAAAAAGATAAACACTGTAACAGAATGTAATTTATTCGTCTTTTCATTTCATCCTCAGATTATCACTGATGCAAATATTGTTGTTTGAAAACAATTAACTGTATGCAATGGAATATATTCATTTGACAGGGCTGTTATATCAGTTCTAAAAATTTCTCCTCATCAATTATTTCCACTGTTCCGAGTTTTTGAGCTTTAGCTAATTTGCTCCCTGCATTTTCGCCTGCAACTAAATAGTTTAGATTTTTACTAACTGAGCCGAGAATTTTGCCTCCGTTTTTCTCCACTAATTCTTCTGCATCGCTTCGTTTCATTTTTAATGTGCCGGTAAAAAGGAATGTTTTACCACTGAGTTTTCCGTCTGTTACAGTTTCACTTATATCATGTTGTGTATTTACGCCTAAGTGACGAAGCTCATGAATCATTTTAATATTTTCGTTATCTGCAAAGTATTCATATATGCTTGCTGCCACTTTCGGTCCAATATCCTCCACAGTCATCAGTTGCTCCTGTGACCAGTTCCTCAGTTCTTCAATATCACTCACCTGTTCTGCAAGTTTCTTTGCGGTAGTCTCCCCAATGAAACGAATGCCTAACCCGAAAATCAAACGATGAAGCGGCTGCTGTTTGGAGGATTCAATAGCAGCTTGCAGATTATTTACTGACTTATCTTTCCATCCATCTAATTTACGAATGGCATCATAGTTTAAACGGTAGATGTCAGTAATGGTATTTATAATTTTTCGTTCGGTGAAGTCTGTTACAATAGCTTCACCTAATCCCTGAATGTTCATTGCATCTTTTGAAACAAAATGAATGATACGCTCCACCACTTGTGCAGGGCAATTCAGGTTCGGACAGCGCCAGTTGGATTCTGTTTCGGGTTTGATTAATGGAGTGTTACAGACAGGACAATTTTTTGGAAAATGAATTTTCTTTTCTTTTCCTGTACGGGCTTCTGTAACAGGTTTTACAATATAAGGAATCACTTCACCTGCGCGCTCTACCAGCACTTTGTCACCTAAGCGAATATCTTTTTCATTGATAAAATCTTCATTAAACATGGAAACAGATGAAACTGTAACACCTGCAAGTTCTACCGGCTCTAACTTGGCAACCGGTGTAACAGTGCCTGTACGGCCAACCTGAAAATCCACTTTCAGCAGTTCGGTAGTTGCTTGTTTTGCCTGAAATTTATATGCAATTGCCCAACGCGGATGATGTGAAGTATAACCGCATTTTTCCTGCAACTTTAAATTATCCACCTTGATAACAAGCCCGTCAATTTCATAAGGCAATAAATCGCGTCGCTTTTCAAACTCTTTACAGTATTCAACAACCTCATGAATACTTTTTGCAATCTTAAATTCTTTGTCAGGTGTTTTAAACCCCAACTGATACAGAATGTGAATGTTGCCGGAGTGTGACTCCAACTTTGTTTGAAGTAAATTATTTCCGTTCACATCCTCAGCCACGCTCACATGATACAGAAATGCTTCCATTCCTCTCTTGGCTACTTCTGCTGCATCCTGCATACGTAATCCGCCTGATGCTGCATTTCGCGGATTTGCAAAAGGGGCAAGTCCTTCTTCCAGTCGTTTACTATTTATCTTTTTGAATGAATCTTTATTGATAAGAACTTCACCCCGAATTTCAATCCGGTAGATATTGAATTCTTTAAACCCGGCGCTTAATGGAATAGATTTAAGCTGCCGCAGGTTGGTAGTGATTTCTTCACCTACAGAGCCATCGCCTCGCGTAGCGCCACGGAGAAGCTTATTGTTTTCATAAATCAGAGAAATACCTGCTCCATCAAATTTCGGCTCTACACAATATTCTATACTTTCTTCGCCTGTAAGTTCGCGTACCCGCCTGTCCCAGTCAACTAAATCCTCTGCATTGTAAGAATTGTCGAGTGAAAGCATCGGAACAAGATGTTTCACTTCAGGGAATTCTTTTGTAAGCCCGGTGGCTACACGCTGTGTGGGCGAGTCTTCAGTTATCCAATCGGAATTATTTTCTTCCGTTCGCTTGAGTAGTTGATACAGTTGGTCATATTCAAAATCAGAAATAACTGGTTCACTTTGTACATAGTATTTCCATTCATGGTATCGAATCAGGATACGGAGTTGTTCAGTGGCTTTTTCATTCTGTTCTGTAAAATCGGGCTGATGTTTTAACTTCTTCAATAGTGTAGAAGAGTCTTCAATAAGTTTCTGTTCCTGTTTTTGGGAATACATAAGAGTTATTCGGAATGAAGGTAGCAAAGTTAGAAGATTGAAGTCAGATACAGACTCTTAATACACCGTTCCGTTTAGAAGGAAGTAAGAGCATTTTCTGCACTCTTAAATTATGCAATACTCTTCTTTATACCAAGTGACAAAAGATATAAAAACCCGGATTATGTAGTTTATTCATACATCAGTATTGGTATTGTTTCAAATTTAGATTTCAACTTCCCGATTCTGATTCTATCTTAGTCGCAAAAAAACGAATGCCTTTACTGGGTATTTTAATCAAGCAGGTTATCAAAACAAGGTCAATGGTAAAACTGCTGAATCTGACACCTGAAGTGCAGCAAAAACGTGTATTGACCAAATTATTACGCAAAGCGGAATTCACTGACTTTGGTAAACAATATAAATTTTCTGTTACAGTTAATTCAAAAAATATACAGGATGATTACCGGAAGTCGGTTCCGACTTTTAACTACAATTCCATTTACAGTCAATGGTGGTACCGGACTCTAAATGAAGAAGAGAACATCTGCTGGCCCGGCAGTACAAAGTATTTTGCATTGAGCAGCGGAACTTCCGAATCAGCCAGCAAACATATTCCTGTAACACGCGATATGAGCAAGGCAATGCAGCGCGCCAGCATCGGGCAGATTCTTTCGCTTGCGAATTATAATCTGCATCCGGATATTTTTGAGAAAGGAATATTAATGCTTGGTGGCAGTACACATCTTAATCGTCACGGAAGATATTTTGAAGGAGATTTAAGCGGAATCAATGCAAGTAAGATTCCGTTTTGGTTTCAGTTCTTTTACAAACCCGGGAAAAAGATTTCAAGCGAGCGTAACTGGGAAAAAAAGTTAGAAGAAATTACAGAGAACGCACCGCAGTGGGACATAGCTTTTATTGTGGGAGTACCGGCGTGGATTCAAATCATGTTAGAGAAAATTATCCGGCGCTATCAACTCAAAAATATACATGACTTATGGCCTAATTTAATCTGTTATGTACATGGCGGAGTTTCATTTGAGCCCTATAAAAAAGCATTTGAAAAGCTGTTAGGCAAGCCGCTGTTTTATGTAGATACCTATCTTGCCTCTGAAGGGTTTATTGCATTTCAGACTGAACCGGGGGCGAGTGGCATGAAGCTGCTACTTGACAATGGAATTTACTTTGAGTTTGTAGAGTTCAATTCAGAAAACTTCGATTACAACGGAGAACTAAAGGATGAAGCAAAGACATTACACATTGGCGAAGTGAAAGAAAATATTCCTTATGCACTGTTGCTTTCCACCTGTGCGGGTGCATGGCGCTATTTGATTGGCGATGTTGTAAAATTTTCTAATGTGTCAAAGTCAGAAATTACTATTGTAGGGAGAACGAAACATTATCTGAGTTTGTGCGGCGAACATCTTTCAGTAGAGAATATGAACAAAGCAATTGAAATGTGTTCTGAGGAATTTAATGTTGCAATCAAGGAATTTACCGTTGCAGGTATTCCGCACGATAGTATGTTTGCGCACCAGTGGTATGTAGGATGTGATGAAAAAGTAGATATAGAAAAATTCCGTAACCGGTTAGATGATAATTTAAAAAAGCTGAATGATGATTATGCAGTTGAACGGATAGCTGCATTGAAAGATGTTTTTGTAGAAATCATTCCAACACAGATTTTTTACAAGTGGCATGAAATTCATCATAAGGTGGGCGGGCAGAGTAAATTCCCCCGGGTGATGAGAGGCATACAATTTGAAGAATGGAAAAAGTTTGTTGAAGCCGAGAAGATAGGTAATCAATAACCGGCAGCATAAACAATTTCAATCAACTCAATAAAGATTAGAAGTTGTTATTGCTTTCTTTCTTCATTCAGTATTTTTATTATCCTATAATTATCAAATCAATTTAAAATTTACAAAAGTGATTGCCGGTATTGAAGCATATTACAAAGGACTGTTACTCGGATTGATTTTTATTGTATCGTTCGGACCTATCTTTTTTGCTTTGATTGAAACCAGTATCAGCCGTGGCTTTCCGGCGGCGGCAGCAATGGCTACCGGAACGATGATTTCGGATGTGTTTTATATCCTCGTCGCATTTGTAGGAGTTAATACATTTTTTGAAAATGCACATTTTAAATTCTGGTTGGGAACTTGCGGCGGAGTATTGCTGATAATTTTTGGGATAATTCATCTTTTCAAGAAACCTAAAATTGAGAAAGTAGAACTGAATGAATCTATTCAGTCCGGATACATTGGCTACGCACTTAAAGGATTTGCCATCAATGTACTCAATCCGTTTGTATTTATTTTCTGGTTCAGTACTATGGGAATTATTTCAGTAGAATATGCAAGTTCGAGAATAGACCGGTTGATATTTTTTGCAGGAGTAATTACCTGTATCTACAGTTCAGACATATTAAAGTCTTATATCGCTGATCAGATTTCTCATTTATTGAATTTCCGACTAATGATTTGGCTGAATAGAATTGCCGGAACAGTTATGTTATATTTTGGAGCAGACCTGCTCTATAAAGTATTTGAAGGAAAGATATTCTGAAACTGTAACAGCAGTTACGCTATAGTCCAAGTCTCACTGCCGGAGAGAAGTTTGTCTAAGTTTCCTTCCTTTTTTTCTCTTGCGACTTTGATTTGCTCTATTAGTCCGTCCTCATAGCGTGGTCTGTCAATTTCATAAAACACACCAAATGGACGGGGAAGATGGTTACCATCAGCAGGATTATCAAAGAAGCGTGAAATGATTCCGGCTTTCACTAAATCATGTTCATCATGCACCATTAAATCATCCAGCCCTATACCGCTCTCGTTTATTTTTACTGCTGTGGGTTTAAAACCATCCAGACGAATTCCTCTGTCATTGTTATCGCCAAACACTAACGGCTGACCGTGTGTAAGAAAAATAGTTTCTTCCTTTTTAGATTTCTTTTCGGTAAAAATTTCAAAAGCGCCATCATTAAAGATGTTACAGTTCTGATAAATCTCAAGGAATGAAGCCCCTTTGTGTTTGTAGGAACGAAGAAGCATATTCTGTAAATGCGACGGGTCTCTGTCCATACTTCTTGCTGCGAATGAAGCGTCAGCGCCAAGCGCCAGCGCAATCGGGTTAAACGGATGGTCAATAGAACCCATCGGAGTGGATTTTGTAACAGCATTTTCGTGAGAAGTAGGAGAGTACTGACCTTTTGTTAATCCGTATATCTCATTATTGAACAGTAATACATTCACATCAAAATTCCTGCGCAGCAAATGGATAAAGTGATTTCCTCCAATTGAAAGGCAGTCGCCATCTCCTGTTACAATCCACACACTCAGATCAGGATTTGCCGCTTTTAACCCGGAAGCTATCGCAGCAGCTCTGCCATGAATACTATGCATTCCAAAAGTTTCGGTATAGTAAGGAAATCGGGAAGAACAACCTATACCTGAAATGAAAACAATATTTTCACGAGGGATATTAAGCTGTGGCAACACGGTATGCACCTGCTTCAGAATTGAATAGTCGCCACAACCGGGGCACCAGCGCACATCCTGATCAGTGGCAAAATCTTTTACAGTTAATTTTGTTTCTTGTCCATTGGTTGCTGTTAATGTCTCAGTCATTGTATGTATTTTAAGAATCTTTTATGCTATTACTTCTTTTATTTTTTTTACAATTTCTTCCGTTGTAAAAGGAAGACCTTGTATCTTGTTATAAGGGATGGCCGGTACAAGATATTTATCGCGGATAATTTTTACTAACTGACCATTATTGATTTCGGGAACAAGTACTTTGTCGTAGTTCTTCAATATTTTCCCAAGATTTTTAGGGAAGGGGCGTATATAGCGTAAGTGTGCATGAGCCACGGAATGGTTCTCTCCCAATAGTTTTTTTACAGCAGTTTTTATGGCGCCATAAGTTCCGCCCCATCCCAGCACAAGCACTTTCCCCTTTTCAGGTCCGTTGTCTATTTTCAGTTCAGGAATGTAATCGGAAATTTTTTCAACCTTCTCTTCACGAAGTTTTACCATCAATTCGTGATTACCCGGATCATAGGAAATATTCCCTGTTATGTTTTCTTTTTCAATTCCGCCAACGCGGTGCTCTAACCCCTTTGTACCGGGAATTGCCCATGGGCGGGCTAACTTTTCATCTCTTGAATAGGGTTTGAATTTTTCGCCATTAGATGGAGTGGTTGCAAAAGAAACTATTATCTCAGGCAGTTCACTACTGGTAGGATACTTCCAGGGTTCTGCACCGTTAGCTATGTATCCGTCAGTCAGTAAAATAACCGGAGTCATGTGCTGCACTGCAATCCTGAATGCCTCATACACTGAAAAAAAACAATCAGATGGAGAACAAGCAGCAATAACTGGTATCGGACATTCACCATTTCTACCATAATATGCCTGTAACAAATCTGATTGTTCCGTTTTTGTTGGAAGTCCGGTAGAAGGTCCGCCACGCTGCACATTAATAATTACAAGAGGAATTTCAAGCATGGTGGCTAATCCTAATGCTTCAGTCTTTAAAGCCATTCCGGGTCCTGAAGTAGTTGTAGCGCTAAGGTTTCCTCCAAAGGATGCGCCGATAGAGGAACAGATTCCTGCAATTTCATCTTCCGCCTGAAAAGTTTTTACACCAAAATTTTTGTATTTGGAAAGCTCATGCAGAATATCAGATGCTGGAGTAATAGGGTAGGTGCCAAGAAATAGCGGAAGATTCGCTTTTTGTGAAGCGGCAATCATCCCAATAGCTGTTGCCTGATTACCCATGATATTCCGGTAGTTGCCTGCAGGCATTTTTGCTTTACCAACTTCATAGCGCGTAGTGAAAGTTTCAGTTGTTTCTCCGTAATTATATCCTGCTTTCAAAGCGCCAAGGTTGGCTTCAAGAATTTCCGGCTTCTTGCTAAATTTATTATTGAGAAAGTTGATAGTGTTATCCATCTGCCGGCTGTACATCCAAAAGAGAAAACCAAGTACGAACATATTCTTACAACGGTCTCTTTCTTTCACACCCAAGTCCGGAATGTTTTCAGTTGCTTCGCGTGTAAGTTTGGTAATATCAATTTTATAAACTTCATATCCTTCCAGCGTATTGTCCTCCAGCGGATTTTGATCATACTTGGCAAGTCGGAGATTTTTAGTGTCGAAACCGGCGATGTTTAAAATGATAATACCGCCGCGCTTCAGATTTTTCAGATTTGCTTTCAGCGCTGCAGCATTCATTGCAATAAGTGCATCGCACTTATCACCGGGAGTAAATATTTCTTTACTTCCGAAATTTAGCTGGAAACCTGAAACACCTGCTATGGTTCCCTGAGGTGCCCGGATTTCAGCAGGAAAATCGGGAAAGGTTCCAAGGTCATTCCCGAATAAAGCAGTTTCATTGGTGAACTGACTTCCTGTCAATTGCATGCCATCACCCGAATCACCTGCAAACTTGATAACGACTTCTTCTAAGACTTCTGTGTTTTTACTCATGATATGTATTATGATTTTCCCGGTACTAATACCGGAATTGTATTCTTCCGCAAAACTACGAAACAGCAATGATATGAATTCACAGTGAACTTAAATCTGATAATTATCAGCAAACCTGTATTTATTCTCATCTTTGTTAGATTTACAAACGAAAACATTTTTCATGCGGGTTTTTCGTTTTCCTTTTCTGTTTTTTCTTCCCTTTTTTTCCTTACAACTTTCTGCACAGCCCTTTTCTGCTTATGTTAATATGAAAGGAGAGTTTTATGCTTTTAATGGAGAGTCAGTTCAGCAATTAGATTATCTGCAGCCGCTTGTTTACAAAACAGGTGGGAACTGTGTTGCCTTTATTGATAACTCAAAAAATTTTAAAGTCTTTTGGAAGGGAGAGGTATATAAATTAAATGAAGGGTACACCACTGATTTTGAAACCACTAAGGATTTATTACTGATTCGGAACGGAGCTACGCTTTATGTTTTTGATAACGGAAAACTTACAATGCTTGCTGTTTACAGTTCAAATAATGTTGCTGCTGATTCGCTTATTGGCTTTCTTGATGATAAAAATTATACGTACAAGTTATATGCATACGGGCGAGTGATAACACTTGAAGAGAATACTGTTGAATTTCCTCTTAAACAGTTTGCAGCAGGCAGCAATATTTTTGCATGGGTTAATCCATATAACGAATTTAAAATCTGGTATCAGGGAAATATAATTGAACAGGAATCACAAAGCCCGGCAAATGTTTATGCAGGAAAAAATATTGTTGCTTATACGGACAATTACGGCTCTTTTAATATCTTCTACAAAGGCGAGACACAGGAAGTTGAATCATTCACTCCTAAAAAAGTATTTATTGGCGATGACCTCTGCGCCTATGTGGACAATCTGGATCATCTGAAAATATTCTATGACGGCAATGTTTACGATGCGAATATTTTAAATCCGAGGGCAGTTTCTGTCAGCCGTAATTTAGTCGGATATGAAAATGGTACGGGAGGATATACCGTTTTTTACAAAGGAAAAATAACCACGCTTGAAAATAATTTTGTCCCTGATGATGTACAGATGGGCGACAACACGCTTTTTTATTTCGACCCGATGAATCAGCTCAGAATATTTTCATTCGGGAAAGATGAACCCGTTACCAATCAGATATATGAGAGTGTGCTGATTAATTATGATGTGATTCAAATGAAAACCGGATTTAATCAGTATAATTTTTTCTATCAGGGAAAGTATTATTGATAGAGATTAAATAATAAATCCCCAATGAAAATTCATCAGGGATTTATTAATCGAAACAGGAGAATGTCTATTTGGCAATCGTTATCTTTTCAGATAAGATTTCTCTTCCGTCGTTCACATTTAGAATATAAATCCCCGCAGGTAAAGTTTCTGTTGTGATTTTGAAATCTTGCTGTCCTGCTGCTATATTGTTTTTCATTTCGGAGTAAACTACTTCTCCTAATACATTGGTTACAGTAATTCTTAAATCTGCATTTTCACGGAGTTGAAGTGAAAGATGTATGAATGTGTTTGCAGGGTTAGGAAAAAGTTTGATTGCCGTTATTTCAGAGCTCGTATTCCCGGTACCAACTGATGAAGTGCTTACATTGATGTCGTCCAGGAACAAATCGTTTCCATAATCGCTGGCGGCACGAAACATTAAAATTACTTCTCCCTTCCCACAGTATTTTGAAATGTCAACAGATTCTGCCCTCCATTGGTCTGGTTCAGGCAGGAATAATTGTGATGTTGGACTTGCAGTTGCCAAATTCGTTCCATCCTTTACCCACACAGTGTACCAATGCGCCCCGCAATCTGTTGACACACGAAGAGAAAGTTCATCATTAGTTATAGCTCCCGAAACGTAACGGTATTGAGCATAGGCAACATTAAATGTTACAAACTGTTTGGTTTCTCCGGATAGATTCAGTGGTGGGAAAATTAAATCATCTATTGAATTTTCAGGAGCAGAGGAAAAAGTCATTTTTGTACAACTATTGCTATAGCCAAAACCGCCATAACCGGATTTTGTTTTCCATGTATTGTTGTCCTTTTCTTTATCATAAACAGACCAGTTGGCAGGAGGAAATACACCATTAAATCCCTCGCTTATGGGCGGCGTAGAGTAGTTACGAATAATTATGATATTGTTGCTTTTAGAATTGTTTCCTGTAAAATCATCAACACCATTCGGCTGAGAACAAGTAACGGTGATGGTATGTTTTCCATGGGTTAAGTCCAGTTCATCTAAGTTAACGATGGTATTTTTACCACTGTCCACACTTCCTGTCCAGTTTATTACCACTGCCTTTTTATTATCCACTTTATAAGAAACCACACAACTGTCAAGTGTTACAGATCCTTTGTTGACAAGAGTAAAATTCGGCGTGTATTTATCTGTGCAAATCAACTCTGGTAAATTGACGGAAGCAACATATAAATCGTTATTGACCGGCAGCGGATTACTGATAGCGCCCTGCTTGATGTTTTTGTCCTTATCGTCTTGCACAAAACCGACCAAAGCCAGTTCAGTAATTTGATAGATATAAGCCGGCAGTGGAGCAGCAATATCTATTGTATCAGATTGTCCTGTTGTCCATGAAGCAGGCAATACCACTCCTTTTGCGCTTGGATACATAGCGCGCATAGACATATAAAATTCGGTTTCGCCGTTGGATCCCGGAGGAGTTTCAAATTGGATTTCTTTTTCACACAAGGCAAAATGCGCACGGAAGGTATCAGTTGTACTTACATCCATACTTGCTGTGATGATCATTCTTATAAAAATAGAATCTCCCTTTTCTGTAACAGAATGAGTTAATGAGATATCGAAGGGTGAAGGAATACTTGCTTCTGCATCAATCTTTGCCTGAGTAAGAGCTAAAATACCATCACCCGGCGGATCGCTACTGCTGTTCAGTTTATTTCCATCGTGAAAACACCATGGAGCAAAACGATTCTTATAGTATGATCTTCTGACTTCTTCATATTGCATAGTTTGAAGATATAAAACTGTCGGAACAGCGTCAGGAATAGGAGCCTGATATTTTATCACTGCCACCTTATCTGTATTCTTTTTAAGCAAAGCATTAAAAGAAGGATTTCTGATAGCACAGGGAATACAGGTTTCCCCGGTAAACTCTTCTACAATCTGAAACCGCTGTGACTGAGCTTTTACAAATAAAGAAGGGAGAATGAAGCACAATAATAGAAGTGTTTTTTTCATATATAGATGGTTTAACTAATGTGTCAAATGTAAAAGAATTAGTTATCCTGCAAAATGATATTTGTGATAACGCAGAATAAATGAATTTTGACTTCGAATCAGAAAATTTCGTCTGATATTTTTTTTCAGTAGAGATTTTACCCCTACTTTTCACTCCCACCCAAACCAAATCCCTATTTTAGTTGAAAGACTGAGATAAGAATAATGCGTTAAAGCAAGATGACAAAATAAATTCAATCGCTATATAGTAGCGAGCAGGTGATGGACACAAACAGAAGCAGGGAGTTAGTTTATTCAGGGTTACTCATTCAGCAAATCCCCGACATGGCGTGGATAGTGGATGAACGAGGAACTATTTTATTTGTGAATGCAGCTTTCGAACGCATCACCGGCTTTACCGCTCAGGAAGTGGTTGATAAATCGTCATTTGAATTTTTCTCTAAGGAGGAATTGCCTAATCATCTTGAGCAGATGTTATTGTACTTGTCCGGAAATAATAAAGGCAGGCAAGAATATTTTGTCTTTAAGATTTTTGATAAATCGGGAAAGACGATTAATGTAGAAACCACAGCTATTAATCTACTTGAAGATGAAAAAATAAAAGGTATTGTTGTAACTGCCCGTGATTTGGCAGGAAGAAAATCGCTTTACGGAGAAACATCCCGTGAAGAGGAAGAGATAAAGCGGTTTACAAAATTTTTAGAAGAAAATCCTTCTCCTGTACTTCGGGTTTCTGCAGAAGGAGAAATTCTGTATAGTAATTCTGCTGCAAAAATTATTATCAGACATATATGCGATGAAGATGGTGTTACACTTAACCCAAAATGGAAAAGTATTATTGCCAAACATCTACAATCAGGTGTTACAGCTAATATTGATTTAGATATTGAGGATAAATATTTCTCAATGACCATTACTCCTCTGTATGCAAATACTTATCTCAATATTTATGCGTCCGATATTACAGACCGTATTCATTTTCAGAGGGAGTTACTGAATGCAAAGAAAGAGGCGGAAGAAGCACAACATGCCGGAGAACAATTCCTTGCTAAGATGAGTCACGAAATCCGAACACCAATGAACGGCATCATTGGCTTGACGGATATTTTATTGAAAGATGGCGGCAGCAAAGAGCAGTTGGAATATCTCGGACTGATAAAACAATCTGCCGACAACCTGCTGGTGATTATTAATGATATTCTTGATTGGTCAAAAATACGCTCTGGTAAAATTCAATTTGAAAGTACAGACATCAATCTGCGCGATTTGTTTAAAGTGGTTTATTCAGCCACACTTCCGAAAGCGGCAGAGAAAAATATTGCTTACAACTATACTATTGATGACAGTATTCCTGAATTTGTGAAAGGAGACTCTGTACGGCTTAATCAGATATTACTGAACCTGATAGCCAATGCCATTAAATTTACAGCGAAGGGAAGAATTCAGTTTGGCGCTGCAGTGGTATCAAAAGAGCAAGGAAAAATTCTGTTACAGTTCAAGGTGGAAGACAGCGGCATCGGTATCGCTGAAAAGGACCAAAGCAGAATTTTTGAATCCTACACGCAGGCAGGAGCAGATACAACACGCAAATTCGGAGGAACCGGTTTAGGGCTGCCGATTACCAAGCAACTGATAGAGTTGCAGGGTGGAAGTTTACAACTGCAAAGCAAAGCCGGAGTAGGAAGTGTTTTCTATTTCACCCTGCCATTTGATATTTCTGAAAAAACAAAAACACCGAAAGCCACAGAACCTCTGAAGGGTTCATCCAAAGAAGAAGTCATTGCTGCAAACGGATTGACCGTACTGTTAGTGGATGATAATTATATCAACCGCTTGTTAGTAACACACCTGTTACAGCAAAAAGGATATGGTATTATTGAGGCAGAAAATGGTAAAGAAGCTATTGAAAAATTGAAGGAAGAAGACATTGACATTGTACTGATGGATATTTCAATGCCCGATATGGATGGACTGGAAGCTACTAAGATTATCAGGGGAATGGAGCCGGCATATATCCGTCAGACACCCATCATCGCAATGACGGCTCATGCATTTCAGGAACAGGTGCAGGAGGCGCTTGCTGCAGGAATGAATGATTATATTTCAAAACCATTTAAACCGGAAGAACTGTACAACAAA
The DNA here is from genome assembly GCA_964424455.1 of uncultured Bifidobacteriaceae bacterium. Classification (GTDB taxonomy): domain Bacteria; phylum Bacteroidota; class Bacteroidia; order Chitinophagales; family UBA10324; genus CAYRJA01. Next base: position 17,629 of record CAYRJA010000062.1, read on the forward strand.
ATTGAAGCGCAACTGAATACTACAGTATCTTCACCGGCAACGATACAAACTAAAGCTACTGTGGAAGAAAAACTATACAATCTTGATTTCCTGAATCAGTATTACGACAACGAGGAAGAATTTATAACCAGCATTTTGTCACTTTATGTGAAAGAAACACCGGGAAGTGTTATAAAAATTGAAGAATGTCTGAACCGCCGCGACTGGGCAATGCTGAAATCGCTTGTGCATAAAATCAAAACCAATCTGTTAATGATGGGTATAAAAAAAGCAGAGCCATTTGTGCATGAAGTCGGCAACCTGAAAGTGGAAAATGTTAATGAACAAGTGTTACAGCAATCTTTCCTGTCTTTTAAGGACACAGTCTTGACTGCAATAAAACAAATTGAAAAAGATAAATTGAAATAGAAGTGAAACAGCGATTATTATATCAACTTCTGTTACACCCTCAACTAAAGGTTCAAGCGATATTTATTTTTTGATAACCGGCTGAACAAAATATCCCTCTGCGGTCCCGTAGCAGAAGGTTTTTCGGTACGAAACCCTCTGTATTTACTGTAACACCTTTTGTTCATCTTTTACTGTTTTATGAATTTAGTAATTACCCATCCGTCTTTTGTTCTTGCCTTCAGCAGGTACATACCGGGGGGCAGGTGGCTTACATCTATGGAAGGGATAGGTGATGAATGATAAGGGATAAATAAAACCGTTTGCCCTAACAAATCTGTTACAGTTATTTTATCTCCAATTTGTAATTTGTAATGGTATTGTTGCATGAAAACTACAAGTAAAGGCAGGTAAGTATAAAAGAAA
>CAYRJA010000063.1:0-18424 GCA_964424455.1 uncultured Bifidobacteriaceae bacterium
CATTGACATCAACTAAGGGGAGTGAAATTATTTTTTGAATATGCTTGTCGAAATACGAATCATCTTTCCGGTAGCTGCCTATTTTGTCTACCGAGGCAAAGTGAAAATCCCCTTTGTCGGCTATCGCTAAAACTTCCTTTCCTGCTTCGCCAGAAATAAATTCTCCTTTCTCATTTAACAACTTCAACGCATTCCACTCCTTAGGATTATGACTTGCGGTAAGAATTATTCCTCCGCCTGCTTTTTCTTCTGTTACAGCAATTTCCACAGTAGGCGTGGTAGAAAATCCAAGATCAACCACATCCACACCCATGCCGGTTAATGTGCCTGTTACAATCTGCGAAACCATTTCACCGGATAAACGGGCATCCTTTCCGATAACGATTTTGCGGTTACCGGTTTTACCGATAATGTAAATGGCAAAGGCGGAAGTGAACTTTACAATATCCACCGGAGTTAGTCCTTCATCGGGTTCTCCTCCAATGGTTCCTCTGATTCCTGAGATAGATATAATAAGTGTCAAGTATAGAATTTCTAGGGCACAAAGGTAGTAAACGTGGAGTGGATAAGGAAAAGCAAGTTTATCGTCTGACTATGAATATTTGCTAAATTTCATTCATGAGTTTCTTTAATTCCTTTATCCACCTGTTACAGAAAAACAGGATAATAAAAGCTGCCAACCCGATTGCGGCATCAATTAAAGACCAGAAAAAAGGAATTTCTCTTACTTGCTCATAAAAAAGTGAGATAAATACAGTAAGGGCAGAGACAATCATTCCGAATTTTACCACCCATTCATTTTTTACCGGATCTTTCAGCGGACCAAGAAATGCAATCGCAATAAACAGGTGGGCAAACCCCAGCCAGTCGTATCCATAAAGCATAAATGGATTTCTTAGTTCGGCATCACTTATTGCTTCACGGACAGTAAACAGCCAGTCATACACAGACTGAGGCAGCATATTATCAAAATGCAGTATGATATTTAATTCGGTATGAAGTGCAAATGCGCTTGCCCCGTTTAGCACTAAACCTACTATGGTAATCCATATAGAGATGTTAATCTTTCGCTCAAGAACTTCTTTTCTATCGTAACTCATTTTTATATTTTTCCTTTAAAGTTAAGAAAAAATTAAGATAGTAAGCCATAGCGGCGTTACACGAAGTGAATTCCGCTGGGACAGAAATACCCATCCGGAGTAAAATGCAGAATCTCATCGTTGTTACAGTACTGCTCCTCCATATCAACTTTGTGATTCTTTGTATCCATTGTGGTAAGAAATGAAAACCACAAAGCACACGAAGGTTTTTCACAAAGGGCGCTAAGGAGGATAGAGCATGTCATTCCGAGCGCAGCGAGGAATCCGTTCGTTAAATGTCGGGATTCCTCCTTCGTCGGAATGACATGGAGAATTAGCAGATTCCTCCTTCGACGGAACAAACTTTGTAGTTTTAGCGCTTATCTTTTGTATTTCTCAATGAGATCTTTCATTACAGTTTCTTTTCTGGTTTTAAGCTGTTACAGTTTTGCACAGGTAAACAGAAATATTGATTTCATCAGTCAGCTTAAATTTTCTCAGCCTTGTTCCTCTATTACCGGCTATGCTGATAATGGAAAAGAGTATGCACTTATCGGCACATGGAATGGTGTTTCAATTATTGATGTAACAGACCCTGTTCATCCTGTTACTTTGTTTGATGTGCCTTCAGCGGTTCCTACTAACGGGAGTATAGTATATAGAGAGCCGGCAACCTACAATCAATATGCTTATGTTACAAATGAGCAGGACAGCGGACTGTTAATTATTAATCTGAAATATTTACCCGACAGCATCAGTTACCATCACTTCAAAGGAAATGGAATAAAGACTGCTCATACGCTGTGGATAGATGAGCAAGGTGTTCTCTATCTGTTTGGTTTTAACACTGATTTTGTTCCTGCTAATGGCGTAATGATGTTTGATTTGAATGGTCACGCCGAACAACCGCTATACATCGGACAATTTTCCGGAACATACCTGCACGACGGGTTTGTACGCGGCGATACACTTTGGGGTGCTGCCGTTTATCAGGGACAACTCATTATTTATGATATTAAGGACAAGAACAGTTTTAAGAAAATAGGGCAGAAGACAACCCCTCATGCCTTTTGTGACAATGCATGGGTTACCTCTGATAATCAGTATGTGTTTACAGCAGATGAAAAAAGCCATGGATACCTTACTTCCTACGATGTATCAAAAACAAAATCTATTCCTCCGCCGCTGGATTCTGTTCAGTCGTATCCGGGTTCAAAGGCTGTTATTCACAGGGTTTATCTGCGCACAGATAGTTTTGCAGTTTGTTCTTACTACCGTGATGGAGTAATTGTTTTTGATGTTTCTCATCCTGATAACATAATAAAGATTGGAAGTTATGATACTTCTCCTCTTTCGGGTGATGGCATTAACGGAGCGTGGGCTGTTTATCCTTTTCTCCCTTCGGGCAATCTGATAGTTTCGGATGTAGAGGGAGGGCTGTTTGTCTTAGCTCCGCATTATCGTTTAGCCGGTCGTCTTCAGGGAACTGTAACAGATTCACTTACAACAGCCGTATTAAACGGAGTGAGAATTGAAATGGATTCTGTCAGCGCCGCCACCAACTATTTAGGTATATACAAAACAGGTACGCCGGATTCGGGAATGTTCAATATTAAAATTTCAAAAGATGGGTATGCCACAAAGTATGTCTCAGCACATCTTCAGCATGGAAGTGTTACAACTCTTGATGTGCAGTTGACTCCAACTGCCACACTCACAGAGGATATAGCACCGGCAGATTTCCATTTCTTTTCTTTACCGAATCCTTTTCATAGCCACTGTACCATAAGTTTTCAATCCGTTAATACAAAGGTTGATTACATCACTGTAACAGATGTTACAGGCAGGGTTATTTCTTCTTACTTGTTAAACAGTAATAGAGGAACTATCCAAACAGGCGATAACCTTGATTCGGGTGTTTATATTATTTCCCTGTATTCAGGAAACAAAATACTGAAGACTATAAAGGGAGTGAAACTCTAAGCAGACTGGTTCTTGTGTTCCGGTTTTTCCATCAGCGCTTTACGCGAAAGTTTGAACTTACCGGTTTTCTTGTCCACATCGAGAAGTTTTACTTTCACCGTATCACCCACAGCAAGCACACCGTTCAGGTTTTCCAACCGCTTATGACTAACTTCACTGATGTGTAACAGTCCTTCTTTACCGGGCATAAATTCCACGAATGCTCCGAACTCCACAATCTTTTTCACTTTGCCTTCATAGGTTTCTCCGGCTTTTGGAATAGCGGTGATTTGGTTAATACGTGTTACCGCTTTATCCAATCCTGTGCGGTCAGCGGAAGAAATAATTACTTCACCTTGTCCTCCGACTTCATCAATCGTGATAACCGTTCCGGTTTCACGCTGCATTTCCTGAATGATTTTTCCGCCGGGACCAATGATGGCTCCGATAAATTCCTTGTCAACAAACAACTTCACCATACGCGGAGCATGAGGTTTGTAATCGGCACGCGGTTCAGCAATCTCTGTTTCTAACTTTTCAAGTATGTGCATTCTGCCATTCCGTGCCTGCTCTAATGCTTTACCAAGAATTTCATAACTCAATCCCTGAATCTTAATATCCATCTGGCAGCCACAGATTCCGTTGCGTGTTCCGGTTACTTTAAAGTCCATATCGCCAAGATGATCTTCATCACCGAGAATATCAGTAAGAATAGCCACTTTTCCGCTGGCATCAGTAATCAATCCCATTGCTACACCCGAAACATGACTTTTGATTTTTATTCCTGCATCCATCAGTGCGAGAGAACCTGCACAAACAGTCGCCATAGAAGAAGAACCATTTGATTCAAGAATATCACTCACCACACGAATAGTGTATGGATTGTCATCATCACTCGGTAAAACATTTTTTAATGAACGCATTGCCAGATTTCCGTGACCTACTTCTCTTCTGCCCGGTCCGCGGTTGGGTTTTATTTCTCCGGTAGAAAATGCGGGGAAGTTGTAGTGAAGAATAAATTTCTGATAAACCAATTCCATGGCTTTGTCGAGCATCAGTTCGTCCAGCTTTGTTCCAAGTGTTACAGTAGTGAGCGATTGTGTTTCTCCTCTTGTAAAAATAGCGGAGCCGTGAGCGCCCGGCAGGTAATCAATTTCTGTCCAGATAGGGCGGACCTCATCTAATTTTCTTCCGTCTAACCGCTTGTTCTCATCCAGAATCATGCGGCGCATTACATCATACTCCAGGTCGCCGTAATATTTCAATGCAAGTTTCAGTTCTCCACCTTCCGCTTCGGCATACAGGGCTTTTATCTCATCCTTAATTGCTTTGAATCCTTCCTTTCTTCCGTCTTTGGTTAAACCGGCAGAAGCAATCTTGTAAACTTTGTCTTTGAAGGTATCGTAAATTTTTTTCTTTATATCTTCATTCACCGGCGGTTTGGGGTAATCGCGTTTTGCTTTTTCACCGGCTTTCTTTACCAGTTCCAACTGGGCAGCCACTTGTTTTTTCACAGCTTCATGTCCTGTCTTTATGGCTTCAATCATATCCGCTTCGGATACTTCTTTTGCTTCACCTTCTACCATCACTACACTGGTTGCAGATGCGCCAACGATAATATCGAGCTCTGCTTTTGCTATTTCTTCAATCGTCGGATTCACTACAAACTTTCCATCAATCTTGCATACGCGAACTTCGCTCACCGGTCCGTTGAAAGGAATATCGGAAACAGCAATAGCTGATGATGCAGCAAGCGCCACCAGTGAGTCAGGCATAATAGTTTTGTCTGCTGAAATCATGCTGATTAGTACTTGTGTATCACACATGTAATCTTCTGGAAATAAAGGTCTTAACAACCGGTCTGTTAAGCGACAAATTAATACTTCATAATCGGAAAGTCGCGCTTCACGACGGAAAAACCCACCGGGAATTCTTCCTGCTGAAGCAAATTTTTCCTGATAGTCAACAGAGAGAGGAAAGAAGTCTTGTCCGTCTTTCAGCTCGTGGCTGGAAACCACTGTGGCAAGTATCATGCAGTCGCCTTGCCGCACAACAACGGAGCCATCCGCCTGTGCTGCAAGTTTGCCGGTTTCAATAGTAATAGGTTTGCCATCTCCGATGTCAAAAGTGTGTGAGATACCTGTTTTAGTACCCATAAGTAATAAATGTTAATTGTTAAAAATGGAAAGTAAAAATGAGAAAGCAGAAATACGATGCTCTCTATTTTCTGATTTATACAATCTGATGTCTTTTACTTTCTCAGGTTCAGTTTTCCAATAAGCTCACGATATGAAGTCAGATTGGTTTCCTGAAGGTGACTCAGTAATTTTTTTCTTTGTCCTACTAACCGTAATAATCCGCGGGCAGTGTCATGATCTTTTTTCTGTCCTGTAAGGTGGTTAGTAATGTGGTTGATGCGCTCAGTTAAAAGGGCTATCTGTGCTTCAGCAGAACCTGTGTTTTTTGCTGAACCGCCATGCTCTTTTACTATTGCTGCTTTCTTTTCTTTTGTAATCATTTTTTGTCGTCTCTTTTTTATCGCGGGCAAAAGTAATAAATAAGTATCAAGGCACAAATAGCAATATACCTGCATTTATGCCTGAATTTTAATCAGATAAATGCATATTAAACATCTTGAAGAGAGCCTTGCCGGAAGATGTGAAACAGGGGAAATTGTGTGATTAAATACTGTTTTGTAATAGTTCAGTTGTTTGACTTGGTTACATAATTGTAGTCCGATGTTATCTTTTTAAAGATGGATCTAATTGAAAGGCGCGGTTAAAGTATTTTGTTGCATTTTCTTTATCGCCCATCCGTTCGTAAGTGATGGCAAGGTTCATTGTCATTTGCGCATCATCCGGATTAAACTTCAGCGCTTCCTGAAATGCTTTCACTGAACCGGCAAAATCCTGTTTCATGGCTAAGGCAATTCCCAAATTGCCATACGCTTTTCCGTCCTGTGGATTCAGTGTTACAGCTTTTTTCAGATAATAGACAGACGAATCCACTTGCCCCAATAATTTTCCGTAAACACTCCCCATAGTGGCAAGAGCATTTTCATAACCGGGTTGCAGCCGCAGTGTTTCCCGCAAAACAATTAAAGCAGAATCCGGCTGTTTCTCCTGTTCGTAAATCAATCCGAGGTTGTACCACGCATGATGGAATGGCGGGCAGATTTCGGCAGCGCGATAGGTTTCTCTTTTAGAAATATTAAGATATTGTTGCTTCTTCAGTTCATCCTTTTCAGTAAGCGCTTTCTTCAGCATGGTATTACCATAATAGTAATGCACCTTTCCGCTGTTTGGCGCATGGAGAATGTCTGCTCTGAAAAGTGTTTCGTTATCGTACCAGTCGGGATTACGGCTGAAAGTTCCATAGCTGAAAAGTAACAGAACTACAAGTAGCGGAACAGACAACTTTGCAGGAGGAAATTTTATTTCATTCAGATTTTGAATTTTCAAAATACGAACGGCAGCAACTGTAACAGACAGCAGGATTCCGAGCGAAGGGAGGAATGCAAACCGTTCACCCATTGGTGCGCCGATATTGAAAAAGATATTTGAAACCAGCGACATGGAAAGGATATACCAGAGAAATCCATAAGCAATTATATCTTTTCTGCGGATATTCATTACTCCGTAAATCCCCATAAACAGATAAGCGGCGAGCGACAGTAATGCTTTCCAATTTCCCCAACCGACTACCGGTATCTGATTGTAGGAATAATCGCTGGACAAAGGATGAGGATAAAAAATCAGCAACAGATATTTTCCAAGGATAACCATGATGGTAGCTAACCTTTCAGGAAGAGCAGTGTTTACAAACGGGTTCTCCATAATATCATTACTCGTTTTGTCGCCAATGGTGCCGACAAGAGCTGACCGTAATATAAAATACACCACAGCCGCAATAAAGAAAGGGATATATGTCCGCGCTATTTTCCCGAAAGGTTGTTGAGTAAAACAAAAAACGGTAAGCGGAAGAATGACTAAGAAAGTAATTCCGTTTTCCTTTGATAGCAGTGAAAGAAAATAAAACACAACAGCCAGAACTAATTGTATTGTTTTTTTACTTTTGAAATACCGGAACAGATAAAAGAACATTAGCATAATACCGAGCAGCGACATAATTTCATCCCTGCTTTTAATGTTTGCCACTACTTCCGTATGTATCGGATGAACAGTAAAAAGAAGTGTTGTAACAAATGCAACCAGAGATTTTCCCGGCATCATTAACAATAGTGTCTGATAAATTACAACAACGAGCAAACCATACAGCAAAATATTCACTAAGTGGCTTACCATGGGATTCAATCCGAAGAACTGATACTCTATTGCATAAGTAACGAGTGTAAGCGGTCTGTAACGTCCGCCGCCAATTTCCAGTCCATGCCCATAAACACCTGCAAACAAATCTTTAGTGAGCAAATCAGGAATTCCGGCAAAACCTTGTTTGGTAAACTGGTTGTCAGTAATCGCTACGGTGTCATCGAAAGCATATTGCAGAGGAAGTGTATTGGCATAAAGTGTAACAGCCAGCACAAAAAGAGCCGCAGCAAACCATTTCGTACCGGATGAGCCGGTTTTCTTTGGCAGTCCCGTTTTTGGAGCAGGAGAATGCTTTATTTTATTTTTTTTCACCGTTGCAAATTAAACAGAATCGCAAAATATATTACAACCTGATCTGCTTACATTTGCACAAAATAATTTCTGCCTATGTTCGATATGTTTGGAATGATGGACAAACTGAAGAAACTGAAATCAGCTACTGAAGAAGCAAAACAGCGGCTTGATTCCATGACCTTAGAAACCACCAGTGAAAACGGATGGGTTAAAATACTGATTACAGGAAGCAAGCAGGTGAAAAATATTTCCCTGAGCGAAGATTTCCTGAAACAGGATGCTGCCACTGTTAATGATATGCTGGCAAAGACGATTAATGAAGCGCTACATAACGCTGACCTTGCCGCAAAAACTGAAATGAAAAACGCAACAGCAGGATTGATTCCGAATATACCCGGAGTTGATTTGAGTTCGCTTGGAATGTAACAGCAGTAAGAATATCCTATTGTAACAGCTTATCTAAAAATTTTTTCAATGAAAAAATATTTATTACTCCTGATTTTATTTCTCTCAGGAGTTTCTCCGGTATTCAGTCAGCAGCATTTGCCTTCCAACTTCTTTATGACAAAACTGGATAACGGGATGGAGGTGTTGGTGATGGAAGATTCCAGCGTACCGCTCGCTACTGTTGAGATATGCGTGAAAAATGGTTCTTACACAGAAGATTCTATCTACAATGGCTTATCACATCTGTATGAGCACATGTTTTTTAAGGCGAACAAAGACATTCCTTCGCAGGAAGCATTTCTAAAGAAAGTGAATCAATTGGGGATTTATTTCAACGGCACTACTTCCAATGAGCGGGTGAACTACTTTTTTACATTGGGAAGCGACAAGGTAGCAGAGGGATTAAAATTTATGAACAGCGCCATCCGGTATCCACTGTTTGATGAGCAGGAAATGAAAAATGAAAACCCTGTGGTGGATGGAGAATTTCAGCGGATGGAATCCGATCCTGTTTATTATCTGCAAGATGAGTTAGACCATAAACTATGGGGAAATTTATACAGCCGGAAAAATCCTATCGGCGACCATGAAGTGATTCTGACGGCTACACCTGAAAAAATGCGGGTGATACAGGGAAAATATTATCACCCGAATAATTCACTTCTTGTAGTTGCTGGAGATGTAAAACACGACGAAGTTTTTAAAATGGTGAAAGACATATTTTCAGATTGGAAATCATCCGGTATTGATCCTTTTACACTATGGGAGATACCTGAATTTCAACCGATGAACCCTGCGTCAGAACTTACCTTTGTTACAGTAAATGAAAACGCACAGGTGCCTGTGGTGATGATGGGATGGCACGGACCCGATACACGCAACGATATTCCGGCTACTTATGCTGCTGATGTTTTTTCTGAAATACTTGGTTTGGCTTCTTCTGAATTTCAACGTGAGTTGGTGGACAGCGGGCTGGCTGATGAAGTAGGGGTAAGTTATCATACTTGCAAATACACCGGTCCGATTGAAATCTATTTTGTTCCGAATTCCGACAAACTAAAACCGGCGATGAAAAAATTAGCGTCACAAATCAGCCGGTGGGACGATGATAACTATTTCACAGATGAACAGTTGGAAACGGCAAAGAACAAACTCATTATCTCAAGTGAATATGAAAAAGAAATCACCTCTGAGTATGTACACAACATTACCTACTACTGGGCTTCTGCTTCCATTGATTATGTAACGACTTACAACGATCAGATACGGAAAATAACGCGGCAGCAAATACAGGATTATATCCATAAATACATTACAGGGAAACCATCTGCTGCCGGAATATTACTCAGTTCTCAAATGAAGAAAGATTATCTCGTAGCATCTTATGAAGACCTTTTTAAATAACCAGTTTATTCTTTTCAATATGCTTTTTAAGAAAATAACTATAGCGCTTGTGTCTGCAATCCTGTTACTGTTACAGTTGAATACAGCAGCAGCACAGACAAAAGAATTGGAGGTTGATGGATTAAAGGTGATTTACAAGCCGGTTACAAAAGGGATAATCAGCGTGCGGCTGTATGTAAAAGGAGGAGCAGCCAACTATCCAGAAGCACAACAGGGAATTGAGCCGCTCACATTCAGCATTGCCGTTACCGGCGGCACTACTTCACTTGACAAAGTTGCATTCAACAGCGCAGCAGAGAAACTTGGAGTTCGTTTGGGAAGTAATTCCACACTTGATTATGGCAACATCAGCATGACTTGCCTGAAAGATAGCTTTGCTGCATCATGGAAACTGTTTGCAGATGCTATTATGAATCCTGCTTTCACTGACAATGAATTTAAAATACAGCAACAGCAATTTGTTTCTTATGCCAAACAGACGGAATCCGATCCTGATTCTTATCTCTCTGATTTTTCCATGCAAAACGCCTATAGCGGAAAGAACTATGCTAAGAATCCGTGGGGAACTGTAACAACACTTTCACAATTAAACAATAAACAGGTAAAGGATTATTATAAACAATCTGTTTGTAAATCGCGGTGCTTTGTTGTTGTTGTAGGGAATATTCCTGAACAGGATTTAATTAAACAGATAAAATCCACACTCGGTAAAATGGCTGTGGGAACTCCCGCTAATAAAACGCCACAGGAAAAATTTACCAAAGGATTTGTGAAAATGAAGAGTCGCAGCATATCCACAAACTATATTCTCGGTATGATGAACGCTCCGCTTTGGAATTCACCTGAAGGAGTTCCCATGTTGCTGGCATACAGTATTCTTTCTGATAAATTCTTTGTGGAACTAAGAACAAAGCGCAGCTTGTCGTATGCGCCTTATGCTTATTACAACTCATCAGCGGTGAGCAGTCCTTATAGCGCACTGTATATCTCAACTACTCAGCCGGCTCAATCTGTTGAAGTAATGATTAACCTGATGGATTCGCTGAAGATGTCAGGATTTTCTGATGAGGAACTTGCAGATAAAAAACAACAATTCCTGACCTACCATTATATGGGATTGGAATCGGCAAGTGATCAATCAGCCAACTTAGGTAAATCAGAATTGAGCGGTTCATGGAGATTGCCGGATAGTTTCTCTGAAACGGTAAACAAAATAACTGTAACAGAACTGAATAACACTTTTAACAATTATACCGGACCGATTATCTGGACTTACCTCGGTAATAAGGATTTAGTGAGAGAAAAAGATTTCCGCCAGTTAAAGCCGGCAGGAAATAAATAAAACACTTCGCAGTAATGCCATCCCGGTAAATTCAGCAGGGCAGGAGTTTATAGTTAGTTACACAATCAGAAACTGCCGGCAAAAATTCGTTTGCATTTTCTGAGTATCATTGCTTTATGAAATTATTGGTGTTTGCCGTAAGACTGCTGTTGTTCTGGTTTGTTTTTTTCTTAGCTCAGCAGATACTTTTTCTCTATATAAATAAAGATTCGTTTCAGGGAAGCAGCGCCGGGTTTTTCCATTCAATGATTATTGCGCAGCGAATGAATCTGTCGGCGGCAATGTATCTTATTTCGCTGCCACTGATAGTGTTACTGCTTTCAGTTTGGCGGTTGAGTGAAAAGGCAACAAACACATTTATCAAATGGGTGGTCATTGTAACAGTTATCTTCTGCTGTATTCTTTGTGCGGTGGACATCGGGCTTTATAAAGCATGGGGAACCAAGTTTAATGCAAAAGCGCTTTCCTATCTTGCTTATCCAAAAGATGTATTGCCAATGCTGTTTTCAGGTACTACACTTTTTCTGTTTCCGGTACTGGCAGTGGAGGTTATCCTGTTTCTCTGGCTGCGAAAAAAAATCTGCGGCAGTTACCACTGGCAAGAGATGAAACTAACGGCTAAATTGTCTGTTACAGTTATTGTTGTATCGCTATTTATTATTGGTGTAAGAGGAGGTGTTCAGAAAATTCCGCTCAACCGCAATCAGGTATTTTTCAGTGACCAGCCGCTGCTGAATTATGCAGCGCTCAACAGTTTCTGGAATCTTGCCGATTTGTTTGTTCATCCTGTTGATGCGCTGAAAAACCCATATCCTTATTTTTCAGAATCCGATGCAAAAAAATATTTTAATAAATTAAATCATGCTGATAAAGACACCACCATTCAAATTCTTAAAACACAAAGACCAAATGTTATATTGATTTTTTTAGAAAGCTGGACGGCTGATGTCGTAGAGTGTCTGGGGGGTGAGAAAGGTGTAACACCCGGGTTCTGTGCGATGGCTAAAGAAGGAATGTTATTTACCAATTTTTACTCAACGGGCTATCGCACAGAGCAGGGATTGCTGGCAATGCTGAGTGCCTTTCCGGCTCAACCACAAGGATCTGTAATTTATTCATGGGGAAAATTTGACAAGTTGCCCAACCTGTTCAGAGATATGGATTCGCTTAATTATCAAACTTCGTTTTACTATGGCGGCAGATTACAGTTTGATAACATGGAAGCATATTTGCGAAGCGGAGGAGTGAATTACATGACAGGCGAAAATGATTTTATCATTAAAAGGAAAACAGCATGGGGCGCTTATGATGAAGAGTTGTTTGCACTGTACTTGAAAAATCTACCGAATGAGAAACAACCTTTCTTCTCAATGGCAGGAACATTAACTACACACGAATGGTGGGATGCAGATGTGCCCGGTTATTTTCACCAGTTTAATGATCCGGTTGCTAATGCTTACTGTAACACTGTCCACTACTCTGACAGTTGTTTGTATGATTTTATAAAGAAAGCACAACAGCAATCATGGTATGATAGCACGCTGTTTATTATTGTTGCAGATCATGGCTGCCGCTACCCATTGATGAGGAGTAATTTTGAAATAAAAAGACATCATATCCCCATGTTGCTGATGGGCGGTGCGCTGAAAGATGAATATTGCGGAACAATCAATGAAAGAGTTTCATCGCATACAGATATTGCAGCCACACTGTTTGCGCAAATGAAAATTCATAATGATAAGTATCCGAGAAGTAAAAATATTTTTAATCCTTACAGTCCTGAATATGCTTATTATGCCTTCGACAACGGATTTGGATTAATCACAAAAGACAAGAGTGTGATTTATGACAACAACAGAGGGAAAGAAATTCTGAATAATCCTGAAGATTCATTGTCTGAAAATTTAGTGAAACTCGGAAAAGCTTTTCTTCAGTGTTCAAACAGCTTTACAGCAGGAAATTCAAATAACCGGACAAGCAGATGAGTTCAACTTTTATTAAAATAATTTCCTTCTGAATACTTCTAAAATATACATTTGTCATTCTTATTTATGCAAATAGAAATAAAAGAAGTCAGCAACAAAGCACAGGCAAAAGAGTTTGTCAATCTTCCTTTTCGTATCTATAAAGGATGTAAATACTGGACGCCGCCTTTAAAAACCGGAGAAGTAAAAGCGCTGTTTCCGGATACAAATCCTGCGTTCAAATTTTGCAAGGCAAAATTCTGGTTGGCTTACAAGAATGGAAAATGTGTGGGTAGGATAGGGGCTATTATCAATAATGATTATAATAAGAAAACGGGAGAACAGATGGCAAGATTTTCCCGTCTTGAATTTATTGATGACAAGGATGTGTTAGAAAAACTTATTTCCACTGCTGAATCATGGGCAAAAGAAAATGGAATGAAAGGCATTCATGGACCTTTAGGTTTTGCCAATCTGGATACGCAGGGAATGTTGGTGGAAGGATTCGATCATCTTGCCTCTATTGCTTCTGTTTATCATCATGAATATTATCATAAATATCTTGAGCAGTTAGGTTATCAGAAAGAAAATGACTGGGTGGAATTCCGGTTAACCGTAGGGACTGCCGCAGTGGAAAAAGCAAACAGAGGTGCAGCGCTCATTCAAAAAAGATATGGCATAGAAGTGATTCATTTTAAAACAATGGCAGAATTACTTCCTCATTCCAATACTATTTTCTCCATATTAAATGATGCTTTCAGCGACCTGCCTTATGTAACAGATTTCACTCCTGATATGATGGAGTTCTACAAAGAGAAATACATAAAACTGTTAAATCCTGAATTTGTGAAGATGGTAAAATGGAAAGAGGAGATGATTGGCTTCATTATCGGATTGCCCAGTTTATCGGAAGCCATGCAGAAGGCAAACGGCAGTCTTTTCCCCTTGGGATTTTATCATCTGTTACAGGCAAGAAAAGGAAAAGAGGTAATGGACCAAATGCTGACCGGCGTAAAGAAAGAAGCTCAGTCCACCGGAGCAGGAGTGATACTAATGGCAGAAATACAAAAGGTAATCCTTGCCAAAGGAATGAAGTACATCGAAACGACGGGCATTTTTGAAACCAACACCAACGCTATTTCCAACTGGAAAAACTACGAACATATTCAGCACAAACGGAAACGCTGTTACAGGAAAATGTTTTAGTTATCTCAATTACAATTTGAACTATTATCTACGGTTCAACCTGTTGGTATGATTTACCCGCAGTTAGCGAATAGGATTAAACAGTCGTCTCCAGCGAATCTTGTTAAAGATGTTTCCATCCTTATCCCACGACATCCAGATGAACCATGCCTTGCCCACAATATGGTCTTCGGGAACAAATCCCCAGTACCGCGAGTCGAGAGAGTTGTGGCGGTTGTCGCCCATCATCCAGTAATAATTCATTTTAAAAGTATAGGTGCTGTCTTCTTTCCCGTCAATAAAAAATTTACCATCAGTAAAATTAAAATCATGATGCTCATATACCGTGATAATGCGATGGTACAATTCAAAATTGTCAACGGTCAGATGAACTGTAACACCTTCTTTGGGAATTACAATCGGTCCGTAATTATCAATATTCCATGGAAATCTTTTTGCATCATAAGGGAAAGTTTCTCCGGGAGTAGGATCAAATCCTGCGGGATAAATAAAAGGCTCTATCTTCTTGATACCGGGAAATTTTCTCAGCTCTGCAACAGTGGTATCCATCAAGCCATAGAGGTATGCGCCCGGATAATTCAGTTGCCCCATTTCAGTCATTTCCATTTTCTCCTGAGTCTTTTCATTGATAGGACTTCCATCTCCGGTGATAACGGTGTAAGTCTCCAGTCGTCTGGGTGGTTTCATATTTTTCTTCCCGTTAATGAATACTTCAGCGTTAATAATTTGCAGCGTGTCGCCCGGAATGGCAATGCAGCGTTTAATATAATTCTCGCGCTTGTCAACAGGGCGGTTAAATGGCGGATCGGCTTCCATCGGGTAATTGAATACGACCACATCATTATTCTTAATTTTTGTAAAACCGGGAAGCCGGTGGTAACCCAGCTTAATCCATTCGAGATAAGACTTTCCACCAATCAGCGGCAGCGTATTATGAGCAAACGGAAAAGACAGAGGCGTCATGGGCATTCGCGCACCATAGTGCATTTTACTGACGAAAAGAAAATCACCCACCAGCAATGATTTCTCCATAGAAGGAGTCGGAATAGTGTATGCTTCAATTGCCAGTCCGCGGATAATGGTGGCTGCGATTACAGCGAAGATTAGTGCATCTATCCATTCGCGGGTCTTTGATTTTCTGCCGGAGCTTTTCCAGAATTTCCAATTCATAGTTTGTGTTGTGAATGATGAAAAGTCAATATTGTTTTTTTCTTTTCATCTCTGACCTTTTCACATTAAAGGTTTAAGATGTCGCCAAAGGTAAAAAAGCCCTTCTTATCACCAATCCATTCTGCAGCCAGTATTGCACCTTCTGCAAATCCTTGTCTGCTGAATGCTGCGTGCCTGATTTCTATTTCATCCACTTCCGAATCATACACTACGATATGAGTGCCTGTAACATCCGGTTCACGGACGGAAACGATAGAAAGTTCTTCTGCATTTTTTGAAAAGTGATTAACCCATTTTTTCTTTTCAGGGCTAATGGATAAAATATCATTTGCCAGAAAAATAGCCGTACCACTTGGAGCATCTTTCTTCGCGGTGTGGTGAATTTCCTGTATGGAAACATCATATTGTGAATGATGCTTCATCAACTCAGCTAACTTTTTGTTGAGGGCAAAAAATATATTTACACCGATACTGAAGTTGCCTGCATATATCACCGAGCCGTTTTTCTCAATGCAATATTTCATCACTTCTTCTTTCTGATTATACCATCCTGTTGTGCCTGTTACAACTGGAACTCCTGCATTTATGCAAAGCATCATATTCTGAATGGCGGCAGATGGATGAGAAAACTCTATAGCCACATCTGCCTTTTGCAGGTTCTCAATAGTAAGGTCGGTTACATTTTCACTCTTAATTTTTAAGACCACTTCATGTTTTCCTGATTGAAGAATCTGTTCTTCAATCATCTTTCCCATTTTGCCGTAGCCGATTAATGCAATCTTCATTTTTAGAATTGAATTTTTAGTGTAACACCTGTAGTAGATATGTTATGAAAGTTGAGCGGAGGTTTAGGCAGAACAGTCATGCTCAGGTTATCGCCGACATCGAAGTGATACAAATGAGCATCCACTACTGCATCTAATATGTTCAGTCCATACACGGCAGCCGCAGCAATCACTGACAGGTCAAGATATCTACGGTAGCCGTCCACAATATCTAATTGGCGCGTATTGTCATAAAGGGCGGGGTAGTAGGTTTTGCTGCCGTCAATTCCCCAAACGGAAAATGATTCAAGGTAACTGGAAGAGTCTGCATCGTGGCTGTAAATGTATGCCTGACGAAAGTTGTGGTAAATTGTATAATTTCTATAAATAAAATAGCCGGCTACAGCTACTCCGGCATATACAACAGGCACCTTCCAGTACTTTTTATTATATGCCTGACCCAGTCCGGGTATTATTGCGGAAGCGATACCTGCCACACGCGGCGAATGTTCTTTGGGAATGAATACAAATTTTTTCTGCACTGTTTTGGCAGAATCTCCCGATTGTGCGGATACTGTAACAGTATTCAGTATAGCTATGATAATAAGCAGCGGAAGAATGATTTTACTCAACACAATTCAAATAATTCATGAGGCACAAAGGATGTGCAAAGTAGGTAAAAGTGAGAATGATAAACGGAGAATGAGGCAGGAAAGTATAAACAACCGGAATTTTTATACATCTCTTTCAGCTATGCCTCAGCTAAATCCTTCTTAAACTCAGATGTAAAATGAAAATGAATATGTGGGTGTTGTTCTATCATTGTATTCAGCATCCACTGCGATTCCGCCATATACACATAATGTTCATCTTTGTCAGTGCAAACCTGAGCCGCTTTCAGCCGCACAAACTCCTGCAATGCTTTTTTATCGTCGCTGGTAATCCAGCATGCGCGGAACAAGGTTAAAGGTTTGAAAGAGCATTTTGCGCCATATTCATTCTGCAAACGATACTGAATCACTTCAAACTGCAATTCTCCTACAGTGCCGACAATTTTTCTGTTGCCGGGCTGCTGAATGAAAAGTTGAGCAACACCTTCATCCGTCAACTGACGGATTCCTTTTTCAAGTTGCTTTGTTTTCATTGGATCATCATTCATCAGTTCCTTGAATATTTCAGGAGAGAAACTCGGAATACCTTTGAAGTGAAGATGTTCACCTTCCGTTAATGTGTCGCCGATTTTAAAATTGCCGGTATCATACAAGCCGATAACATCTCCAGGAAATGCTTCGTCAATAATACTTTTTTGTTGAGCCATAAAACTTGCCGGACTGCTGAATCTGACTTGTTTATCCAGTCGCACATGATGAAAGAATTTATTCCGTTCAAACTTTCCGGAACAAACGCGGAGAAAGGCGATGCGGTCGCGATGGCGCGGGTCAAGGTTGGCATGTATCTTAAAAACAAAACCGGTAAAATCTTTTTCTGTTGGTTCCACAAAGCGCAAATCAGCAGGACGCTTTACAGGATTGGGAGCAATAGATGTAAAGGTATTCAGCAACTCACGAATGCCAAAATTATTTACAGCGCTTCCGAAAAAAACAGGAGCTAATTTTCCTGCTAAATATTGTTCCGGATCAAAAGGATCATAAACTCCCTCTATCAGATGAACATCTTCACGCAGTTGATTGGCAAACGGGTCAATATACTTGTCAAGCGTTTTATCTTCCAGTGAAGTGATACTTACAATATCTTCTGTTACAGTTGTCCGGCTGGGATGGAAAAGATTCAGCGACTTGTCAAACAAATTGTAAACGCCTTTAAAAGTTTGACCAATGCTGATAGGCCAACTAAGCGGACGGACTTTTATATCTAATTTTTCTTCTAATTCATCCAGTAAGTCAAATGGATTTCGTCCTTCTCTATCCATCTTGTTTACAAAGATGATGACCGGCGTATCTCTCATCCGGCAAACCTCCATTAGTTTTTCGGTCTGTGCTTCCACGCCTTTTACACAGTCAATCACCAGCACCACGCTATCCACTGCCGTAAGTGTGCGATAAGTGTCTTCGGCAAAATCCTTGTGACCGGGAGTATCCAGCAGGTTGATAATTTTCCCGTTGTACTCAAAGTTCATTACCGATGTAGCAACCGATATTCCACGCTGCCGTTCAATATCCATGAAGTCGGAAGTGGTATGTTTTTTTATCTTGTTGCTCTTCACCGCTCCTGCTACCTGAATAGCTCCGCCAAAGAGCAGAAACTTTTCAGTTAAAGTTGTTTTACCCGCATCAGGGTGCGCAATAATGGCAAAGGTTCTTCGCTTTGCTATTTCTGATTCAATACTCATTTTGTAGAAAGTGCGCAAAAGTAATCAATGCCGGTTTAGGAGAGAAAATCATAATTCAGAAGGGTGTTGTTGCATGAATCAAAAATAGGGGAATAAGTTTTATTACCGTTTGAG
>CAYRJA010000064.1:0-18413 GCA_964424455.1 uncultured Bifidobacteriaceae bacterium
AGGTAGTGAAGGAGCAGTTAGAGCCGTTAAACACCGTAAGGCATACCCGGTAACTACCCGGAGAAGTGTATGTATGAACAGGATTCTGCTCCGTACCGGTGGAGCCATCTCCGAAATTCCAATTATAAACAGTAGCTCCCTTACTTTTGTCAGTGAAAGTAATAGCAGTCCCCGATCCGTTTGAAATGAAGTCGGCAACAGGAGATGGCTGAACCACTAATTTAAAAACATTACTTGTGTCCGAACAGTTGGTATCGGAGGTGTAAACCCGGAAATAAGAATTGGCTGTATCCTGTGAAATATAATTGGCTCCGGTTGCACCCGATATACCTGTAAAATTGTTGCCGGTTGCAGAAGATTGCCATTGAATATCTCCTGTAGCGCCCGTTACATCCAGAACAGCGGGAGTACCCCGGCAGATAGTGTCCTGTGAGGCAGTAATCACTAAGCTGCTGCCACACCCCCCCAACTTAAGTACAAAAATATCGAAGTTTGCCGAAGTCAGATTGTAAGCGTCGGCACCCGGGTTAAAATCCACATCTGTTCCGTAAAAATCACCTGTAGTATAAATATTACCGGCAGCATCTGCTGCAATGGAGTAGCATCTTGATGATCCGCCAAATTGCTCTGCCCAGACAAAATCCCCCGCAGCATCTAATTTGCAGATAAAGGTGTCATAAATGTCTCCCATGTCGGTAAGGATAAAAGTTCCCGGTCCTGGGTCAAAATCCACTGTCTGTGAAAAATATCCTGTGGTATAAATATTACCGGCAGCATCCAAGGCAATAGAGTATCCCTCGTCTATGTATGTTCCGCCTATTCGTTTTGCCCAGACAAAATCCCCCGCAGTGTCTAATTTGCTGATAAAGACATCATAAAAGGAACCTGTTTTCTCAAGATCATAAGTTCCTGGTCCCGGGTCAAAATCAGCTAATGCACTCTCAAAAATTCCTGTGGTATAAACATTTCCGACAGCATCCACTGCAATGGAAATTCCCATCTCACCAATATTTCCGCCACCTGTTCCGCCCATTTGCTTTGCCCAAACCAAATTACCCGAAGGATTTAATTTACAAACGAAGATGTCCTGTTGTCCCGCAGAAACAAGGTCAAAAGTCCCGGATACTGGGTCAAAATCGGCTGTGTCTCTGAAACCTCCTGTAAGATAAATATTTCCGTTAGCATCCAATACAATGGAATTACCTAGTTCGTTTGGTTCCGTACTGCCTAATTGTTTTGCCCAAACGAAATTGCCCGAAGCATCTAATTTACTGACAAATATGTTACTGTTATTAACTTCTGTAGCGAAAAGATTATAAGTTCCTGGTCCCGGGTCAAAATCCACGATCTGTGAATAACGCCCTGTGGTATAAACATTTCCTGCGGCATCCACTGCAATGGAATTTCCCTGCTCACCTCCTGTTCCGCCTATTCGTTTTGCCCATACAAAATCCCCCGCAGCGTCTAATTTGCTGATGAAGATGTCACCGGTAACTCCCGTAGCGGAAAGTGGAAAGTCTGCCGGACCCGGGTCAAAATCCACGGTCTGTGAAAAATATCCTGTGGTATAAACATTTCCGGCAGCATCCACTGCAATGGAATTACTTGCTTTGCCATCTGTTCCACCGAATTGTTTTGCCCAGACAAAATCCCCAGCAGGGTCTAATTTGCTGATGAAGATGTCGTCACCAGTTCCTACGGCGGTAAGGTTAAAGATTCCCGGTCCCGGGTCAAAATCTGTTATGCCCCTAAAATATCCTGTGGTATAAACATTTCCGGCAGCATCCACCGCAATGGAAAGTCCATTGTCATTTGATGCTGCTCCAAACTGTCGCACCCATTGGAATTCCGGCTGCTGAGCTATAACAGTAAGATTGACTCCTAAAGTAATTGAAAAAAATATCAGTATTTTTTTCATTTATATCGAATTCTTTATGTTTTCCTTAGTTCATCTTCACTACCTTCTGTACATAAACCGAGTGAGGCAGCATTGCTTTCAGAAAGTAAACTCCTTGTGGTAGCGTCTTGCCGTCTATTCTTAATATTCCGGTACCTTCAGTTATCTGCTCACTCTTTATCATTTTACCGGCAACATCTATAAGCTCCACTTGTTTTATCTGATGATTGGAAGGTAGTTCTATATACAAATCAGAACTAAACGGTGAAGGGTAAATCTTCCATTCACTATATTGTTCGATATCACCGGTTCCGGTTATGCCTGCCTGTACATCTTTGCATATCGAAAAAGAGCAGTTCGAACCATTGTAAACCGTCAGACATACATGGTAGAGCCCTTCTTTTGCATAGGTATAAACCGGATTGATCTCATTAGAAGTATCCCCATTACCAAAATCCCATTCAAAAATACTGGCATCCTGTGTCCCACCTGTGTTAAAGCTGATTTGTTTATCATTACTGCCTGTCTGAGTATAAGTGAAATCGGCTATCGGCGAGGGTTTAACTATAATCTTTACCCCTGTTGCCGTGTCTGAACAATTACCGTTGGTAGTATAAACACGATAGTAGCTGTCCGTATCAGGTAATGGCGTGTAACTTGTTTCTGATGCTCCTGCTATGTCTGTATAGTTAACATTCGTCTGAGAGGTTTGCCATTGAATTGCTCCTGAACTACCTGTTACATTAAGTAGCGCAGGCGTTCCTCTGCATATTGTATCCCGCAGAGCTGTTACAGTTCCGGATTGAACGTTGTCGCTCACTGTAATAAGTAATGTATTGGAAGTAGCCGGCGAGCCGGTGATACATGCAATGCCGGAAGTCAGAATGCAATTAACCGAATCCTGATTAGCAAGTGAAGAAGTACTAAATGTGCTGTTATCAGTTCCTACATTCACTCCATTTACTTTCCACTGATAAGCAGGTTTTGTTCCTCCGTTAGTGGGTGTAGCTGAAAAAATAACTGTTTTTCCTTGACATACTGAAGTGGATGATGCGGATATGGCAACAAAGGCAACATCCGTGATACTTTTGTTAATACTGATATCTTTTCCATTATCGCTGCTTGTATCAGCAGGATTACTGCTGACCACTCTTATTCTGTACCCCGTACCGACAGGAGTGTTGCCCGGAATAGTAGCAACAATACTTCCGCTTGGTCCGGTACCTGTGCCGATAATAACAGGCGAAGCAAAACTACCCGATGAATCGCTTAGCTCTACATTAATATTTCCGGTTGGGGTAAAACCGCTACAGGTATAATTGACAGTTACATTGTTCCCTGTACACAGGTTCGTACTGCTTAAGGAGTTAACTGCAATGGAAGGTGTTATATCCCATAATAGGCGGGCAATACGGTTTATAGCAGTACCGTTGTAGGAAGTAAACGATCCACAAATCAATATTTTACCGTCACTCTGGATAGCTATTCTTGAGATGGTGTTATCAACTCCGGTTCCGGTATCAAAGGTGGCATCTAATGTTCCGTCTGCATTCAGGCGGGCAATGCGGTTTTGGGTAGTACCGTTGTAGGAAGTAAAATCTCCGCCAATCAATATCTTTCCATCACTCTGGATAACGATTGAACGGACAGTAGCATTTGCTCCTGTTCCGGGATTAAAGGAGGCATCTAATGTTCCGTCTGCATTCAGGCGGGCAATGCGGGTGATGGTAGTACCATTGTAGGAGCCAAACATTCCGCCAATCAATATCTTTCCGTCACTCTGGATAGCGACTGAATAAATATAACCATCTGGCATGCTACATCCACTTCCTCCGGGATTAAAGGAGGCATCTAATGTTCCGTCTGCATTCAGGCGGGCAATATTCCTCCCGACAGTAGCACCGTTGTAGGTAGAATAAATTCCGCCAATCAATATCTTTCCGTCACTCTGGACAGCGATTGACCAGATATTACTATTTGGTCCAGATCCGGGATTAAAGGTGGCATCCCATGTTCCGTCTGCATTCAGGCGGGCAATACGGACTTTAAAGGAAGTAAAATATCCGCCAATCAATATCTTTCCATCACTCTGGACAGCGATTGAAAGAACAAAATTATTTGGTGCAGATCCTCCGGGGAAGGTAGCATCCAATGTTCCGTCTGTATTCAGGCGGGCAAGATATTGCCTGGCAGTGCCGTTGTAGGTAGTAAACAATCCTCCAATCAATATTTTACCGTCACTTTGAACAGCGAGGGCATATACCTCTGCATTTGCTCCAGTTCCTCCGGGATTAAAGGTGGCATCCAATGTTCCATCTGTATTCAGACGGGCAACGCGGTTGATGGAAGTACCGTTGTAGGAAGTGAAATTTCCGACAATCACTATTTTACCGTCACTCTGGATAGCCATTGAATGGACAGTATTATCTGCTCCTGTTCCGGGATTAAAGGAGGCATCTAAAGTTACGGGGGACTGAGCAAAATTATAAGATGGCGACAGAGCCATTGTAAAAATGATGGCTAGCAAAAGAAACATCTTTCGCTTTCCTTTTTGTATTAGTGATGAATGAAATGAAAAAAAGGAATTGGATTGATTAGCATGTTTCATAGTATTAGGTTTAAGATTGATTAAGAAATTAATTAGTTCATTTTCTGACACAGCGGAGTTCGCTTCGCGTAACTCCGCGTCGCCATTTATCCTGATTCCGTCCCTCTCCTTGTTTCCTGTGAAGGTGCGCGGTGCAGGCGCTAAAAGTGTTATTGTCTTTTTCATGAGAATTGAGTTATTAGAGAGCGATAGAAAATGTTTGTTTATGATGGATTCTCTCTATCTGCTCTTTTATTTGCTTACACAAGGTACTGCCATACAAAGACAGAAAGCAATACAACTTTTGTTGTATTTTTTGTAGTATGGTTTTAAGGTAAAACATTTGTTCGTCCAACACTGTCATACTCCTCTACTTGTCATCCCCGCCGATAGAGTAATTGATTCAGTCATGCCGCTGTTATTATTGTTTTATCACCCGATCTATGTAATCCGCGTTCTTTGTTTTCACTTTCACGAAGTACATGCCGTTGGGCAAGGCGGGAATCTCAATTAGAAGTTTGAAGTTTGGGGTTTCGGATATAAAGTTTGGAGTTCCCGGATACTCACTGTAAATCTTTCTTCCAAGCAAATCATATAGCTCAATTCCCTGTATGGGTTTATTCATATTCCTTTGCTCAATCGTAATGCTGCGGCTGAACGGATTGGGATAGAGTATAAAATTATCTTGAGCGAAAATATCTGTAACACTTGTCGTTATGCCCGCATCTATATCACGACAGGTAGTGAAGGAGCAGTTAGAGCCGTTAAACACCGTAAGGCATACCCGGTAACTCCCCGGAGAAGTGTATGTATGAACAGGGCTTTGCTCCGTACCGGTGGAGCCATCTCCAAAATCCCAGTTGTAAACAGTAGCTCCCTTACTTTTGTCCGTGAAGGTAATGTCAGTACCCGAACCGCTTGAAATAAAGTCGGCAACAGGAGATGGCTGAACCACTAATTTAAAAACATCACTTGTGTCTGGACAGTTGGCATCAGAGGTATAAACCCTGAAGTAGGAATTGACGGTGTCCTGTGAAATGTAGCTTGCCTCAGTTGCACCCTGGATACCTGTAAAATTGTTGCCCGTTACAGAAGATTGCCACTGGATATCTCCTGAAGCGACCGTTACGTTCAGCACAGCGGGAGTACCCCGGCAGATGGTGTCCTGTGATGCAGTAATCATTAATCTTCCTCCTGCCATACATCCGCCACTCATCTTGAGAATAAAAATATCCACAGCAGTACTGCTATTACCTGTTGAATTTATATAAAAAACGCCTGAACCAGGGTCAAAATCTACTGTACTCGTAAAATTCCCTCCAATATAAAGACTTCCTCCTAAAGCATCTAATGCAATGGCTCTGCTATTATCTTCTCCTGTTGCACCCATTCCGCCAGCCCAAATAAAGTTCCCCGAAGCATCTAATTTGCTAATGAATATATCATAATCTCTGTTGGAATATTTCGCCGTAAGGTGGTAAGTACCAGATCCGGGATCAAAGTCGGTAGTTCCTTGAAATTGTCCTGTGGTATAAACATTACCGGACACATCCACTGCTATGCCATAGCCTCCTTCGAAGTAACCTGTTAGAATACCCGGAACAAAATCACTACCCATCTGCTTTGCCCATACAAAATTGCCGGAAGCATCTAATTTACTGATGAATATATCTCCGTATCCCGCTGCTGTAAAGTCGTAAGTTCCCGATCCCGGATCGAAGTCGGTTGTTCCGAAAAAGGAACCCGTCGTATAAACATTGCCCGAAGCATCTACAGCAATAGCCCAGCTATAGTCATTCCCCGTTCCACTCAATAGTTTTGCCCATATAAAATTACCGTCATTATCCAATTTACTGATAAAAATATCTGAAGCGGTTCCATTCGCTACAAGATTATAAGTTCCGGCGCCTGGATCAAAATCAACCGTTTGATAAAAGGTGCCTGTGGTGTAAACATTTCCGAATGCATCCATAGTAATATATGGTTCGAGGCAAGTTGACTTACCGGCAAATTGTTTTGCCCATACGAAATTGCCGTCAGTATCCCACTTACTGACAAATTGATCCGCACTACCTGCCGATGAAAGATCGTATGTTCCAGCACCCGGATCAAAGTCAACTGTTCCCTGAAAATATCCTGTGGTATAAATATTACCGGATGCATCCAAAACAATGGATCCGGAACCGAAACTGACTTCTAATAGCTTTACCCATACAAGATTACCATCCCCATCCAATTTGCTAATGAATCCTGAAAAATATTTTGGTGGTGTAAGATTGTAAGTTCCGGCACCCGGGTCAAAGTCAACGGTACCCTGAAAATACCCCGTAGTATAAACATTACCAACTGCATCTACTGCAACGGATGTCCCCACTTCGGATTGTGCGCCTTGTAATTGTTTCGCCCATACAAAATTACCCGAAGTATCTAACTTACTGATAAAAATGTCATTCTGCCCTGCCGAAGTAAAATTGCATGTTCCCGGCCCAGGATCAAAGTCGGCTATTCCGGTGAAAAAACCTGTGGTATAAACATTCCCTGCACCATCTAACACCATGGATTTTAAATAGTCACTGTTATTCCCCCCCATATTGCGCGCCCATTGAAATTCGGGTTGTTGAGCTGTTACAGTATTGCTTAAAATAAGTGTTAAGATGATGAGTGTAATTGTTTTGTTCATGATTGTGTAATTGTATGGATTATCTTAATTTAAATTTTTTTATTGTTTTATTCATCTGCTCTATTCTTCACTGTCCGAAAAAGTGTAACAGTTCTATCTTTCGTTTTCAATTTCAGAAAGTACATACCATCAGCTAAGGCAGAAAAGTTTACAGTTCGGAGTTTGGAGTTTGAAGTTTGATCTGACGAAAACTGCTGCTCATAAACTTTCCTCCCTAACAAATCATATACTTCTATGCTTTCTATTGGATTATTAGCGCTTGTCTGCTCTATTGTAATGCTGCCAATGAATGGATTGGGGTATATATTCAACTGATTATCCGCCTCAATGAGTGTAACACCTGTTCCTGTTCCTGCTTCTATATCCCGGCAAGTAGTGAAAGAACAGTTGGAGCCGTTAAATACCGTAAGGCATACCCGGTAACTTCCCGCAGAAGCGTAAGTATGAACAGGGTTTTGCTCCGTACCGGTGGAGCCATCTCCAAAATCCCAGTCGTAAATTGTGGCTCCCTTACTTTTGTCAGTGAAGGTAATGTCAGTACCCGAACCGCTTGAAATAAAGTCGGCAACTGGTGACGGCTGGACCACTAATTTAAAGACATCACTTGTATCCGGACAGTTGGCATCGGAGGTGTAAACCCGGAAATAAGAATTGGCTGTATCCTGTGAAATATAATTGGCTCCGGTTGCACCCGATATACCTGTGAAATTACTACCTGTTACAGAAGATTGCCATTGAACATTTCCTGTAGTGCCTGTTACATCTAAAACTGACGGAGTACCCCGGCAGATGGTATCCTGCGAGGCAGTAATTATTAACTTCCCTCCTGCCATACATCCACCACTCATTTTGAGAATATACTTACTCCATCCGCCTGAAGATGAAACATTGTAAGTGCCTGAACCCGGATCGAAATCTATTGCTGTGCTTTCAAAATTCCCTGCAATATATAGATTCCCCGAAGCATCTGGCGCAACAGACCTACCCTCATCGTTATAGTTTCCACCTATTTGCCCCGTCCAGATAAGATTACCCGATGCATCTAATTTACTGATGAATATATCGCCTTCTCCTGCCACAGTAAGATTATAAACTCCGGTACCCGGATCAAAGTCCGCTGTCCCTCTAAACCATCCGGTAGTATAAACATTGCCCAAAGCATCCGTTGCAATGGAATAACCATAGTCCCATAGATTTCCACCTATACTTTTTGCCCATACAAAATTACCATCATTATCTAATTTACTAATGAATATATCGCCTTGCCCTAAATCTGTAAGGTTGTAAATTCCTGAACCCGGATCAAAATCGCCTGTCCTAAAACCTCCCGTAGTGTAAACATTACCGGCGGCATCTAAAGCGATGGAAACACCTCCATCTCCATCTCCTCCACCCATACCTTTTGCCCATACAAAATTACCATCAGCATCCAGTTTACTAACAAATATCCTATACGAAGTAATATTGTAAGTTCCCGATCCAGGATCGAAATCAACTGTCCCGGATAGACGACCTGTAGTATAAACATTACCGGAATTATCTAAAGCAATACCGAATCCTCCTGAGGTACCTCCCGGCTTTCCGAGAAATTGCTTTGCCCATAAAAAATTACCGTCGTTATCTAATTTGACAATGAAACTAGTTTCGCCGCCTATCCCAGTAAGGTTATAAGTCCCCACACCCGGATCGAAGTCAACTGTTCCTCTATAAAGTCCTGTAGTATAAGTATTGCCGGAAGCATCCACTGCAATAGAAATTCCCATTCCATAATCAGTGCCGCTCAACTGCTTTGCCCACACAAAGTTGCCGGAAGCATCCAATTTGACTATGTACGCATCTTTTCCACTCCCTGCTACAGTAAGGCTGTAGGTTCCCACACCCGGATCAAAGTCAACTGCTCCACCAAAATATCCTGTGGTATAAACATTACCGGAGGCATCCACAGTACTGGCAGATCCATTGGTAGAAGAACCCACTGCTCCGCCAAAACTTCTCGCCCAGATAAAATTACCCGAAGCGTCCAATTTGACAATAGAATGACTATAGAGTCCTGCTGCAGTAAGATTGTAAACTCCGACACCCGGATCAAAGTCGGCTGTTCCACCAAAAACCCCTGTGATATAAATATGACCGGACTTATCCAGCGTCATGGAAGCTACCAGTCCCTCGTTAGCTTTCATGTTTTGCACCCATTGAAACTCCGGATGTTGAGCTGTTACAGTGTTACTTAAGATAAGCATTAAGATAATAAGTGCAAATATTTTGTTCATGATTGTGTAATTGTATCGGTTATCTTAATTCAAAATTTTTTATTGTTTCTTTCCTCTGATTAATTCTTTACTAATCGAAAGAGTGAATCTTCTTTTCCTGTTGTTTTCACTTTCACGAAGTACATACTGCTGACTAAGTTGGAAAGATTTATAGTTTGAAGTTCAGCATTTTCTGTTTGTACCGTCTGATACTTTCCATAAACTCTCCTACCCAACAAGTCATATATCTCTATGCTTTCTATCGTGTTGTTGATATTTGCTTGCTCAATTGTAATACTACCACTGAACGGGTTGGGATAGATTTTAAATTGATTATCCGTTTCAATAAGTGTAACACCTGTTCCTATTCCTGCTTCTATATCTCTACAAGTAGTGAAAGAACAGTTGGAACCGTTAAACACTGTAAGGCATACCCTGTAACTTCCCGCAGAAGCGTAAGTATGAACAGGGTTTTGCTCAGTACCAGTGGAGCCATCTCCAAAATCCCAGTCGTAAATTGTGGCTCCCTTACTTTTGTCAGTGAAGGTAATGTCAGTACCCGAACTACTTGAAATAAAGTCGGCAATAGGAGATGGCTGAACCACTAATTTAAAAACATTACTTGTATCCGGGCAGTTAGCATCAGAGGTATAAACCCTGAAATATGAATTAGCAGTGTCCTGTGAAGTATAGCTTACCTCAGTTGCACCCTGGATACCTGTAAAATTGTTGCCCGTTACAGAAGATTGCCACTGAATATTTCCTAAAGCACCCGTTACATTCAGCACAGCGGGAGTGCCCCGGCAGATAGTGTCCTGTGTCGCAGAAATTATTAACCCTCCTCCTGACATACACCCATCACTCATTTTTAGAACAAAAATATCTACACTACCTACTGCAGTAAGATTAGAAACACCGGCTAATGGGTTAAAATCAGCGATACCTTGAAAATCTCCCGCTGTATAAAAATTCCCTGAGGCATCTAATGAAATAGCTCTACCATTATCGCTTCCTGATGCACCTATATCACCCGCCCAAATAAAATTACCGTTAGCATTTAATTTGCTGATGAATATGTCGCAGTCGCCTGCTGATGTAAGGTTGTAAGTTCCTGCACCCGGATCAAAATCTGCTGTTTGGGTGAAACTTCCCGTAGTATAAATATTGCCTGAAACATCTATTGCAATGGATTTACCTTCTTCGAGTGCGCCTGGTAGCACACTTGGAACAAAATCACTACCCATCCGCTTTGCCCATAAAAAATTGCCAGACACATCTAACTTGCTGATGAATATATCGTAGTTACCCGCTGCGGTAAGGTTATAAGCTCCTGCATCTGGATCAAAGTCCGCTGTCCCTGCAAAGGAACCGGTGGTATAAACATTACCGGAGGCATCTACAGCGATGGATCTGCCGTATTCATGTCCTGTTCCACCCATGTTTTTTGCCCAAATAAAATTTCCGTCAGCGTCTAACTTACAAACAAAGATTTCCGAAGCATATCCCGGTGGAATCAGGATGTGAGTTCCGGGTCCCGGATCAAAATCAACGGTTCCAAAGAATGTTCCTGTAATATAAACATTTCCGGCTCCATCTAAAGTAAGGTATGATTCGTTACCGGTTGACTTTCCGGCAAATTGTTTTGCCCATATAAAATTACCGTCAGTATCCCACTTACTGACAAAGTGGTCCACACTACCTGCCGATGAAAGATTATAAGTAGTTGTACCTGGATCGAAGTCGGTTGTTCCGGTAAAAAGCCCTGTGGTATAAACATTACCTGATGCATCCACCGCAATGGAACTCATAGTATTATTACCGAATTGCTTTGCCCATATAAAATTACCATCAGTATCTAATTTGCAAATAAACCCTGTATAGGATGCCGAAGTAAGATTATAAGCCCCCGCACCTGGGTCAAAGTCAACTGTCCCTGAAAAACCTCCTAAAGTATAAACATTGCCATAAGCATCCATGGCAATGGAATTACCGCTTTCAGATTGTGTACCACCTATCTGTTTTGCCCATACAAAATTGCCTGATGCATCTAATTTACTGATGAACCCGTCTTGATTGTAAGTACCTGCCGAGGTGAGGTTATATGTCCCCTGTCCGGGGTCAAAGTCGGCTGTCCCCGTAAAATTGCCTGTAGAATAAACATTACCATCAGTATCTACATTCATGGAAAGTAAATGTACAATGTAACTCCCTCCCATATTACGCACCCATTGGAACTCGGGCTGCTGAGCTGTTACAGTGTTACTTAAGATAAGCACTAAGATAAGAAGTGTAAATGTCTTATTCATGATTGAAAGATATATTTCATTTAGTAAGAAAACAGAAAACCCATGTGAAAACACTCTATCTTCTATCTGCTTTTTTATTTACTTACACAAAGTACTACTATATAAAAGCAGAAAGCAATACAACTTTTGTTGTATTTTGTTATAATATGTTTCTTATGAATGTGTCTTAAAAACCTTGTTAAGCGCGTCTGTCCTGGAGCTAACCTGCAACTTCTCATAGATGTTATGAATATGCGTACGGACGGTCATAACGCTCAGATTAATCCGCGAGGCAATTTCTTTATACCGGTATCCGCGCGATAGGTATTCAAGTATTTCGCGTTCCCGTTCGGAAAGCATGCTGAAGTAATCGCTCTTCCGCTTGGTATTCTGAAAGTTGCCAATCACCTTGCGGGCAATAACACCCGACATAGGCGATTCTCCACGATAAATATCTTTAATCGCCTGAATGAGTTTCTGAGAATCGGTTGACTTCAGCAAATAACCCGTTGCTCCGGCGCAAAGGGCATCAAATATTTTTTCATTGTCTTCAAACACGGATATTATCAGAAACTGTGTCTTAGGATACTTTGCTTTTAATTCCTGCACACACTCTATCCCGCTGCGCCCCGGCAGTTGAATGTCCATTAACACCACCTCGGGATGCAGGTTCCGGAATTGCCCTATCAGTTCTTCTGCTGTACCAAAATCAGCCAGCAAGGTGCAGTCTGCCGCATTGCGAACCACTTCAGCCATGCTCTCGCGGATGATGGGGTCGTCTTCAACTATGCAAATCCGTATTGGCATTTTTATATTTTTCTAAGCAAATGTATTCAGCGAATCACATTTTTCCACTACAACTTATGTTGTATTTTTCATGTTGCCGTAAAGAATTATGCTTGTTCCTTTTCCCTTTTCGTTTCCTCAAATTCTTCCTTGCGTAGTTTGGGGACTCTGATGCTGTAACACCGCAGGGCAGGAGGAGACTGTTCTGTTTTAGCTCATCATTAGTTTTTGAACAGCAGCAGCTAATTTAACTACCCTGTTTATAGATTCAGTGTGTGGGAAATGCATTTCTTTTTTTCTTATCTATATATTATTTATTTATTATTTTTCGTGTCAAAATATTTAAAGTATGAAAAAACTTCTCTTCTGTATTCTTGTAACAACAAGTGTTAATTTGTTAAAAGCCCAGGACTGGATTGGTTACACACTTACCAATTATGCAGGCGTTAATTCTATTCTCGTCAATCCTTCTGAAATAGCTGACAGCCGCTATATCGTTGATGTTAATCTTGCAGGAGCGAATATTGCTTTTGACAATGATTTTATCGGACTGCATAAGCCCGGTTTCTTTGCTTCAAATCTCACAAAAGAGATTAAGGATGGAGAGAATTTTGATTTCATCAAGTCAGCATACTTTATAGACGGATGGGATGCAGGGAAAACAAACCGGTCTGCTAAAATTATGTTGAATGCAGATGGCTTTGGACCTTCAGCGCTTATTCCGCTTTCACCTGTTCATTCCTTAGCTATTTCAACACGATTCAGAACCATATTTAATCTCGATAATGTTGAACCGGAACTGGCAAAACAATCATTAGAAGGATTGGAATATGAACCACTCTTGAAAAAAAGTTTCCGCTCAGATAAATTCAGTATGGATGTCATGGGTTGGAGTGAATTGAATTTTACCTATGCGCGGATAATTCCGATTTTACCGGATAAGAAAGAACATTTTTTTAAAGCGGGAGCTACATTAAAATTATTGCAGGGAAGGTTTGCGGCTTATTTATATGGGAAAAACATAAATTATAATTTCACCAACAGCGATACTATTTCGCTCTTTAATTGTGCAGTCGGGTACGGGCACACAAGTAATGTTGAGTTTAATCCATTTAATTTTTATAAAGGAATTCAGAGTTGGGGCTTAGGTGGTGACATAGGGTTCATTTACGAATACAGACCTGAACACGCATCCTTTCAAACCAAAAATAAAAAAGGTGAATGGGCAGAACAGCGTGATCAGAATAAATACAAAATCAAAGTAGGTTTTTCTGTCATTGATTTAGGAGGAATAAAATTTAAAAAAGATCCTAACAGTTATGATTTTACAGCGGATGTTAAGGACTGGGATATTTATAAAATCGGCGGCATAGAATCCATTCAAATATGGGATGACACATTGAACAACCGATGGCCAAATGCGAGCGCTACAGACAAGCGGACTTTCAACATGACTCTTCCCACTTCATTCAAACTGTATGTTGACTACTGCATGGTTCAACACTTGTACTTGAATGTGGGTACTTCATGGAGTCCTGTTTTTAAAAATGATCCCAACAAAGTTCACGATATAACCAGCGGATGGATTATTCCACGCTTTGAAAGTAAATTCTTTGGCGTAGGTGTTCCACTTTCATTCAGTACAATGAAGCATTTTGATGCAGGACTCTTTATTTATGCAGGTCCGCTTTATATGGGTTCGCCTGATATCATCCGGAATGTTACAGGAGCAAATTTGAAGAGTGTGAAATATTACTTCGGAGTAAAAGTGCCGATACCTTATGGAAGATCACAAAAGATAACCGATCGTGATGGAGATGGGGTTATTGATACGGAAGACTCTTGCCCGGAGGTAGCAGGTCCGAAAGAAAATAAAGGATGTCCCTATGGAGATAAAGACAGCGATGGAGTACTCGACAATGTTGATGAGTGTATAGATGTAGCCGGACCAAAAGAAAATAATGGATGCCCGTATGGTGATAAAGATAATGATGGAGTACTCGACAATGTTGATGAATGTATAGATGTAGCCGGACCAAAAGAAAATAATGGCTGCCCGTACGGAGATAAAGATAACGATGGAGTACTCGACAATGTTGATGAGTGTATAGATGTAGCCGGACCGAAAGAGAATAATGGTTGCCCGTATGGTGATAAAGACGGTGATGGAATTCCTGATAAAGATGATGCCTGCATAGATGCACCGGGACCGGTTGAAAACAAAGGTTGCCCATATCTTGATACTGATGGTGACGGAGTACTGGATAAAGATGATTTGTGTCCGCGAACTCCCGGACCGGTTGAAAACAAGGGTTGCCCTGTACTTGAGCAAAAAGAACAGGAGATTATCAAACGAGCATTTGATAACCTTGAGTTTGATACAGGGAAAGACATCATCCGTTCAAGTTCTTTCACTTCACTGAATGAACTGGCTCAGTTGCTGATTAGCAAGCCAGCTTATGGATTGAAGATTGCCGGACATACAGACAATGTTGGTGACGATCAGAAGAATATGATTCTCTCGAAGAACCGATCTAATGCAGTAAAAAATTATTTAGTCGGTAAAGGAGTTCAGGCAGACAGAATTGTTGTGGAGTACTACGGAGAAACCAGGCCTATCGCCGATAATAATACCGCTGAAGGTCGTCAGAAAAACCGCAGGGTTGAAATGAATATCATTTTCGAGTAAACTACGTGTGATAAAATAACACTTTATTGTCCGACGGATTGCTGTCATACAGTTGTGTATGTAAGTAATCTGTCGGATAAGTAAGTTCGGGAATAAGGAATAGAATTATTAGAAAAGTGTTATCCTTATTTGATTTCTTATTTACTTTCATATCGCTTCTTGCTCTGCACCACCTCCCATTTTTCATCCTTCAAAATCTATTCAATCCTGTATCTTCGCACCCGTTATGACACAAGATCAACTAAAAGATTTGAAGAGCCGTACAGAGGCGCTGGGGAGGTTTCTTTGACATCGCCAACCGGAAAGAAAAAGTCAAAGAAGAAGAACTGAAAACGGCTGATCCCGGATTCTGGAATAATCCGCAGAAAGCACAGACGCTTCTTAAAGAAATTAAATCACACAAAAGCTGGATTGAACACTACGAGTCCGCTCAGTCGGCTGTTGACGAAACAGAGGTGTTGCTTGCATTTCTTGAGGAAGGCGAAGCTGTGGCAGCAGAAGTGGAAAGCAGTTACAGTAAAGCGTTCGCGCTGGTGGAAGATTTGGAGTTTACTTCCACTTTTACCAACCCCGAAGACGAGCTGAGTGCGGTACTGGAAATTAATTCCGGCGCAGGTGGAACTGAAAGTCAGGACTGGGTGTCTATGCTGATGCGTATGTACATTATGTATGGCGAAAGAAAAGGATACAAGGTTTCAAAAATTGATTTGCAGCAGGGAGAAGTAGCAGGAGTGAAATCATGTACTTTGGAATTTGAAGGTGAGTTTGCTTATGGTTTTCTAAAATCAGAATCGGGTGTTCATCGTCTTGTCCGTATTTCACCTTTCGATTCCAATGCACGCCGGCATACTTCGTTCGCCTCCGTGTTTGTTTATCCACTGGTTGACGATACGATTAATATAGAAATTAATCCTGCTGATATTACATGGGACACCTTTCGTTCCGGCGGTAAAGGCGGGCAGAATGTAAACAAAGTGGAAACAGCAGTGCGGTTGCATCATGCTCCTTCAGGAATAGTGATTGAATGTCAGGTGGAAAGAAGCCAGTTGGCAAACAAAGAGCGCGCAATGAAAATGTTGAAGTCAAAATTGTATGAAGAGGAAATACGCAAGCGCAACGAAGCACGGGATGTAGTAGAGGCAGGAAAAAAGAAAATAGAATGGGGTTCGCAAATCCGTAACTATGTAATGCATCCCTACAAGTTAGTGAAAGATGCCCGAACGGGTTACGAAACCGGTAATGTACAGGCAGTGATGGATGGTGAATTAGAGGATTTCATTAAATCATTCCTGATGGCATCAAAAGAAAATATGAAAGTATAAATCAGTATCGCAAGCCGGAGGAATATACACTCTTAATTCCTGAAGGTCTTGCCGGCTTATAGATAATTCAGAAAGTAAGAAATGAAAGAAATAAAAAACATAAAACTCTTAGCTCCCTGTGGTTCATGGGAATCGCTGATGGCTGCCATTCAGGCAGGATGCAATGCAGTATATTTCGGTATAGAGCAACTGAATATGCGTGCCCGTTCAAGTATCAATTTTACAGTGGAAGATTTGAAAGAAATTTCTTCCATTGCAAAAGAAAATAATATTCAAACCTATATCACGCTCAATACTATACTGTACGACCACGACTTAGCGCTGATGCGTACAATAATTGATGAAGCAAAGAAGAATGATATTAATGCAGTCATCGCTTCCGATCATTCGGTGATGAACTATGCGAAGAAGGTAGGAATGCCGGTTCATATTTCCACTCAAACCAACATAACCAATATTGAGTCGGTAGAGTTTTATGCCATGTTTGCAGATGTGGTAGTGCTTGCCCGTGAACTGACACTGGAGCAGGTTGGAAAAATTGTAACAGAAATCAGGCGCAGAGAAATCACCGGACCATCAGGTGAATTAGTGAGGGTTGAAATATTTGCACACGGCGCTTTGTGTATGGCGGTTTCGGGAAAGTGTTATCTGAGTTTACATTCTGATTTTGCTTCTGCTAATCGCGGAGCTTGCATTCAAAACTGCCGCAGAAGTTATATTGTAACAGACAAGGAAAGCGGGCAGGAATTAGAAGTGGATAATGAATACATCATGTCCGCAAAAGATTTATGCACGATTGGATTCATAGATAAAATAGTGGATGCAGGAGTTTCTGTTTTGAAAATTGAAGGACGAGGAAGAAGTGAGGATTATGTTTCTACTGTAACAAAATGCTATCGCGAAGCGCTGGGTTCTTTAGCAGACGGAACTTATTCAAATGAAAAAATTGATTCATGGAAAGAGCGACTGGCTACTGTTTACAACCGTGGATTTTGGGATGGATATTATCTGGGTCAGACCATGGGAGAGTGGAATGATGCGTATGGTTCAAAAGCAACCAAGAAGAAAATTTATATAGGCAAAGGAGTAAAATATTTTAATAATATCGGAGTGGCTGAATTTGAAATGGAAAGCCATTCACTGGAAATAGGTGATGAGATAATAATCAACGGACCCACCACCGGAGTTATTCAGCAAAAGGTAGAAGAACTGAGAGTGGACAACTTGCAGCGCGACAAAGTGAAAAAAGGAGAAATGATTTCAATGCCCATGAAAGATAAAATCCGCCCATCCGACAAACTCTATAAAATAGTGGATGCCTGATGGTTAAAATTTATCAGGAACGAAGTAAGTGTATCGGTTGCAATGCTTGTGTGGAGGCAAACAAAGACCGCTGGCGTGTGTCAAGGAAAGACGGTAAATGCACCCTTGTGGGTGGAGTAAATGTCAAAGGAATTTATCGTGTTACAGTTGACGATGATGAATATGAATCCAATCTGAAAGCAGCCAGAAACTGTCCGGTCAAAATTATTAAGGTGGAAAAGGTGAAATAGAAGAGATTAGAAGAGGTAAATTCTTATGATCAATATATCTACTGTAACAGAGGAAAATATTTGCCGAAAGTTTTATTGTTTCTACTGCCCTTCAATCCTGTCCGATATGCAGAAAAAATCTGTCATTCCGACGAAGGAGGAATCTGCCCCTTCATCGTGTCATGTCGAGGAACGAGACATCCCTACTTTTAACGATGAGATTCTTCACTTCGCTCTGAATGACAGTCAAAACATACTCTTCGCTACCCTCTGTAACTACTGTAACACTATTCCTTTTTACTTCACAGCAATGAGGTGAACCTATAGACAAATTGGATTTTGTTTATTTTATTAACAAGTTTGCAGTAGTGTTCACTTTAAAGAAA
>CAYRJA010000065.1:0-17137 GCA_964424455.1 uncultured Bifidobacteriaceae bacterium
CTCTAATGGGCATTTTGTCCCAGCGGGGTTACGCTTTTCGCGAACCCCGCGTGTTTGTTGCTGTAACAGTTGCACCTCTATCATTTATCCTGCTCATCCCATCTTTTTCTTTACCAATGTACCAAAGGTATGGAATAATCATTAATATTTTCTGATTCATAAAACCGCGCTGATGAATGTGGGTAATCTGCTGTACGGGTTACAAAATTCCACATGGGATGAAGCGGGTTGTTGTGAATGTAATTTAACTTTTGCTGGATGAAGTAATCGTTGTAACACCTTTTTACATCAAATGAATCCTCAAATGCCCTGTTCAGTTGATTTTTCCTTTTGCCTCGCCCTGTAATTCCTTTTTTCATTTCAAGCAATATATTTCTATTGCCCGATTGTTCATATAATTTTACTATATCATAAGCCATGAATCGTTTCAGGTTCCCGACTAAGCTTTTCAACTTTCCGTTTTCTTCTTTATGATAGGTAAGCAGGTGAATACGATTCGGCATGATGACATACCCACAAATCGTTTCTCCTTTCTTTATGAAATTATTCAGGTGTTTGTAAACGATGTCGTACATTTTCAATTCTTGATACATCTGCATCCATTTGTAACAGGTAAAGGTGATGAAATAAAACCGTTGTTATTTTCTATTTCTGTTTTGACGGACACGATTGCAAGATAAGTATTACTGTGTTAGTATTTCAGCGCGGGGTTCACTGCGTGTAACCCCGCGAAGACAAAATTTAAGACGAGTAGTTCGGTTTGTATTGTTCATCTGCACTCTTAGTCAGAGTGCAAGTATTATTGTTTTATGAAGTTTGTACCTTTCTGATTTTATATAAGTCATGCCCTGTACAATTCTTCAATCTTCTCTGTCATTTTATCCCATCCGAATTTTTTCTTTTCTTCCTTTACTCCTTCAATCAGTTTTTGCTCATTGCCGGATTCATAAAACTTATGGATGGCATTGGCAATTTCAGCAGCATCGGGTTCAACCACATATCCGGCTTTTCCATCAGGTACAATTTCAGCTAAACCACCAACATTGGTTACTACCATCGGCTTTTCAAACTGATAAGCAATTTGTGTAACACCGCTTTGTGTGGCATGGCGGTAGGGCTGAACGACTAAATCAGCAGCAGAGAAATAATATTTCACCTTTTCATTCGGGATAAAATCAGTGAAGAGCAGCACGCGCTCTTTCAGATTCAGTTCCTTAATTATATCATGATATGGTTTTGCATCTTCATAAAATTCTCCGGCAACAATCAGTTTTACAGGAAGTGATTTTATTTTTTCATCAGCCATTGCTTTCATCACCATATCCAGTCCTTTATATTTTCTGATGAATCCAAAGAAAAGAAGATAGCGGAAATCAGGAGAAAGGTTCAACTGACGCAGCGCATCTTCTCTTGGTATTTTTTCTCCGAAATTATCAAACAACGGATGCGGCTGTAACAGGCACGGTTTGGTAGCAGAGAATTTTTTTAAATCTTCTTTCACACTTGCCGACATAGCAATGAAGGCATCCACCGGCTTTACAAAATATTTGGTGAAGGAAACATCTCCCGTCCTTTTTTCATGTGGGATAATATTATCTAAAATGGAAATCACTTTTGTATGCTTGTTCCATTTTGTAATTCTTGCTATGGTGCCGAAACACGGACCCATAAACGGCAGCCAGTATTTTAGCAACAAAATATCGGGCTTCATCCGGCACAGTTCATACCCAATCTTCAACCAGTTAAATGGGTTGATAGAATTTACTTTCGATTTAATTGAAATATTTTCAGGCGGTTCTCCGTCTGAAAATTGTGTTTTACCCGGAAACAAGAATGAGGGATACTGCAATGAAAAGCTATAAATTGTAACACTATGCCCTGCATCCTGCAATGCTTTGGCAAGCCGTTCATTATAGGAAGCTAATCCACCGCGAAGCGGATGAGCAGAGCCAAGCAGAACAATCTTTAGTTTATCGTTTGAATGCACAAAGCAAAGAAAGTAAAATTGAGGATTTTAAAATGAAATGATGTGATGAATTTTTTGTGCGAATCAAAGTGGTAATTTTTTTACAGTACAAACTGTAACAGTTATTTCCAGAACCGCAGCAGCAGAATTTCAGTTGCAATAAATAAAAGTGCAAACACCAGACAGATTTTCCAAAGTGTAACACCCAGATTCCGCTCACCTATTGCAGCAGTCAGATTAGCTTTTGAATCGCTTATTAACCTGATATTGGATGTTTGGGCAAATGATTTCAGGTCAGTATCACTCCAGCAGGAAAGGTCTGATTCCTTCCGGTTGTAGTTTAACCCGTACCATGCCTGATTATTTGTGTTAGGAAGATAAATTTGATAAAATCCGGCATCGGTCTCAATATTATTGAACGAAACAACAGTAGTATTTCCGATATTCCGCTGTGCAGGTATCATTTCATTCTTTGGTCCTTTTAAACGAAAAACAGCTTCACCTGTAACACCTGTATTGTCTAACTGAACGGATGAGTTGCTGCCGATGATATAAGCAAGCGCCGGTGAGGTATTTCGTGTAACAGCCATTTTAAAAACCATTGGCGCAAATAACGGGCTTACCGGAAAATCGCTGAAAGATTTGTCCAAAGGAGAGGTGCAGACATAAAACAATCCATTCTCCAAAGAATATTTGGTAATGAATGAAGAGCCGTCATTTAATTTCATAAGCGGTTCAGCAGCAGTTTGTGTTCCCGAAGCGAGAGTGTAATTTCCTTTTGTTTTCGGCAGTGCGATATTCTCTTCGTTTTTATTTTCAAACACGTCATGGAAAATCTTTTCCTGTGTGTTTACATAAGTAACCTGACGGGGTGTAACATTCCATGAAGAAAGGTTGGCTGCTCCTACGTAAGTAAGAAATGAATTCAGTGAAGAAAGGTTGGCTTTATCTCCCGGGAAGAGCAGCAGTGAGCCACCATCGTTTATAAAATTTTTCAATGCTTCTGATAATCCGGAAGAAATATCCTGAATATCCGACAACACGATAAATTGCTGTTGCTTTATTTCAGCATAATTGATTTGTGTTGCTGTAACAGGCTTATAGCTGAACACAGATGAATTACTGAATAAAGCTCTTAGGAAAGTGTTCTCTTGCTTTTCATTAATTACCAATACCGGTATCTGCGCTGCCACATTAAATGTGAAATAATAATTATCATCGAATGTAACAGGATAATCGGTGATAGACAGTTCGCATTTGTTCCAGCCTTCAGAAGAAGAATTAAAACTAATAGTGTCAATTGCAGAACCGTTTGCAGAAACGGAAAAATTACTGATTGATTTTACTTGTTCATTAATCTTCAGCGTAAGACGGGAGTCATGTAAATCTTCTTCGCTGTTATTCTTCAGTTTCACAAACAACTTTACCGGCTGATTTAACAGTTGAACAGGAGATTCTGTCCAGCAACTGTCAATGTAAACATTCCGTTCTGCACTTGCTTTCAGCGGAACAAAGGTGATTTGAAAAGATGAATCCGGTTTTATGGTCTGAAGGTCAGCAGTGGTTTTTTGAAAATCAGAAAGAAGGTAAAGCAGTTTGTTCGGTGAATTGGATGATGACAGCGCAGATTTCTGCCGTTCAATAACCTGAGAAATATCTTTCACATCAGGGCTTTGCTGCACTTCATCAATCATGTTTAAAATCTGGTCACGGCTTATCAATCGCTGATGCCGCCCTTCAAAATCATTGGTAAGCAATTGAAATTTATCATCTGCTGAAAATGCTTTAGCAATTTCTTTTGCTTTACGCTTTGCTGTTTCCATCAGAGAAAGATCACCGCTGAGAGCATTCATTGAAAATGAATTGTCAATGTAAATGCTGACCGCTTTGCTTCCCGAAAGAACTTTGGTGTCTTTTTCTTTGATATAAGGTTGAGCAAAAGCAAAAACTAAAAATGCAACTGCCAGAAGCCGTGAAAGCAGCACCAGCAGATGTTTCAATGTGGAAGTAGAAGTTGTTTTTTCTTTTACCTCACGAAGAAATTTTACACTGGGAAAGTAAACCGTTTTATATCTTCTGAAATTGAAAAGATGGATAATAACGGGAATGCTGAGAAGAGATAAAGCCCATAGAAAATCCGGATAGAGAAATGACATGTGTTGTTTTACAGATAATCAATAGCGAATAAACAAGGACAATCTCATGTAGCCCGTAGGGGAATCGAACCCCTGATTTCGCCGTGAGAGGGCGACGTCTTAGCCTCTTGACCAACGGGCCTTTTTTATTCAAAGAGGTGCAAAGATAATCGGTAAAACCGTTTCATCCGAAACGATTAACTTTAACCTGTAAAATAAAATGCAGTGGCAAAAGTTAATTGGGAAGAAGCTATTCAGCCGTTACTGAAAAAGTATAAAGGAAAAAAACATCCGCTGGAGTATCGCAATATTTATGAGTTACTTGTGATGATAGTTTTGTCTGCTCAGGATTCGGATAAACACATAAATAAAATTGCTCCTGAATTGTTTGAAGCGTTCCCGACGATGGAAGCTCTTTCAAGAGTAACACCGGAGGATTTGTTTCCTTTCATCAGTACGGTAAGAAACTTTGGAAATAAAGCAGAGTGGCTCATTGGCATTGCACGCCAACTGAAGACAGATGAAAATATTCCTCTTAATATGGATGAACTGACTGCACTGAAAGGCATAGGACGGAAATCTGCGAATGTGATTATTCAGGAGTCTGGAAAGAAACCGGAAGGAGTAATAGTGGATTTACATGTTATCAGAGTTGCACAAAGATTAGGCATTGCAACCAGCGCTGATCCAAAGAAAATAGAGAAGCAGATTATGGAAACGCTTCCGCAGAAATACTGGACAGTTGGAATGGATTTTTCATTTCTCGGAAGAGAAACCTGCAGACCTACCAATCCGAAATGTGAAGAGTGTGTAATGAATCCGGTTTGTGCTTATTACAAGAATGTAGTAAAGCATAAATAAAAACCATTACTGCTAAATAAACCGTTCGCCTAATATCTTTTCAATGGAGATGTCTATTCCTGCAAGAGGGATAGGATTATTATGAGTGTGAACAGGAATAAGATTATTCGTATTACTAAATTCTTTTTCCATTAATGGGTAAATAGTCCATCCATAGAGCGAGTCTATGTTGTTGTAATCTTTCATCCGGATCCAAACCCCGTTCATATCCATTCTGAAAACATCAGGATTCTGCCCGTGTATAGGAGATGCTTTCACCCATACTTGTCTGATTAATGAACCATTGATTTCCATAGATGAGAAACTTTAAAAAGTATTCCTCCAATCCGCTGTTCATCATTGAATACTTCGTGAATGTAATAAGAAAGATTAAATATATAAGAATATTTTTTGCATATATAATATTTGCCGGTTATTTAGCGTTTTTATAACCCATGAGCAGAAAATTAAATAGTTTATTGTTATTGCTTTTGTTGATTTCGTTATTGACAACTTCGTGTGCAAGCACAAGAAAAGATTGCAATGGGAAAGTAAAGCATCGTTTAAATAATGGTGTATGGATATAGTAGGGCAGGAGTGTAGGCAAATTTTCACCTTTTCATATCGGAAAAGTAAGTATCTCAAAATTTAATCGAGGATTTCTCACGACCTCATAAATCATTAGTTGCTTTTAGGATATAAGCAGGAAAAAAAATATATTTGCGCTC
Organism: uncultured Bifidobacteriaceae bacterium; assembly: GCA_964424455.1. Classification (GTDB taxonomy): domain Bacteria; phylum Bacteroidota; class Bacteroidia; order Chitinophagales; family UBA10324; genus CAYRJA01. Next base: position 5,670 of record CAYRJA010000065.1, read on the forward strand.
CACTTTTTTAAACAATTAAATATGCAAACAAAGAGCGCTATAGATTTGAAATTACCTTACAAGGTAAAAGATATGTCCCTCGCCGAATGGGGACGCAAAGAAATTAAACTTGCGGAAGCAGAAATGCCGGGTTTAATGTCCATTCGTGAAGAGTATAAAGGAAAAAAACCACTGAAAGGCGCACGGATAGCCGGCTGTCTTCACATGACTATTCAAACTGCCGTTCTGATTGAAACGCTTACTGATCTTGGAGCGGAAGTCCGCTGGTCAAGCTGTAACATTTTCTCCACTCAGGATCATGCTGCTGCTGCTGTGGCGGCTGCAGGAGTTCCGGTATTTGCATGGAAGGGTCAGAATGAAAAGGATTTTAATTGGTGCATTGAACAAACACTTTTCTTCGGAAGCACGGATAAGCCGCTTAACATGATTCTGGATGACGGTGGTGATTTAACCAATATGGTTTTTGATGTTTACACTGAATTAATCAGTGGAATTAAAGGACTTTCAGAAGAAACAACTACAGGCGTTCACCGTCTGTATGAAAGAATGAAGAATGGTACACTTCACATGCCTGCTATTAATGTGAATGATTCTGTTACAAAATCCAAGTTCGATAATAAATACGGTTGCCGCGAATCATTAGTAGATGCTATCCGTCGTGCAACCGATGTAATGCTTGCCGGAAAGGTGGCAGTAGTAGCAGGATTTGGTGATGTGGGCAAAGGTTCTGCTGAATCTCTTTCAGGAGCAGGGGCTCGTGTGATTGTAACAGAAATTGACCCGATTTGTGCTTTGCAGGCAGCAATGGAAGGTTATGAAGTAAAGAAAATGGAGGATGCAGTGAAGGAGGCAGATATTGTTGTAACAGCAACGGGATGCAAAGGAGTGATTAATGAAAAACACTTCCGTGCATTGAAAGATAAAGCTATTGTTTGTAACATCGGTCACTTTGATATTGAAATTGACATGGCTTGGTTGAATGACAATTACGGAAGCACGAAAGATGTGATTAAACCACAGGTTGATAAATATACCGTTGACGGAAAAGATGTAATTATTCTTGCAGAAGGTCGCTTGGTGAATTTAGGATGTGCAACAGGACATCCTTCATTTGTAATGTCTAATTCATTTACCAATCAAACACTTGCACAGTTGGAATTATGGAACAACAGCAGCAAGTATGAAAATAAAGTTTACACACTTCCCAAACTTTTAGATGAAAAGGTAGCACGCCTTCACCTGAAGAAAATAGGAGTGGAGCTGGATGAACTGACAAAGGACCAATCGGATTATCTGGGTATTCCTCAGAAGGGTCCGTTCAAACCGGATTATTACAGATACTAAATTTATTTATCACTCATTTTGAAAAGGAACTTTGTTACAGAGTTCCTTTTCTTTTTTGTTTCATTTGCTTTTCTTTGGATAAAGTAATAAGAACAATGGACACTCGTTTATCGGTAAACATCAACAAATTTGCTACGCTGAGGAATGCACGCGGCGGCAATCTTCCCGATGTAATCAAAGCGGCAAAAGACTGTGAAAGATTCGGTGCACAGGGAATTACAGTACATCCCCGACCTGATGAACGGCATATACGGTATGATGATGTTTACAAACTGAAAGAAGTGGTAACGACCGAATTTAACATAGAAGGGAATCCCATCTCGTCATTTATTGAATTGGTAAAAAAAGTAAAACCTCATCAGTGTACACTAGTTCCGGATGCTTCGGATGCGATTACATCTGACCACGGATGGGACACTATAAGGCATCAGGAATTTTTGTCAGCAACAATAGCTGAGTTGAAAAATGCAGGTATTCGTGTTTCAGTTTTTATTGATCCGATTGCACAATTTATAGAAGGAGCGAAGAAAGCGGGCGCTGACAGGATTGAATTATACACGGGACCTTATGCACATATTTTTCCAACGGACAAACATAATGCTGTAACACCTTTTATTCATGCAGCCAAATATGCAGATGATATCGGATTGGGCGTAAATGCAGGGCATGATTTGAATTTGGATAATCTCTCATTCTTCAAAAAAAATATTTCCTCATTAGCAGAGGTTTCCATAGGGCACGCACTGATATGTGACGCAATTTATTTCGGATTGGAAAATACAATTCAACTCTATAAACGACAGTTGGTTTAGTGGAAAAAATATTTTCCATAAAAGAACTGAGTGATGCTGAGTTATTGAACAGGTATAAAACATCGGCAGATAAGAACTTCATCGGTGAATTATATCTCCGCTATACTCATTTAGTGCTGGGCGTGTGTATGAAATATCTGAAAGACAGAGAGGAGAGCCGCGATGCCATGATGCAGATTTTTGAAAAACTGCTGAAAGATTTATTGCAGTACGAAGTGAAAGAATTCCGGTACTGGCTGCATACTGTAACACGAAATCACTGCCTGATGATTTTAAGAAAGAAACAATCGCAGTTGCAAAAAGGAAAAGAGTGGAAGACAGAAGCGGAATCATTTATGGAAATACCTTCCGGTTTTCATCTTAATCAGGATGAACAGGAAATACAGATAACTCAGATGGAAAAAGCCATTCAGAAACTAAATCAGGAACAAAAAATATGTATTGAATTATTTTATCTTCAAAACAAGACCTATAAAGAAGTGGCTGACCAAACCGGTTTCTCTATGAACGAGATAAAGAGCTATATTCAGAATGGGAAAAGAAATTTAAAAATACTGATGACTACAAAAGCATGACACGGCTATCTTCCATATTTGAAAACTCTCCACACCTATCGCGTAATGAAATGCTTGATTATGTGGATGGGAAATTAGCGGGTGAAAAGCTGCACTGTGCAGAGCATCATTTAATTGATTGTGAATTTTGTTCGGAAGCAGTTGAGGGATTGAAACAGACAAGCGCTGCGGAAGCAAAAGAAATTCTTGAAACAACAGATGAAAAAGTTTATAAATCCATTCAACCGAAAAAGGAATCGGCTATTATTATCCGCCGCTGGTTGGCATTTGCAGCAGTTTTCTTAGTGTTGATTGCCGGTTCATTTTATCTTAATCATTTCCTGCATCAAAAAAATAAACAGATTGTTCAGGATGTAAATCCACCGACTGTTACAGCTATTCGTTCTGCTGACTCTGCTCAGGAATTTGCAACATCCGAAAGCAGTACAATGGAAAACAAAATAACAGCAAATGAACCTCTGCCACCGCCAGAAAGCAAGAAGAGCGATACAAAGACGAATTCACATAGTAAGAATTTAACTAATTCCACTGCTGTTGAAAAAGAAAATTTTCCTGTCACCGCTTCAACAACACAGGCAAAAAGTTTGGAAGAAGAACAATCTGTTACAGGTGTAACTATGTATGACAACAAAACGCAGCATATTCCTTCTGCTCCGCCAAATCCGGTTTCACGGCAGGAGAATTCTCCGGTTTCTTCTGTAACAGCAGATGATTCAAATCCGGAAACAAGCAAAGGGAAGAAAACGGGAATAGATTATTATTATGAGAATAATTTCTCGGAAGCATTAAAGATTTTTGCCAAGCAGTATAATAAAGATAATACCAATCTTGAAGCTGCCTATTATGCTGGAGTTTGTGAATTGCGTCTTAAAGAATACATCAAAGCCATCAGTTATTTCAATATAGTATTAGTAAATCCTTTAAACGCTTATTACTCAAAAGCAGAATGGCAAAAGAGTTTGGCGCTTCTATCAATAGGAGATAAATTTTCAGCAAAAGACCTGTTGAATAAAATTATTTCAGAAGGAAAAGAATTTAAAGATTCCGCTCAGGTAAAACTGTTACAGACCGAATAACGGAGAAATACAATTAACCTTTAAGAGTATGAAAAACCTGCTGCACATCATCATCTTCTTCTAAATTCTCAATCAGGTTTAATACTTCTTCTTCCTGTGCGTCAGTAAGATCCTCTTTATAGACAGTAGGAACACGGATTAGTTCGGCGCTTTTTACTAAAACATTTTTCTCATCTAATCCTTTCTGCATATTTCCGAAGTCGGCAAACTGAGTATAGATAATTACATGTTCATCATCCTGAGTGATTTCTTCTGCACCTGCATCAATCAGGTCAAGTTCCATTTCTTCAAGATTAATATCGCTTTTCAGTATTTTAAAAACACCTTTACGGGTAAAAGCAAACGCTACAGAACCGGAAGTACCGAGAGTTCCGTTTCCTTTACTCATAATCAAACGAAGATTGGCAACCGTGCGTGTAGGATTATCTGTTGCTGTTTCAATCATTAATGCCACACCATGAGGGGCATAACCTTCATACACCACTTCTTCCAAACCCTTTTCATCTTTTGAAGAAGCGCGCTTAATAGCAGCTTCAATTTTATCTTTGGGCATGTTAGCACCTCTTGCATTCTGTATAACTACCTTAAGGCGAGGATTACTTTCAGGGTTAGAGCCGCCACTTCTTACAGCCAAAGCAATTTCCTTTCCGATGCGGGTAAATAATTTGGATATTCTGGCATTGCGGGCAAAAATGGTTGCCTTCCGGGTTTCAAATATTCTTCCCATTATGATTCTGATTTTAAGAATTGCAAAGGTAAAAAATGTGATTAAAAAATTATTCTTCAGCACACTTTAATCCTATTGAATCTCTTATTACAAAAAAAGCTCCTCATATACTGAAGAGCTTTTTAGAAAATTGTAACAGTAATTTGTTACTGGGTTACTGTCTGTTCTTCCGCAGGAGTTGTAGTTTCTTCCGTAATGTTCATGCGCTTCTCGCGGATGCGTGCTTTTTTACCTTTCAAATCGCGCAGATAGAAAATACGGGCACGGCGTACTCTTCCTTTTCTATTCAGTTCTATTCTGTCAATGTTCGGGGAGTAAATGGGGAAGATACGGTCAACACCTACACTGTTAGAAATTTTTCGTACGGTGAAAGTCTGAGTAGAGCCACTTCCGCGGCGCTGAATCACTTCACCTTTGAATGCCTGTATTCTTTCTTTATTTCCTTCAATAATTTTGTAATAAACAGTGATGTTGTCACCTGCTTTAAAATCAGGATATTCTTTCTTCTTTGTGAGTTCTGAGTGAACAAACTTAATCGCGTCCATATTCCGAGTATTTTTAAATTGGGTCGCAAAGATATGCTATTCTGTTAATTATCAAATACCCTTTGCAGAGATAATGCAGCTATTTTTCAATAAGCCCTCGACCTGTTTTCTTTATAAGGTTTTGTTCTTGCAATTCTTTCACAATACGGTCAAGCACCCCATTGATGAAATCACCACTTTTAGGAGTGGAATAGAGCTTTGAAATATCAATGTATTCGTTGATGGAAACCTTCATTGGAATATTTGAAATGTAGAGCACCTCTGACAGCGCTAATTTCATTAATAGCAAGTCCACTTGCGCAAGTCGTTCCTTATCCCAGTTTTTCAATTTGGGCGTAATTAATCCGGTGAGATATTCTTCGTTTTGATAAGTGTATTTCAAAAGGTCTGTTGCAAACTTATTTTCCTCCACCAAATCAGTTTGCCAGCTTGAAATTTTATTAGCGGATAGTTGTTCAATAGCGTTTGAAACAGCAAACAGAATTACTTCGGTATCGTCAGGCCAGTTGGGAAATATATCTTCCATCAACTGGTGAAATAATTCCTGCTTGAACAAAATCTTTTTGTAAAGAAACTGCAGTATCCGTTTGTCGTCATCTACGGTTGTTTGTTCTTTGGCAACATAAGTTTTATATTCATTAGTTGCAGCAAGCAGATGAAAAAATTTATGCGCATGGTCTTTATCAAAGTAGTGTTCTAATTTTTCTCTTCTGATAAAACGGATAAAATCTTCATCAAGCGCCAACCGCTGCAATACAGGGTTATGAAATAGTTTTACAGAAACATTCTTGTCTTCTTCCGTGGGTAGAAATTTGCTGGCACGGATAATAGCATCTTCATTGACATATTCAGCAGTCTTAACAATGATATACAGATTATAGACGAAGGTCCGGTAAAAGTTCTGAATGCTTTCCTTTAGCTGGCTCTCTAACCTCTCATAAGGTAAATCAGGGTTTTGTTCATGCATATACATAGATTGCATGGTTTTTACTCTGATGTTTCTTCTGCTGAGCATTGATGATGATTAATTAGAAACGAAAAAAAATTACAGGGAAGAGGATAAAATGGTTAAACTCATTAATACCGGAGCGCTTCAAGTACCTAAAGCTAATTTTCTGAATGTTGTTACATTCTTGAGTGAAGCAAAGCAATGTCCTTTATTCTTCTTTCCGCTAATTTCATTGCTGCCTGCTGAGTAGTAATGTTTTCAGATTTTGCAATATTGAATACTTTAAGCGTACGGTCGTAGATTCTTTCTGTTTGCATCATCACACGGTCACGGTTATATCCACTGAGTTCTGAACATACATTAATCAGCCCTCCGGCATTAATCAGGAAATCAGGCGCATATAATATACCTTTCTCAATCAGCATGCGTCCATGAATTTCTTCATTTTCCAACTGGTTGTTGGCAGAGCCGGCAACAATAGAGCATTTCAACCGCTCAATGGTTTCTGTGTTCAGGGTTGCGCCGAGTGCACAAGGGGCGTAAATATCAACATCCAAATCATAAACAGATTCAGGGTCTGCAACTTTAATCTTATACTTGTTTGAGATATTTTGAATACGGTCTTTAAAAATATCAGAAATGTAAACAACAGCTCCGGCTTCGGTTAACAGTTTTACTAAATACTCTCCAACATGACCAACTCCTTGAACCAATACTTTTTTGCCTGACAAATCATCCTTTCCATATACTTCTTTTGCTGCTGCTTTTAATCCGAGAAAAGTACCATAAGCTGTAACAGGTGACGGATCTCCACCTCCACCCATACTTTCAGGCAATCCGGTTACTTGCTTGGTTTCCATGGAGATATATTCCATATCCATAGTATTAGTGCCGACATCTTCGGCAGTAATGTATTTTCCTCTTAAACTATCCACAAACTTTCCATACCGGCGAAACAGCGCTTCCGATTTATCTTTTCTTGAATCGCCGATAATCACCGCTTTACCACCGCCGAGGTTTAGTCCGGCTGCCGCAGCTTTGAAAGTCATACCGCGTGACAGGCGAAGCACATCATTAACAGCATCAGCTTCTGAGCTGTAATTCCAAAAACGAGTTCCGCCCAATGCGGGACCAAGAATAGTATTATGAATGGCTACGATGGATTTTAGTCCTGATTCTTTATCATGGAAAAACGAAACCTGTTCGTGTTCATGTGTTGCAATTTGATCAAATACAGAAGTAGAATTATTTGAAACCTGAGTCAGAGTTTTAACAACAGTCATTATGGCTAATATTTGTTTATGAAATAATAATGAGGTTGGCAAAGCTAAATTATTTTTTCAAGTTAACAATTTAAGTATCGAGCTATATATTCAACTCAGCAGATTCTTTGACAGATAAAATTATTTTTGTCTTTTCTAAAATTTACTTGCTTAATTACTAATCCATTGCCTAATAAAGAGAAGCTAAATACAAAAGTAAAAAGCAGTTTGATGAGTAAATGGTTTGTATGGGACAATACACGGGCATATTTGATTTTAGTGTTTACCGTGTTAATGTGTTATGGCAACACTATCTATAATGACTACTCTTTAGATGATTCTATAGTAGTTACTCAAAACAGCTATGTTCAAAAAGGAATTTCCGGTATCCCCGATATAGTTAGTAATCCTTATCTCGTTTATAAAGGTCAGAAAGCTGAATACCGTCCAATTAATGAAATAATATTAGCTATTGAATTTCAATGTTGGGGAATGAATCCTCATCTGAGTCATTTAATTAGCTTGATACTTTATATCGTTTGCGTATGCCTGCTGTTCCTTGTTTTGAGTAAAGTATTTTCTTTAGACAAGATTCATCCTATACTTCCTTTTATTGTTTCGGTATTTTATGCAGTTCATCCTTCACATACAGAAGTAGTTGCTTCTATAAAAAACAGGGAGGAACTGCTCAGTGTGTTGTTTGTTTTTCCATCATTATTTTATTTTCATAAATTCTTTACCACGGGAAACAGAATTGCTTTTGCCATTCTTTCTATTCTTTTTTTGTTTCTGTCCTATTTTTCAAAGTTGATTTCATTACCGGTTATTGCAGTAATGATATTGATGGGATTTTATTTTCAATTCCACAAAACAAGAAAATGGGATTTTATTATTTTCATTTCTGCTGTCGTAATACTTACTGCCGGATATTCAAGTATCCTCTATAGTTTCGGTCAGAGATCCATAAACTTTATTGAGAATCCGCTTGCATCAAATACGGATGTTTCTGTTTGGATAGGCACTTCATTTGAAACGCTTCTGTTCTATTTCAGATTTATGTTTTTCCCTTATCCATTCAGATTTTTTTATGGATATAATGTTATTCCTTTAATTCCTTTTACCAGCCCGGTTTCCATTTTATCCTTTATCATTCATTTGAGTTTGGGAATTCTCGGAATCATTATGTTTTTCAAAAAGAAGATAACGGGCTTTTTTATTTGTGCTTATCTGATTTGTATTTTAATGTATAGCAACTTTCTCGCTATTTATCCCGGAATAGTTTCTGAAAGAGCATTGTTTTTTCCCGGGATATGGTTCATTGTCTTTATATCCCTGTTGATTTATTATTTCTATAATTCTGTTACAGTTAAATTATTTCTTCCGGGTTTTAAAAAAATAATCATTCTAATATCCTTTTTATTTTTTCTTTCATATTCATGGTTAACTATACAAAGAAATTTTCAATGGAAGAATAGAATTACATTGATGGGAGCTGATATAAAGCATCTTTCAAACTCTACAATGGGCAACTTCATTTATGCCCTTGCACTATATCAGGAAGGAATGAAAAGCAATACCGACAGTGTTAGAGTAATGTATCTAAAAAAATCAATAATACATTACCGGCAGGCAATAAAGATAAGTCCGGATTATCCGGAACCTTATTACAAAATTGGAATGATTTACGAATACGACATGCAATTATTTGATTCGGCGTTTCAGTATTTTAGCAGAGGATTTCTGATGGATACTCCCAATGCGCCTATTCAGTTTCAATTAGCCAAACTGCATTTTTTCAAAGGGAATCTTTCAGAAGCGGATAAACATTTCAGTAATTTATACTACAAAATGCCGAAAGACACTTTCACTCTGTTCTTTTATTCACAGGTGTTGTCGCGCATGAAAAATTTCAACAAAGCAATTGATGTGGCTAATCAATTAAAACAATTGACTCCCGGTCTCTATTATGGTTATCTGGCTTCAGGTGTGGTCTATGAAACTAAAGGAGACATTCCAACGGCAATTGAGAATTTCGAAGCAGCTTTTGAAAGGGGATGTCGCGATGAATATGCATACAATACTTTGATGAAGTATTATCTTGCTTCAGGAAAGTTGGATAAGGTAAATCTGTTACAGAAGATGTATGGAAAATCTACTTATTAGTTGAACTTAGAAATCACTCAGAATAATTGACTTATATCAATAACTCCTTTCGGATTTTTATCTTACTATTGAGCTAAAGAAACCTTTCGTATGAAAAAAATTTACACATTATTGTTTCGTGGGATTGAAAATAATATATCAGTATTCTCCAGGATTATACTATTCTTCTTTCTTTTTTTATTAGAAACCCCAAACGGTTTTTCCCAACCATCTTACTGCACACCGAGCGACCAGCAATTATGGAATGTATGTAGTATTTTAGGTTTTTCCTATAATATAAGCGGGGTTTCAATAACCAATGCAGCAAGTCCAACTTCTTTCAGCACGGCAACCTGCACCCCAGAATTTTATTCTGATAAAACTTCAACTATTCTGGGAACAGTTGAAATAGGAAGTATAACAGTCTATACATTAAACCTTTCCCGGTTGCAAAGCGGTAGCCATCCGACCTATTTGTATGCCTATATTGACTGGAATAATGATGGAAATTTTACAGGCACAGGAGAAAATATTGTTAGTGCCTACATGAGTAGCGGAACAAGTGCATCAGGTAATTTTACTGTTCCGTGGTTGGTGGATGGAGTTCCTGTTGTTTCGGGTTCTCACAGAGTACGTGTTATTTCTTCTTATGGCGATTTTGTATATGGATTGGGTTTTGCACCACCTCCTACACCTTGTACCACCTATGGAGGGCAGACTTATGATTTCACTGTGAACCTTTCAGGCGGCTGTACGCAACCCACAATACAGGCAAGCGGTGCAAGTTTAGGAGCTTCCACATCAACTTCACAGGTGATCAACTGGAGCGGAAATGGAAATGGCAGCGCCGGTGTTTTGGTTGTCATAAAAGCCGGTAATACAGCTCCCGACAATCCATCCACTAATTTCTTTACCTATGTTGCCCAACCAAATATTTTACTTAGCTCAGGAGTTGGCAACGGAGGTAATCAAACGGCTGCCGGATCTTATGTGGTATATTCCGGCAGTGGAAGTTCTGTATCAGTGACCGGACTCTCACCTAATTCCACATACAGTTACAGGATATATTCCGCTAATTCCAATTGTTACAATTTAACTAATCCAACGGGAGGTACTTTTACTACACCAGACGGTGTGATGACCTACATCAGCAGAGACATTTCGCAGGTAACAGGAGCTATCACTGCGCTGACTGACCAGGCAATTTTACGCGTAAAAATAACAGTGAATTCCGGAGGCGCTCCGATTTTGGCTATGAACTCTTTATCTTTTAACACCATAGCAGCGAATGGAGGCACAACAAATGCGGCTAACATTGCAAATGCCAAAGTATATTACACCGGCACCAGCAGCACTTTTGCAACTACCACTCAATTTGGAAGTACTGTAATCAATCCGAATGGTTCGTTTACTGTAACAGGTACTCAGAACTTAATACCGGGTAATAGTGGAAACAACGCAGACAACTACTTCTGGCTGGCTTACGATATTGATGCAACTACTTACCCGATCAACAATTATGTGGACGCAAAGTGTACTGCTTTCAACCTTGGCGGCACTACCTATAATCTTACAGGTACATTATCTGATGGCGATCCTTCCGGCAACCGGCAAATCACTTACTGCATTCCGAATGATCAGCAATTTTTTGACGTATGTACTATGTCAGGTTCTTACTATAATATTAGTGCGGTTTCAATAACCAATGCAACAAGTCCAATTCCATTCAGTGCAGCATCCTGCTCTCCTGAACATTATGCAGATAAAACAGCTATAGTTCTTGGTACAATCGAAATAGGCGGCGCAACAACTTATACATTAAATCTTTCCCGGTTACAAGGCGGTATTCATCCGACCTATTTATATGCTTATATTGACTGGAATAATGATGGAAATTTTACCGGCACAGGTGAAAATCTTATAGCGGCACAGGTGAACGCCGGAAGTACAACAGTTACAGGAAATTTTACCGTTCCTACAGTTGTAGATGCTATTCCGGTACTTCCCGGAAATCATAGAATACGTGTTATTTCATC
>CAYRJA010000066.1:0-6883 GCA_964424455.1 uncultured Bifidobacteriaceae bacterium
TAATCCAACGGGTTACCTCTATACAGAAAAGGAATTATTAGAGTTGAAAAAATTAGTACTGAAACACGATTTGTTTTTATTTGCCGATGAAGTATATCGTGAGTTCTGTTACGACGGGAAAAAGCATTTCTCCGTTTTAAATATTGAAGGACTTGAAAACAATGTTATTGTAGTTGACTCTGTTTCTAAGCGATTCAGCATGTGCGGTGCAAGAATCGGCGCGCTCATTACACGCAATAAAGAAGTAATGGATACAGCAATGAAGTTTGCACAGGCAAGATTAAGCCCTCCGACTTTTGGGCAAATTGCATCTGAAGCAGCATTGGATGTTCAGGAGGATTATTTCGAAAAGGTTTCTGCTGAATATGTTTCAAGAAGAAACCTGATGATAGATGAGTTGAATAAAATAGAAGGTGTACTTTGTCCTAAACCGGGTGGCGCTTTTTATGCAATTGCACGGCTGCCGATTGATAATGCCGACAAATTCTGCCAATGGTTGCTGGAATCATTTTCTTACAAAAATCAAACGGTGATGCTTGCTCCTGCCAGCGGATTTTATTCAACACCGGGTCTTGGACAAAATGAAGTCCGGCTGGCGTATGTGTTGAACAAAACCGACCTTAAAGCGGCAATGGAGTGTCTGAAATTTGCGCTCGAAGAATATCCAGGGAGAACCATTTCTAAAAAGGAAAAGATGATGGCGAAATAGCCTGTTCTAAAAAATGACAAAGGATACAGGAATAGTACCGAAAGAGACACAGGATATAATTGAATCTGCGTGGGACGACCGCTCTCTGTTACAGAATGATAAAATTAAACAGACTATCAGCAATGTTATTGAGCAGTTGGATAAAGGGAAGGTTCGTATTGCAGAAAAATCAGAATCAGGATGGAAGGTAAATGAGTGGTTGAAAAAAGCTGTGATACTTTATTTTCCCATTCAACCTATGGAAGAAATAGATTCATATCCGTTTCAATACAATGATAAAATAAAATTGAAATCTAATCTGAAAGAAGCAGGTATTCGTGTTGTTCCGGGCGCTGTAACACGATACGGTGCTTTTATTGCTTCCGGCGTGATTGTGATGCCATCTTTTGTAAATATCGGCGCTTATGTAGATGAAGGAACAATGGTGGACACATGGGCAACTGTTGGCAGTTGCGCACAGATTGGAAAAAATGTTCACCTCAGCGGAGGCGTTGGAATCGGTGGAGTGCTGGAGCCTGTGCAGGCATCTCCGGTTATTATTGAGGACAATTGTTTTATCGGCTCGCGCTGTATCGTGGTGGAAGGTGTTATTGTAGAACAGCAAGCCGTGCTTGGCGCTAATGTAGTGCTTACGCAATCCACTAAGATTATTGATGTGTCAGGCAAAGAGCCGGTTGAGTATAAAGGAAGAGTGCCTGCGGGTTCTGTAGTGATTCCGGGTACTTACAACAAAAAATTTCCTGCCGGAGATTATAATGTTTCGTGTGCTTTGATTATAGGAAAAAGAAAAGCCTCGACCGATATGAAGACTTCTCTGAATCAGGCGCTCAGAGAATATAATATCTCTGTTTGAGATTTGAAGTTCTAAGTTATTTTTGCAAAGTTAAAATGCCGAAGTGGTGAAATGGCAGACACACTGTCTTCAGGTGGCAGCGCTCTCACGGGCATGCGAGTTCGACTCTCGCCTTCGGCACTTATCAATTTCAGATTTTTGATTTAAGATTCATTAATCAACAATCTAAAATCTCCATCTGAAACTTCAAATCGAAATGAATATTGGCTTTGATGCAAAAAGAGTTTTCTGTAACACATCAGGGCTTGGTAATTTCAGCCGAACGGTAATATCAGCAATTCACAAGTATTATCCCGAAGAGAACCTATTTCTTTTTACGCCAAAAAAAACTTCCATCTTCCCTCTTCATGCCTCAAACTGTCCGGTTGTTACACCTTCCGGCATATTAAGTAAATCGTTTCCTTCACTGTGGCGGTTAACATGGATGAAAAAGGATATTGTACAAAACGGAATCCATGTTTATCACGGATTAAGCAATGAACTGCCCTATCATATTTCAATATGTAAATCACAAATTGCAAACTTCCGATCGGTTGTCACCATTCACGATTTAATATTCAAAAGATTTCCTCAGTACTATCCTGTTGTTGACAGAATCATTTACGACCATAAGTTTAAGAGAAGTTGTGTTACAGCAGACAAAATTATTGCTATAAGTAATCAAACAAAGAATGATGTTATAGATTTCTACAAAATAGCTCCTGAAAAAATTGAAGTAATTTACCAGCCTGCCGGAGATTATCTGCGAGATGATGTTTCAAGAGAAGAAATTGAAAGAGTAAAAAAGAAATTCAACCTGCCTACTGATTATGTACTAAGTGTAGGAACAGTTGAAGAAAGAAAAAATCTGCTACTCGTTTTAAAAGCGCTTGCTTTACTAAAATCAAAGTTATCAACTCCACTTGTGGTAGTGGGTAAAGAAACTTCTTACAAAAAAGTACTGCTCAATTTCTTATCTAAAGTGAAGATGCTTGACCGTGTTATTTTTATTAACAACATCAGCACTGAAGAGTTGCAGCCACTTTATGCCGGTGCAAAATTATTTGTATATCCATCCCGCTTTGAGGGGTTCGGTATTCCGGTTATTGAAGCGCTGCACTATGGAATTCCTGTCGTTGCTGCAATAGGAAGTTGTCTGGAAGAATCCGGGGGACCTTCTTCAAAATATGTTAACCCTGATGATGAGAGTGAAATGGCAGATGTTATTGAGAGCATACTAACCGACACTTCATTGCAGAAAGAAATGAGTAATGCGGGAAAAAGTTTTGTAAAAAAATTCAATCGGGAGCAATTCGCACATTCGCTCATGGCATGTTACAAATCATTATAAGATTTATTTGTCAGAATTGCATCTTTGTAACAGTACAATTCATTCTAAATGAGTATCATTGTTGATTCGTAAATTTCTTTATGAAATTCTTCACACGAATCTTAGTATTTCTTCTCATTACTGTAACAGTTTGGCGCTCCTTTGCACAAACCAACGATCCGCGTCCTAATATCGTAATCATTCTTGTTGATGATATGATTTGGAACACTACCGGAGCCACCGGTGAAATTTCTGAATTTAAAACTCCGAATATTGACCGGATTGCCAATGAAGGGATTAATATCCGGTACTACTCTACCAATTCGATTTGTATCCCTGGAAGAGCATCCTTACTGACCGGTTTATATGGACACAAAAGCGGAGCAGTTTGCAACTCCGGCGGACTGAGTTGGAATTTCCCGACAATTGCCACTCTTTTACATAAGTATGGATACTATACTGCTTTAGATGGAAAATATATGATTAGTTCCAGTACCCCTAAACCCGGATATGATTATTGGTTCTGTACTCCCAATGCAGGTTATATAAATGACACCTGCAATTTTATGGGTACTAAACAAATATTTACAAAACACATAACAGCAATTACAACCGATACGGCAGTTGCTTTAATCCGACGGGTTCATAGTCCTTTTTTCATATTAGTAAGTCACAATGCAACCCACATACCTTATCAACCAATGCCCGAGTTCTATGGCAGCATGAACAATACTTTTTTCTATGCCCAAAAGAATTTTGAACGGTTTACAAAGGACTATCCTTCGTTTCTGTATGATAAAGATCAGCGAATTATTTCTGACGAGCTTGAGTTCTTATCTGTTAAAAGGAAATACTATGAAGTACTTAGCGGAGTTGAGCAAAGTGTCGGAGAAATTTATAATGCACTTCAGCAGACAGGACAACTCGACAATACTTTACTGATTTTCACCAGTGATAATGGTTTTACGATAGGCGCTCACCAACTCTGGGGAAAAAGAAAACCTTATGAGGAAATAATGAGGATGCCGCTTCTTATTCGTTATCCTAAGTGGTTTTCACCTCACTCTTCTTTTGATAAAGAGTTTGTGATTAATACAGATTTGTTTCCTACTATGCTGGAAGCTGCCGGTATTAAAGATACGGTAAAGCACGACGGGTACTCTATTCTATCTCTGATTAATGGTAGCGAACACCGCGACAGGTTTCTCTATGAACAGTATCCTGAATATATTCCTGCCATTACTCGCCCTGTTTCAAAAACAATTCGGACAAAATATTTTCAATATACACGTTATTACTGTGTAGATACAACAGAAGAACTTTTCGATATGGTTAATGACTCGCTTCAAATGATAAATCTGGCACGACATCCGGAATATGAAGATGTGCTTATTGATTATCGTTACAAGTTAGATAGTTTGCGCATTGCGTTGAACGACACTGCAAATATCCCTTATGATTTTCCCTGTTTTCTAAGAACAGACCTGATTTCTGATTCGGGAATAAATGCTAATAATGCCGAGATCAAGGCATTCCCTACACCTGCCTCTCAGGAGGTTTTTATTTTTGTGCCTAAAGAATATGAAAATGCTACAATAGAAATGTTTAATGGAGTGGGAGAAATAACACAGCCAATTATTGAAGTCTTATCCTCTCGCTTTTTAGTACTAAAGATTTCTTCGTTGCCTAAGGGAATTTATTTTTTAAGGTTTAGAACAGACAAAAACATCCAAACAGTAAAGGTTGTTGTAGCCCGGTAAGCTGTTTGCAACTTCTTCAGTTCGTCTGATTATTGCCAAATAAAAAGGCGAGCAATACAACTCGCCTTTTTCAATATGGTTAAGAGTTAAAGCTATTGCACACCCAGTACTTCAATATCAAAAATCAGAATAGAATTAGGTGGAATATTTGCTCCTGCACCGCGTGTTCCATAGCCCATTGAAGAAGGAATAAGTAATGTGCCTTTCCCACCTACATTAAATAATGCAATGCCTTCATCCCATCCGCGGATAACCTGTCCTGCACCTAAATCAAATTCAAACGGCTCGCGACCCGGGTTGAGGGAAGAATCAAAGACCTTTCCGTCTAATAATTTTCCTGTGTAGTTCACTTTTACTTTTTTACCGGCTTCTGCTTTTGGTCCATCTCCCTGTTTCTCTACTATGTAATATAGTCCGTCTGCTGTTTTTTGTGCTTTCAAATTATTTGTCTTTATGTAGTCTTCAATAATTTTTGCATCAGTTTCATTTTGTTTCATAGCTGCTTCATTTTGTTTTTTGTCATATTCTTCTTTAGGCATCACGCTCTCTACATTTACTGCAAGTTTGATAAATTCGCCTGATTTACAAAAATTAGGCATTGGTTGATTTTTGTAAACACTGTCAACCGACATCAAAAAAATGGCGCTGTCTCCTGAACCGAGCAGTGTGAATCCTTCCATTGCATCGCCTTTGAATTGAGGAAGTCCGATTGGAAATTCAACCGGTTGTCCACCTGCCTGGTAGGAAGAAAAAATAACGGAGTCCTTAGCGGTGGAATAAGTAAGGTTCAGCTTTATGATATCGCCAACTTTACCTTTTGTTTGTTTTTTGTCAACAACAATTTTGTATTGAAGTCCGCTTGGAAGCTTTTTAAAGTCTTTACCATTACCGTCGCCGGCACAAGAAGTAAATGCAGGAACTATTACAGCAAACGACAGTAATAGCATTCTTGAAAAACTAAGAATCAGTTTGTTATTCATTTGTTTGTTTTATGATTGTGTTTAATTTATTTTGAATTGTATCTTTTAATTTACTCCGAGTAATTCTATATCGAATATCAGAACTGATCCGGGAGGAATATTTCCTGTTCCGTTTTCACCATATCCGAGAGCAGAGGGGATTAACAATTTACCCTTCCCTCCTACTTTAAACATCGGAATTCCTTCGTCCCATCCTTTAATTACCTGACCTTGTCCGATTGTAAACTCAAATGGTTCACGACCAGGTTTCAGCGAGGAGTCAAATTCAGTGCCATCAAGCAAACGACCGGTATAATTTACTTTTACTTTATCGCCCGGTTTGGGTTGTTGACCTGTTCCTTGTTTTTCGATTGCATAATATAATCCACTCGGAAGACGAGTAGCGGTAAGATTATTCTTTGTGATATAATCTTTTATACTCAACTCCTCCGGATTGAACGCTGCTTGTTCAGCAAGGATGGCATCGTATTGTTCCTTAGAAAGAATGTCAAGTACTTTAATATCAAGTTGAATATTGTCCGTCTTTTTCAACGGAGCCGGCGGATCATACTGTCTGAAAAAGGTTTCAGCAGGGACCACACATGAAGCGCTGTCACCTTTGCCAAGCAAAGTAAGAATTTCAATCGGGTCGCCCTTCTTCGATGGCTTTGCCACCAAACCATATTGCGGCACCTGCATCTGACTTAAACTGAAAAGTGTTTTGTTGTCCATGGTGCGAATAGCAGAATAATATTTTACATATTCTCCTTCCTTTGCTTTCGCTCCTTTATTGTCAACGATAATTTTGTACTTCAATCCATTGGCGGATTCCTGATAGCCCGCAGTATTTTCTCCCGTATTTGAACAGGCAGAAATAAAAGCTACGAGTGTTACAATTAAACATTTGATGCTTTGTGTTTTGTGTCTTGTATCTATTTTCATAGATTATATTTTTCTTTTTGGCGCGCTAAAATAGAAATTAATTTTTCTTTGGTTTCAGCAACTGAAACTGCTGATTTTCCACCTGCTGCATTCTTATGTCCTCCCCCTTCAAAATGCTCTTTAGCTAAGGTATTCACATCTATATTTCCTTTTGAACGGAATGAAAGTTTTACCTGATCTGGCCGCTGAATGATGATAACAGCCAATTTGATTCCTTTTATCTGTAGCGGATAGTTCACTAATCCTTCCGTGTCGCCGGTGGTGATGCGGTATTTTTTTAAATCATCAGCATCTATTGCAATAATAGCAGTATGAACATCTTTAAGAATATCCATTCTGTCAGTAAAACAA
>CAYRJA010000066.1:6893-17035 GCA_964424455.1 uncultured Bifidobacteriaceae bacterium
ATCCAAAAAAGCGAAGGCGGTTTTCTCCGAAGGTTTCATAAATCTTTTCAAAAATCTTCGTGTGCTCCACTCCTGTTTCCATCAGTTTGGCTGCGATATGATGCACCTTAGGTGTGGTGGTAGGAATACGGAAACGGTCGGTATCGGTAAGCAACCCTGTATAAATACAAGTTGCAATGGTTTTATCAATTTGCTTTTCACCACCGAGCATTAATATAAAATCATAAATCAGTTCTGCAGTTGAGCAAGCTTTAGTATCCCACAATTGATAATCAGGAAAGGCATCCGGTTCAAGATGGTGATCAATCAAAAATTTGTACCCGCCGGCTTTCCCAATTTCTTCTCCTAATTCATTTACGCGGTGCAGTTTGTTAAAATCAAGACAGAAAATCGCATCTGCTTCTGCTACTAATTCTTTTGAAATATTCGGACGCTCTTCAAAGTTAATAACCTCTTTATGTCCCGGCATCCAGTGAAGAAATTCGGGATAGTCTGTTGGAGAAATGATTGTTGCCTTGTGGTGCAATTTATTCAGATAGTGCCAGAGCGCCAGAGACGAGCCAATGGCATCGCCATCTGGTTTGTGATGTGTAGTGATAACTATTTTTTTCGGTGAAGAAAGAAACTCTTTTACCTCGTCGAATGACAGCATGAATATTTTTTATGAGGCGAAGGTGATAATTTCTTTTGAAAGAAACTTCTTTGGTTATTTTTGCCGACCAAATTTTTTTCTTATGGCAGGAAACAGAACCCTTACTATTATAAAACCGGATGCAGTTGCAAAGCATAACACTGGAGCTATTCTTCAGAAAATTGAAGAGGCAGGCTTTAAGGTTATTGCCTTAAAACAAATAAAAATATCAATGGAGCAGGCGGGTAAATTCTATTTTGTTCACCGCGAACGTCCGTTCTACAAAGATTTATGCTCTTTTATGTCGTCAGGAAAAATTGTTCCGGCTATTCTTGAAAAAGAAAATGCAGTGGAAGATTTCCGTAAACTTATTGGCGCTACTAATCCGGCTAATGCAGAACCCGGAACCATCCGCAAACAATTTGCAGAGTCTATTGACAAAAATGCCATTCATGGCTCTGACTCCGACGAGAATGCAGCGATTGAAGCCAACTTCTTTTTCTCAGAGTTAGAAAGATTTTAAAATATAGTTCCTCTATTTTCTTTCCGGATCCTGAATAATTTTTTCCGGCTCTTGCGATTCAATATTCAGTTTATCTGAGAGCACTTTGAAGGTTGTACGGCGGTTTTTCTGATGTTCTTCTTCCGTACAGGGAACTCCATTGCCACAGTTATTTACCAACTGGGTTTCGCCATATCCTTTTGCACTGAGCCGCGATTTGTCAATGCCTTTTGATACAAGGTAATTCACACAAGCTTCTGCTCGCTTCTGTGACAGTATCATGTTGTACTTGTCATTTCCACGCGAATCAGTGTGCGAACCCAATTCCACTTTTACATCCGGGTTTTCTTTGAGCAGCGTAACAAGTGTGTCGAGCACGAGAGCGGCATCCGGGCGAATATTCGCTTTGTTATAGTCGTAGTAAATATTGCTGATGTTAATTTGTACTTCTTTGTAAATCTTATCGAGAATAATTTTTACCGTTGCTGTTACAGTATCTCTATCAATTAAAGAAAATCCAACTGAATTAACTATTTCTGACTTGCTGAAATAATCCGCCTTGGAGGCAAGCACTTTATAATACTTTTCTGCTTCAATCAGTGTGGTAAAACTTCCTTTTGCATTTGTCTTTACATTCAGAATTACTGAATCTTTAACTGTAACTGTAACATCTGCTACTGCCAGCAGAGTTGTTCCGGTGACTTTGCTGTTCGGATCGTTTGGATTCTCAAAAGTTTTCTCCAATACTGTTCCATTCAATACATAAGTTTTTATTTTAGGAAGAATAAATTGGTAGATGTCATCATTCCCTTTTCCTCCCGGACGCGATGAAGTAAACAGCCCCATCGCTCTAATATCATTACTCTTATCAGCAGGCACTTTCTGAAACAGAATACCGAAGTCATCTGCCGGAGAATTAATAGGCGGCTTTATGTTCTGAACATTGCCCCACTGTTTTCCTGTTTTTGTAGCAACAAAAATATCAAGACCACCCATGCCCGGCTGTCCGTTAGAAGCGAAATACAACTTACCTTCAAACAAGTTAGGAAAAGTTTCGTCCTCAACCGTATTTATCTGCGGACCCAGATTAATGGGATCTGACCATCCTTCGGAAGTTTTGTTACAGACATACAAGTCTTTTCCTCCATATCCGCCGTGTGTGTCACTCGATACATAGAGTTCTTTCCCGTCTGCTGACAAAAATGGCTGCGATACGTTGGAGGTATCATCGAAAAGAATCAGTGGCACCGGTTCGCTCCATTCGCCTGTTACACTTTTTACAGAATAATAAATATTACAATAATCATTCGTAAGGTTATCGCTGCCACAACGGGTAAAATAACACTCGCTGAAATTGCTGCTGAAACAGGCGGCTCCTTCATTGTATTTGGAATTGATAACCGGGCTAAATGATGCCGGAGTTTTATATCCACCCTTCCCATCGCTTTCCGCTATGAATATATCACTGAATTTTTCTCCTGTCCATCCGAAAGTACCTGCACCGATAGTAGATTCTGTTCTGTCGCTTGTAAAAACAAGTGCATTATTTGAATAGAGTACCGACGCATAATCAAATGCCTGTGAATTGATACTTTCAAGATTGGTTACAATGTATGGCGCAGGGTGTTGCTGCCAATCGAGCGCCTGCTGAGTTGCTTTCAGTTGTTTTCTTGCTTCTTCATTAAACGGAACTTCATTCAAATAATTATTAAAAGCTTTTATTGCTTCTTCATATTTTCCGTTTGTTTTCAACATTACTCCATAATAATAATTAGCAATCGGATCGTAGTTGTAGCCGGCTGCAGTTTTATACCACTTCTCTGCTTCTACCGTTTGGTTACTGTAACGATAGCACTCTGCAATTAAAAAACTTTTTTTTGCCTTTGACTCTATTGTCTCATCAGCGTTCAACTCCTGTTTCAGTTTTTCTGCGGCAAGCGTGTATTTCTTCTCTGCATACAGTGTTTCACCATCTTTCACCTGTTTTACTACAAAGCAACTTTGTAACAAAAACAGCAATGAAAAAAAGAATAAATAAGACTTTGCTGAATTCAACTCCTATTATAAATTATTGTTGGCGAATGTAACGAAATAAATAAGTGAATATTGATTTTGCCTATGAAATAATGGTAGTAGATTGTAGGAAATGCCCATAATAGAGAAACAAGACTTATACAAAAAAAGCCGCCCCATTGCTGAGTGCGGCTTTTGATTCCGGGGTCCCAAACCAAATCCCGAAATATTGTTGTTACAGTAATCAGAATTTTGGACAGAAAACTCTTTTCTTTTTCTGAGTTGTAATTCCACCAATATACTGAACACTCAGTTCCGGTCCACCCATACCATTACTAACGCGGGCAAGTTTTGAGTGGTTGAAGTCGTAAGAAAAGGTAAAAGCAAAATCATTGATATCGAATCGTACAAGAAAAATTGCCGCATCATTCCATCGTTCCATTGCACCGAAATAAAGTGCATATTCATTTGTTCCTTTCTTTTCCATTCCAAATCTTCCAAAAGCTCCAAAAACCATTTCACGATGTGGTCCCTGCATGGAATAATATACTTTCGGATAAATAGCTAACTGCGGAGTAACGGGCAAAGTTGCACCGGCATTGGCAGAAACTTTTCTATAAACAACGGAAGAAGCATCCCCCATAAAAGTTTGTACCGGTTCATTAATGTGAAACACAGATAAGCCAAGTGAAAAGTTTTTTTGTTTGTCTGCCAGATAATTCCATTCTAACCCGGCAGAAACATCAGGATATCCTGCTGAATTGTAAGCAAAGTTCTCAGTGGTAGCGCCACCTTCAAAATTTTCATCAAAGGTGAGCAGACTGTAATCTAAATAAGATGATACATAACCTCCTTGCAACCCTAACCCAACATAAGAACGTCCATATCTGTCTAAACATTTATTGTAGGCAAGAGAACCTTCAAACTGAGTAGTTGTAAAATGAGAGTCACCTGCTCTGTCAGAAAAAGCCATCAATCCAAACCCGAACATGTCTTTGCGATCCGGTCCTGTGGCAACGCTGAAATCAGCAGAGCCACTGATAGTCTGGTATGGTTCTGTAACACTTTTCCACTGATTTCTGTAAATTGCTGTAAGACGGTAGTTGCCGTTGAAGAATCCTGTTTTTGCAGGATTCAAATAAATCGGCGCCGCATAAAACTGCGAGAAGTGGATATCCTGAGCAAAAGCGATATTCCCTGTAAGGATAATCAGCGCTGCTGCTATTGTGTAAATTTTTTTCATGCGTCAGGATTTTTTATGAATGAAACTGAATCATTTATGAACTGAATATTATCTGATGAGTGTAACATTTCCTTGTTTCTGTATTTTTTCTCCGCTTGAACACACGCCTTCCATATCATAGACATAAACTCCGGGCGCTGCATTTACTCCGTTAATTTTCCCATCCCATCCTTTGTCAATATCGTTCGACTCAAAAATCAATTGTCCCCATCTGTTAAAAATTCTCAGGTAATTGATTGATTTCAACCCGTAACTACGCACACGGAAAGTTGCATTCTTGTTATCGTTGTTAGGGCTGAAAGCATTAGGCAGAAAAATCACATCATCCACACAAGCGACACGAATACGAACAGAGTCTTCTGTCCGGCAGCCGGCAGGAGTGATAACTGTCAGTACATAAGTTGTATCATGAGAAGCCGTAACTGTCGGATTCAAACAGTCTGTACAACTTAATCCCACAGCAGGGCTCCATGAATATGAACCTAATCCCGCACTTGCATTCAATGTAATTACAGAGCCGGCGGATGTATTCTTATCATTCCCAGCATCACATATAGCCAATGGATTAACAATCACTGTTACAGTAGCTGAGTCTATGCTGCAAATTCCATCTGATATAACCACCTTGTATTCCGTAGTGAACTGAGGAGATGACACCGGATTAGCTATGTATGGATTATCCAGACCTGATTCAGGAGTCCAGTGGTATTGCATTCCTCCGGAGGCGCTTAAATGAATCACTTCTCCCAAACAGATAGAAGCGCCGGGTCCTACTTTAGCTACAACAGGATGGTTAACAAATACTGTAACAGAATCAACCGAAGCACATCCGTACATATCTGTTCCCTGTAAATAGTACTTAATTGTGCTGTCAGGAGTAGTAACAGGGTTGGCAATATTATTTGTGTTCAGGTAATAAGTTGGATACCACAAGTAATTATCTGCACCACTTGCCTGAAGTATGCCTGAGTTACCCGAACAAATCTGAACATCTTTTCCTGCATCTACATTCGGTGAAGGATGAACAACTATTACAATATTATCATTCGCCGTGCATTTGTTTGCATCAACAACCGTTAAAGTGTAAGTTGTAGTTACAACAGGATTCGCAACCGGATTTGAAGTAGTTGTATTTGTTACAGTTGAAGGCGACCACATATAATCAGCTCCACCTAAACCATTTAATTGAACACTGACCCCTTCACAAACTGCCGTATCTGTTCCTGCGTTTGCTACAGGCATTGGTGCAAGAGATATGATAACAGAATCTGTATTATTACAACCATTAATATCTGTTCCTGTTACAGTATAAGATGTGGTTACACCGGGTTTTGCAAAAGGGTTGGATACACTCGGATTATCTAATCCTGTTACAGGAGTCCATACATAACTTACAGCGCCGGTTGCTGATAATGCAGTTTCTGTTGCGGGGCAAATCATTGTGTCCTTTCCTGCACTTACAACCGGTAAATAATTTACTGTTACAACCATCTCATCTGTTGCCGTACAGCCGTTCCCATCTGTAACTAATACCTGATAAACTGTTGTTGTGTCAGGAGATGCCATAGGAGAATCTGTAGAATCATTGTTTAATCCTGCTGAAGGTGACCATAAATAATTTACACCGCCTGTTGCTGTGATTGTTTTTCCTGAGCCAAAACAAACAGCGATATCGTTTCCTGCAACAGCTACAGGATTTTGGTTGACATGGATAGTTCCTGTAGAAGTATCGCTGCACCCTCCGCCATTTTTTAAGATTAAAGTAATCAGATAGTCTCCGGGAATATTAAAAACATGAGCAGGGTTTTTCTCAGTTGAACTATTCAGGGTTCCTGAAGCTGCGTCTCCGAAATTCCAGTTCCATGCAGACGTTCCTGATGTTTGCGAATTATCAGTAATGAAAACTGAATCACCCGGGCAAATTGAAGTCTTATTTCCACTGAATAATGCCGCCGGTGGTGCAATTACATAAACCGTATCACTGTAAAATCCGGTACAACCGAATGTTGTTTCAATAGTGAGATTTACAGGATAAATACCCGGAGAAGAGAAGAAGCGTGACGGGTTTTGTTGAGAAGAAATATTATTCGTTCCGCTGTTGGGGTCGCCGAAGTTCCATGCCCAGCTTACAATCGGAATAGAAGAGTACGATGAATCTGTAAACTGAATATTTCCATTGCTGCATACTGAATCTTCACTCATTACAAACTTCACCCCGGGAGAGCCGATGGTGATAGTGCCGAGAGAAACCGCAACACTGCAGCCCAACCCGTCACTCAGAATTACCTGTGGAAAAAACTTGCCGGGTCTGGTGTAACTGTAACATACCGTATCTATATTATTGCTGACAACCGTCCCATCACCGAAATTCCATGCATACCCTTGTGTATTTATTGTAACAGCGTGGAAACAAACATCCAGCGGATTGCATCCTGATGTTGGTGTTCCGGTGGCTGTTCCTTTCGGACCGGAAATATCTATGTATTTCTTAAACACAACTGTATCACTACATCCAAATTCATTTGTAGTAATAAGTGTTACATCGAATATTCCAGCTGTGTTGTAATAGTGAAATGGATTTTTTACGGCAGATGTACTTCCATCTCCAAAGTCCCATTTATAGGTGGCTTTATTATTTATGCCTGTTGAAAGGTTGGTAAAGTTCACTGCCAGTGGCGGACAAGAGGTGTGTGTAGTATCGGCAACCAAATCTGCGGTCGGCGGACTTACTACTTTTATTGCAGCCGAATCAGTCAGCGAAGCCGAACATCCGTTAGCATCGGTAGCGCTGAGTGTTACTGTATAATATCCTGTTGTGGCATAAGTATGACAGGGCGTTGCCTGTGTTGAAGTTCCGCCATCTCCGAAACTCCACTGATAAGACAAACTCTTGCCGGTTGAGTTGTTCTGAAAGCATGCAGGGTTTCCAAGACATGAAACGGAATCTACTGCAAAACGCAGAGCAGGTTCGTTTACTTTCACAATACCTGTTTTCTTCACAGAATCAATACAACCGTTATTATCTATGATTGTAAGTGTAACAGCATAGTTTCCAGCTTTGTCGTAAGTATGCGAAGGATTAGT
Source organism: uncultured Bifidobacteriaceae bacterium (assembly GCA_964424455.1). Taxonomy (GTDB): domain Bacteria; phylum Bacteroidota; class Bacteroidia; order Chitinophagales; family UBA10324; genus CAYRJA01. The sequence continues at coordinate 14,367 of CAYRJA010000066.1, forward strand.
ATCAGTAGAAGAATTCAAATTTCCGGAAAACGGATCGCCAAAAGTCCATTTCCAATCTACGGCATAAGAAGAGGCAGAAGCAGAAGCATCCTGAAACTGTGCATTCAGTGGTCTGCAACCACTGGCAGGTGTTACAGTAAAATTTACATTCGTTCCAAAAACTGTGATAAAATCTTTCTTTGTCATTGTGTCTTTGCAGCCGTTCATGTCTGTTGCAATCAATTGCACGATATAAGAGCCCGGTGTTTGCAATACAGGGCAATATTCTTCCTGCGTTGAAGCGGAAACCGTTGTACCGGCACTGTCAATTACTGACCATTCATAGCTCACTGCATCTGTTGAATTATTTTTCAGACAGGCAGAAAATGGTTTACATCCTGCTGCTGTTACAACTGCAAAATCGGCTTTTACTTTTCTGGTCTGAACTTTCTTTTGCATAGTGTAGGTACATCCTGTTCTGGCATTAGTAACTGTCAGTTTAATCGTATAGGAGTCGCTTGACGGATAGGAAACTGTTACAATTGAATCGGTTGATGAAGAAGGTGTTCCTCCTGTAAGATCCCATGAATAGGAATCAGCTCCTAAAGAGGGTGTTCCATTGAGTAACATGGAATATGGAGAAGAACAATCGCGTGTAATATTAAATATTGCAACCGGCGGATAAACCGTAATCATTTTATCAATGGTAAGCGTATCACAGCAACCGTAATTGCAGACAATCAATGTGACATCCATCCTTCCTGTATCACCATAAGTATAAACAGGATTCTCATCTGTTGAAAGTATATTGTAAGAATTCCGTCTTGAAAAATTCCATGCATAAGTAGTTTGTGTATTTACATTTGAAGACTGATTGGTGAAAGTAACCGGCATGCGTGCGCAGGTTTCATCTGTACTTGCCTTGAATTTAATATCCGGAACTGCACCTACACAAACTTCATTAACTGAAGTAATTGTATCCGTACAACCCTGATCATTTATAGTGATTAACCGAACAGTGTAACAGCCCGGCTGGGTATAAAAATGATTCGGATTTTGTAAAGTTGACTGAACTTCATTCGGATCTGCCGTATCACCAAAATTCCATTTCCATTGTTTTGGGTTTCCGGTAGAAGCGCTGCTGTTAAACTGAACAGGCAAAGGTGCGCAACCTGTTTTCGGAGAAGATTCAAAAGAAGCTACCGGACAATCAATATTTATAATGTTTGTTGCTGTTTTAGTATCTGAACAGCCACCTGCATTGGTTACAGTTAATGTAACAGAATAACTGCCACAGGAAGAATAATTTACTGAAGGATTTTTTGAAGTGTCTGTTGCAGGATTTCCACCAGCAAAACTCCATGCATAGGTCAGATTATTTCCCACAGAGGAATCATGAAAAACTACATTCAGCGGGGGCGCACAGATGCCTGCATTTCCTGTAATGCCAAAAATGGCTTTTGGAACAGCACTAACTGTAACAGTCGTACATTTCTGTGCGGTACATCCCGCACCGTAATCAATTGTTAAGCAAACCTGATAAGTTCCCGGTTGAATAAAAGTAAATGTTGCGTTCTGTGTGTCTATGCTGTCAATACCAGCTGAAGAAGTGGCTGTCCATAACCAACCCTGAGCGCCGCCTGACTCTATTCCGGAAACTGCAACGGTGAGTGGCGTACAACCTTTCACTTTGTCTATAGACAAATCAGCAATATTATTTCCGACATTGATGTATTTATTTTTAACAATCGTGTCTTTACAACCATTAGCATCGGTCACATATATTTTGGTATTGAATGACCCCGGAGTGGAGTAAGTTACAGAAGGATTAGGCGAAGCAGAAGTTGCCGGCTTTCCTCCGCTGAAATCCCAACTGAAGGTGTAAGGAGAAGCGCCGCCTGTTACAGAAGGGCTATATGAAGTTGTAAGCGGTGCGCCACACGAAGCGGCCGGAGTGGCTGTAAAGTCAATTTTAGCATGGTCATAAACACAAACTGTCTTTACTCTTGTGGTGTCGTCTGAGCATCCTTTTGAGTTGGTTGCTACAAGTGTTACAGTCTTGCATCCTGCTGTGGTATAGGTATGAGAAGGGTTGGCGCCCGTTCCTCCCGAACCATCGCCAAAATCCCAAACATAATTAGAAAGATTGCCGGATCCCGGAATACTTGTACTGGTAAATTGAACTGTCATAGGATAACAGCCCGCCGTTGAACTCACTGTAAAATCTGCAAAAGGTTTGCAATTGACCATTAGCTGTTGTGTTTTCACACTCTTCTGATTCAAGCCGTCAGTTACAGTAAGTGTTACAGTAAATGTTCCGCAGTCTCCGTAAGTGGTTGAAGGATTTTCAAGAATAGAGTTTACTCCGGGATTTACTCCAAAATTCCACTCATATTTTAAATGTGCCTGTCCGGTACTAAGATTGGTAAAGCTGATTACCGCAGGATTACATACCGGCGTAGGATAGTTTATGCTGAAATCCGCAGTTACCTGGGCTTCTGCTGAAATAATGCAAAAGCAGCAAAAAAATAGATATATTGTAAGAAATTGGCGCATTGGCTTGGATTAATGCCCACACCATTACGCCTACTTTATAATATGGTTACCCTTTATGCTAAAATATTTTATACCTATTTATGGTATTGTTGCATGAAAACTACAAGTAAAGGCAGGTAAGTATAAAAGAAAAA
>CAYRJA010000067.1:0-16781 GCA_964424455.1 uncultured Bifidobacteriaceae bacterium
ACTGATTAACCAGCCACCCGCGATAGCTGCCTAACGACAATTTGGTATGCACCCTTCACAATATCTCACTCCATCCTGAAATGTATCGCAAGTCAGGGAAAATAAATATACACGAAGCGGTTATTACCAAACATAATCTTCTGATTTATCATGTGCAGAGAGAAAGGATTTACTTAATCACCTTTTGGGATACAAGGCAACAGCCTAAGAAGAAAATAAAATCGTTGAAATAGCATTTGCAACAACAGGTGTTACAGGTTAAGCACTTTCCCTGTTCTGTCTATTAGTTTTTCTTTCGGTACTTGTACTTTTCCCATTTTCGGGTTGGGTTTTGATGTCTTTACCAGCACTTTTGCTTTTCCGTCTTTAAATGCACCGGCGCTCAGGAACTGAGGCGCAATAACCCAGTTACCTTTTGTGTCAATGTAACCCCAAAAGCCATTGTTGTCAGTAGCCGCAGCTAATCCTTCACTGAATGAATTTACTTTGCTTAGATTCTTACTGATAATAGAATTTCCATAGTGGTCAATAAAAGTCCATGTGGTATCGAGCAAAACAGCCGCCTTCCCTTCACTGAAAGAATAACCGTCTTTATATTTTGGAGGAATAATTATTTCTCCTTTTGTGTTCACAAAACCATAGAGTGAGTTCTGATTGACTAATGCAAGCCCCTCGGAGAAAGGAAGAATATCATCATACTTTGGCTGTAACACAAACTGACCGATATGATTGATTAATCCGTATTTGCAACTGTCTGCTTCGCAATTTCCAATGGCAACAATAGCTACTCCGTTTATGAAATCATGTGCATCACCAAATTGTTCGGGGATTACAAATTCTCCTTTCTTATTAATGTAACCGTAATAGCATCGCCCGGTTTCACAATCCTTAAATGAAGCATAAGCCAATCCTTCTGAAAATTCTCCCGCATCGTAATAGCGGGGAGATATGACTACTTCTCCCGAATCGGTTACATATCCGATTAAGTCGGTACTGTCAATAAATGATTCCAATTTTAACTTGCTCAGTTTCAAATCTGTTACAGTTATTTCAGGAAAAGGAAATTGAGGAAATGAATGAACAAATTGCTGAATAGATGTATCAGCGCCGGATGAAGTATAAAGCACATAAAAATTTTCCCATGCTTCATTGGCGTGAGGATTTGAAGGGAACTCCTCTATAAATCTCCGGTAGGATGCTTCATCTTTCTTCTCTGTGGCAATTGAATAAATGCTGTCTTCTGCCTGAGGGCGGAAAGGGTTATCCGGATATGCACGGACAAAATCAGCAAAGCTGCTCAGCGAATGATCGGCGGTGAGTTTATAATAAAGCAGTTGCTCATAATTATTTTTTGCTTGTTCATAATACGGGCTTTGCGGATGCTGCTGCATGAAAAGATAGTAAGATGGATAGGTACTGTCCGCAGTTTCCTTTTTGTAAAGCAATAATTCATACAACTCTTTTGCCTCAGCCGCTTCACTTGCATTCGGATATTCATCCATGAATGTTTTGAAACTGCTTAAATCATATTTATCCTTTGCTTCATTGTATGCCAACTGATTTCGCCGCTGAACTGCCTCCGGTATCTGCGCTGCATCGGTATAAACATGAATAAAATGATTCCACTCTGAAAGATGGTCTGCTTGTTTTGCAATGTCGTAAGCAGCACGGTTGATAAACAAATTCATTCTTGAAATGATAAACTCGCGAACACCAAGAGCAGTAAGTTTTTTCTGAATCTTAATTGATGAAAGAATGAAATTGATGTTTGTTTTAAGAATGAAATATTTTGCTGAGTCAAGATTGTATTTCGGATTGTCGGCAGAGAAGTAATAAGCGGCATAAGCAAATGTTACAGCAGCATCCGTCGGTTTTTTACTATACTCTTTTACCAATGAGGAATTTGCTTTGACATAATTTCCTGCATTCACCAACCGGAGAGATTTGGAAGATTGAGCAAACGAAAACTCGAATCTTAACGAGAGAAAAAGAAAAGCAATCAGACATAATTTCAGGAGTTGTTTCATTGTTTAATTGCTTTCATCATTGATTCCCAGAGCTGATCTCCTGTCTGATCCCAACTGAATTTTTTTCGTTGTTCTTTTCCCTTTTCAATCAGAGAATTCCGTAAAGAATCATCAGTGGAGATTTTCATCATAGCTGCTGCAATCTCCTCTATAGAATAAGGATTTACTAAAATTCCGGCATCACCCGCCACTTCCGGCATAGAGGAAACATCTGAAGTAATAACCGGCACATTGCAACTCATCGCCTCCACTATGGGAATTCCGAATCCTTCCAGCAGCGAAACATAAGTCATGGCTTCGGCAGCGCCTGTTACACTTGCTAATTCTTCCTGCCCCAGATGACCGAGAAAAAGAACATCTTCTTTATGCTGCATCTGACGGTAAATCTGCATAGGTTCATCTGTTTCCCATGCCTTTCGTCCGGCTATTACTAATTTCATTCCAAGTGAATCGGAACTTTTGAATTGATTAAACGCCTGAAACAACCGCGAAATATTTTTCCGCGGATGAATAGCGCCGGCATAGACAAAATATTTTGCACCACCTGAATATTTCTTTCTGACTTCTTCCTTTTGTGATTCACTTAGCGGCTGAAAGCGCGGATTAGAGCCATTGTAAATCACATCAATTTTTCCCTTTTCAATTTTATATCGCTCTACAATATCGTTCTTTGTAAATGCTGAAACTGTAACAATACGAGTGGCTTTATTCGCAAATTTTGGTGTGTAATAGCGATAGTATTTTTGAGTAAGCCAATCCAGATGACCGTTGAAATGTTCAAATGCCAAATCATGGATTACCAAAACTTGTTTGACCTGTGTGTTCAGTGAAAGATAGCCATCGGTAGAAAGAAATAAATCGGGATTATATTTTTTTAGTGCCCGTGTTACAGAAATCTGAAACCACCAGTACCAAAGGAACGGATGCCGCGCAGGCGGAAACAGCACTACCGGTGTTACATTCCTTCCGAAAATAAATTCTTCAGAGTAAGGTCTGTCAAAAAAGAAAATAAATTCGTGTTCAGGGTGGGATTGAACTATCCGCTTCAGCGATTCATAAGTGAACCAGCCGATACCTTCCAGCTTGTTCTTCAACAGAAATCTTGTATTAACGGCAATTCTCATCAGTAATGAATTGCAAGATTGCAAATTTCAGCCCGTAAATTAAAATCTGAAACTATCTTTAGCCCTCTTCGCATGAAGAAAGTCTTTTTTCAAAATCTTACTTTCCTCATTGTCCTCAATCTGCTGATTAAGCCGTTGTGGGTACTTGGTGTGGACAGGTCGGTGCAAAACATGGTAGGGCACGAGAACTACGGGCTGTATTTCGCACTGTTCAATTTCAGTTTTCTGTTCAGCATTATATTAGATGTAGGTATCACCAACTACAACAGCCAGATTATTGCACAGCAACCAACGCTGATAAAAAAACATTTCACCAACATTCTTTCTATTAAACTGCTTCTGGCGGCAGTTTATTTAGCTGTTACAATTATTGCTTCTTTCGGATTTCATTTAGTTAGTTCCGAAGGATTCATTCTCTTACTGGTACTTTGCTTCAATCAGGTGTTGAGCTCGGTTATACTGTATATCCGCTCCAATATATCCGCATTGCATTATTTCAGAACCGACAGTGTGCTTTCCGTTCTTGATAAGCTTCTGATGATAATATTTTTTGCAGCAATTATTTATTTGATACCCTATAAAGGAGATTTTAGAATTGAATGGTTTGTATATGCTCAAACGGTTAGTTATGCTGTAACAGTTGTTGTGGCTTGTATTATACTGTTGATGCTCATTCCAAGACCTTCGTTTGAGATTAACTTCAGCAGGATAAAAAATATATGGAAGGAAAGTTATCCGTTTGCCATACTGGTATTGCTGATGACTGTTTATTACAAAGTTGACAGTATCATGCTCAAACAATTGCTTGGCGACGATGGTAACCGTGAAGCCGGAATTTATGCCTCCGCATTCCGGTTGATGGATGCAGCTAATCAGTTCGGCTATTTATTCGCAGCGCTGCTGTTACCGATATTTTCACGAATGCTTGCTAAACACAAGCCCGTTGGTGACCTGCTGCTGACCAGTTTCAAAACCATTTTTATCTTTTCACTGCTGCCGGCAGTTATTTGTCTGGTTTTCAGAAATGAAATTATGCAACTGTTATATACAGAGCATTCAGCATATTCAGCTATGACATTGGGGATTATTATGTTCGCATTAATAGGCAGTTCTACACAATATATTTTTGGTACATTACTGACTGCAAACAGAAACCTGAAACAACTCAATACCATTGCGCTGGTTGCCGTACTACTGAATGTTTCATTGAATTATTTTCTGATTCCTGAATACAGGTGCCTTGGCGCTGCTGCCGTTTGCCTCCTGACTCAAACCTTTGTAGCAGTATCTCAGATAGCGGTTTCGGGAAAGATTTTTTCATTCAGGGTTGATGTAAAGTTTATACTCAGAATTATTTTCTTTTCGGTTATTGTAACAGCTATCAGTTTTGGAACAAGGTATCTTTCGTTTGATTGGAAGCTGCAAATTACTATTGCTACAATCTTAGGATTGCTTACTGCATTTATTTTACGAATATTTGAAATGAAGAAAATTTTGTTGCTGGTAAAATCTTCGGATGAGTAATAGGATTAAATACCCTTTTTTTATAAAAATTTCCGCTATTCATAATAGATAGTCAATTTCAATAAACCATTTGCTAATATTCTCTATAATAGTAGGTTTGCAAAAATTTTTTTAACACAGCTTTATGCAAAAACCCTTTGATTTTATTGAGTTACTGAAAATTATTGTCCGATGGAAAAAACACATTCTGGTTGCCTGCGTGATTGCATTAGTGGGCAGTGTAATTATTTCAGACCCGCATATCTTAAAGCCATACTACAAATCCACTTCTACTTTTTACCCGACTAACCCGTCTATGACAAGCAGTCAGAGTATGTTCGTAGAAAATCAGGGAGGATTCTTTGGTGGTCCGGACGATGTGGACAGGTTACTTTCTATTGCTAACAGCGCTCAGTTGAAGTCTTATATCGTGAAGAAATTTCACCTGTTTGAACATTATAAGATTGATTCTGCAAGGGAAAATTATCCTAATTATGTAGTACAGCAGGAACTGGAGGACAATTATCATGCGGAGAAAACAGATAAAGGCGCTATTGAAGTAGTCGTTTACGATCACGATAAACAGTTGGCTTCTGATATGGCTAACGATATTGTTACAAAAATTGATGACATCAATAAAGGAATGCTGAATGAGAACAAAAAGAAAATGCTTTCCATCTATACGAATAAAATTAAGCTAAAGGAAGCTGAAATAAAAGACATTTCTGACAGCATTATTGCAGTGAAACAGCGATTTGATTTGTTCAATGGCGTGGGCGATTTACGCAACATTACTTCCTTGTCCAAAGAACAAAGCTCTGCATTTGACCGTGCAGCGGAAACCTATAAAATGTTACAGGATAAAAAGGATGCAGCCATAAAAGAATTGAATAATTCTATTGTATTGTCGGAACAATTCAGCGCTACTATCAGCAACGAAGTACCTACCGTTTATCTTTTAGAGAAAGCCTATCCTGCAGAACGGAAATCAAAACCCGTTCGATGGATAGTGGTACTGAGTTCGGTACTGATTGTTTTTACTGTAACAGTTCTTACGGCTATTGTAGTGGAGAGATATCCTAAACTAAAAGAAGCCATAAATGCAGAATAAGCTTCTGCAATATTTTAATAGTATTTTCTTCTGGGCAACAGGTATTATTTCACTGTTGCTTGTTTTTGCCGGATGGTATTTTGAGAAATATTATCTGCTGGGCGCTCCGTTCTTTCTCTTGTTCTGCTACTTGGCGTTTATAGACTTCAGAGTTATTTTTTTTCTGCTCATTGCACTGCTGCCTCTTTCTTTTGAATACACCTTTCCGAATGGATTAGGAACTGATTTGCCGGCAGAACCTGTCATGGTCTTTCTGATGCTGCTTTTATTCTTCAAAGTAGTGAGTCAGAAAAATTTTGTTGAAAAGGATTTTATCATTCACCCACTAATTACTATTCTATTCTTCCACTGGTTGTGGATGGTGCTTGCTGCTGTTTATTCTTCACTTTTTATTGTTTCATTCAAATTTTTACTGGCAAAGACCTGGTACATTTCTGTGTTTGCCATTCTCGGTGGTGTGGTTATCAAAGAGTTGAAAGATTTTAAAATTGCCTTCTGGTGTTTTTTTCTGCCACTGTTGTTTACCATCATTTTTACTATGGTAAAACATGCTGCGTACGGTTTCTCATTTGCTACCGTCAATACAATGATGCAGCCCTTCTTTCCTAATCATGTAATCTATGCAGCAACGGCAGCGCTGGCAGTACCATTTATTTGGATTGCAGCATTGTGGTATCCGAAAAAAAGTTTTAAACGCAGGCTGTTACACCTGATGTTGCTACTATTTATTGTTGCGGTATTCCTTTCATATACAAGATCTGCATGGTTATCACTGATAGTGGCAGTAGTGTTTGTATTTATTATTCAAAAAAAATTGATGAAGTGGGCAATAACCGGCGGAGTAGTTGCTATGCTGTTTTTTATTGGTTATATGGCATGGAAAAATAATTACCTGAATTATACACCGAATTATGAGCAAACGATTATGCACGAAGAATTAGGCGACCATCTTCAGGCAACCTATAACATGGAAGATATTTCAAGTGAAGAGAGAGTTTACCGATGGGTTGCCGGCTTTAGAATGTGGCAGGCAAATCCGATAGTTGGCTATGGACCGGGCAACTTTTACAATTTTTATAAACCCTATACTGTAAGCCGGTTCCGTACTTATGTAAGCGCTAATACAGAGCGATCAACCGTTCATAATTACTTCTTACTGACTTTAGTGGAACAGGGAATTATAGGATTACTGATTTTTCTGACTCTTACAATCATGCTGCTGATGAACGGTCAGCGAATTTATCATGAAACAAAAGACAAGCAGGAGAAACAGTGGGTAATGGCAATTATGCTTTGCATTATTATTATTTATGTCAGCACCTTTTTAAGTGATTTACTTGAGGTAGCTAAAATCGGAACCGTATTTTTCCTGTGTATAGCTATGCTGGTAAATCAGGACTTAAAGAATAAGAAATTACTAAAGCAATCCTGAGTTAAAGTTCATCCTCTTCTATATCTCCTTTAACAGGACGGATTAAAATTTCCTCTACTACCGTTTGCTCTGCGGTGTCATAAGCTGCATACATCAGTTTCGCAATATCTTCTGCAGGCATAAATCTTTTTTCGGAAAGACCTGAACCTGCCCAACTGTCGGTATATACTGCGCCCGGATAAACAGAAGTTACTTTTATATTGTAAGGCATCAGTTCATGACGAAGATTTTTTGAGAAACCATCCAAAGCAAATTTCGTGATACCATACAACGCACCCCCGGGATATGCCTGTAAACTTGCTACTGAGCAGAGATTAAAAATATGACCTGATTTTTCCTTCATCATTCCTTTCACTAAGTACTGAGTGAGATAATAAGCGCTAAACAGGTTAACTGCCATCAGTTTCTCCAGAGCATTATCCTCTGCCTGATGTGCATTACCTGAAATAAAACTGCCGGCATTGTTCACCAGCACATCTGTTTGCTTCCATGATTTTTGAATCAGGTCAGCAAAATTTTTCAGTTGCCTTTTATCACTTACATCACATACTGCAGCAATCACCTGCCGGTTCGGAAATTCCTTTTCAAGAAATGATTTTAACTGATTTACATCCTTTTCAGTACGGGCGCAAATGGCGACATTAAATCCATGCTTCATAAATTCAATAGCTACCGCTTTTCCGATTCCTTTAGTAGCGCCTGTAATTACTGCATTCATTTTAAAGCTGATGAAAAGTGAAATAAAACTCAAAGATGGAAATTAAAATCAATTACTTTTGTCTGCTATGAAAAGAAGTTTCTTTGAGCATTTCGGCAGGTATTTGTTGTTGCTTAAAAGTTTATTTGTCCGCCCTGAAAAACTTTCTATTTACTGGAAAGAAACAATCAGGCAAATGGTGGACATCGGTGTAGGATCTATTATTATTGTCTTAATAATATCACTCTTTCTTGGAGCAGTGCTTACGGTTCAAACAGCTTATCAATTAAGCACACCATTTTTATCCAGGTCAATTATAGGTTCTATAGTTTCCAACTCTACCATTTTGGAAATGGCTCCAACGGTTACTTGCCTTATTCTGGCAGGAAAAATAGGCAGCAATATTGCGTCCGAGTTGGGCACTATGCGAATTTCAGAGCAGATAGATGCGTTGGAAATCATGGGTGTTCACGCACCTGCTTATTTAATAGCGCCCAAAATCATCAGCGCTGTTACAATGATTCCGCTACTCATAATTTTCGGAGGATTTCTTTCTATTTATTCGGGTATGTGGGTAGGCGAAATTACAGGTGTGGTTTCCCGCGAGTTGTTTATGACCGGAGCTATCCAGTTCTTTATTCCATTCATGGTTACTTTTGCGCTCATCAAGGCAACTACCTTTGGTTTTATTATTTCTTCTGTTTCTGCATATTACGGATACTACACTACAGGCGGAGCATTTGAGGTAGGAAGAGCAAGTACAAGAGCAATAGTGGTTTGCTGTATTCTTATTTTATTATTTGACTATATCCTCGCTCAGATTCTACTATGATTGAAATCAAGAATGTTGTAAAATCTTTTGGGGATAAAGTAATCATATCTGATATTTCTTCGGTGTTTGAAGCCGGAAAGTGTAATGTTATCATAGGCGCCAGCGGTTCAGGAAAAACAGTATTAATGAAATCCATAGTGGGTTTGCTGAAAATCAATTCGGGACAGATTCTTTACGACGGAAAGATTGATTACAGCGCCATGAGCGATATTGAGCGGAAAGAAATTCGTCAGCAGATCGGAATGTTGTTTCAGGGGTCGGCGCTGTTCGATTCACTAACGGTGGAACAGAATATTATTTTCCCACTCAATATGTTCACTGACTTACGCTACAAAGAAAAACTTGCCAGAGTAAACGAGTGTCTCGAGCGTGTCAATCTGAAAGACACTAATAAACTCTACCCTAACGAACTTAGTGGAGGAATGAAAAAGCGGGTAGGTATTGCCCGTGCTATTGTAATGAAGCCAAAATATCTTTTTTGCGATGAGCCGAACTCAGGTTTAGATCCGCTTACTGCCATACTTATTGACCAGTTGATTAAAGAAATTACAGAGGAAAATAACATCACTACTATCATCAATACACATGACATGAACTCCGTGATGGAAATCGGCGACCATATTTTGTTTTTATATAAAGGAAAAAAATACTGGGAAGGCAGTAACAATGATTTGATGCAAGCTACCAATAAAGAGCTAAACGATTTTATATTTGCAAGCAAGTTCTTAAAAGAACTAAAGGCGCTGAAGAGTATAATGGGAGATGAATTGAATAGCTGACAAACAAGATTTCAGGAAAAGAATAAATAAATTTCAATAGATAAATTAAATCACAACTAATGAGTATTTTAGTTAATAAGAATTCAAGAATAGTAGTACAGGGATTCACAGGAACCGAAGGAACATTCCATGCTACTCAGATGATTGAATACGGAACCAATGTAGTAGGAGGTGTAACACCCGGCAAAGGCGGAACCACTCATTTAGACAGACCTGTATTCAACACAGTAGCCGAAGCAGTGAAAGCAGGAGCAAATACATCCATCATTTTCGTTCCGCCGGCATTTGCTGCCGATGCAATTATGGAAGCAGCAGAAGCCGGAATAAAAGTGATTGTTTGCATTACCGAAGGTATTCCTACCCAGGATATGGTGAAAGCAAAAGAATATATCAAAGACAAAAGCTGTACGCTTATCGGACCTAACTGTCCGGGAATTATTACTCCGGGTGAAGCTAAAGTCGGTATTATGCCCGGTTTTGTTTTTAAGAAAGGGAATGTGGGCATTGTTTCCAAGTCAGGAACACTGACTTACGAAGCGGCAGACCAGGTTGTGAAAGCCGGTTTAGGAATCAGCACGGCTATAGGTATCGGCGGCGACCCCATCATTGGAACATCTACAAAAGAAGCAGTAGAATTATTTATGAATGATACCGGCACAGACTGCATAGTGATGATAGGCGAAATCGGCGGAGGAATGGAAGCAGAAGCAGCACGCTGGATAAAAGCAAATGGAACAAAACCGGTAGTAGGATTTATTGCAGGGCAAACGGCTCCTCCCGGAAGAAGAATGGGACATGCAGGAGCTATCGTAGGTGGAAAAGAAGATACGGCTGAAGCTAAAATGAAAATTATGCGTGAGTGCGGAATACAAGTGGCTGACAGCCCTGCTGTGATAGGTGAACTGGTAGCTAAAACGCTGCGGGTTACTGCATAGTTGCTACACTTAACGCAATGAAGCATCTGATGGATAGAAATCAGTTGCTTGGTTTTGTTCATAATCGTTTAATAAATAAAACTTCTTTCAATGAAACTGTTACAGGGAAAAACGGCTCTCATTACAGGCGCATCGCGTGGAATCGGCGAGTCCATCGCAAAAAAATTTGCTTCTGAAGGAGCGAATGTAGCATTCACTTATCTTTCTTCTACCGACAAAGCATTAGCGCTTCAGAATGAATTGCATCAGCATAATATAAAAGCAATTGCATACAAATCAAATGCAGCATCTTATACTGAAGCAGAGCAGTTGGTAAATAATGTGCTGATGGAATTTCAAACCATTGATATAGTTGTAAATAATGCAGGTATTACCCGCGACAATCTTTTATTACGCATTAGTGAGCAACAGTGGGATGATGTGATTAGCACTAATCTGAAATCAGTTTTTAACATTACAAAGCAGGTGATTAAGCCGATGATGAAGCAGCGCAGCGGCTCTATCATTAATATGAGTTCTATTATAGGAATAACCGGAAATGGCGGACAGGCAAATTATTCGGCAAGTAAAGCCGGCATTATTGGGTTCACAAAGTCTGTTGCCAAAGAATTAGGTTCAAGAAATATTCGCTGCAATGCAGTAGCACCCGGATTTATAGAAACAGAAATGACTGCACGTGTCACTGATACCGCAAAAGAAAATTTTATGAAAGATATTCCTCTCGGCAGATATGGCAGCGCTGATGAAGTGGCTAAGCTGTGTCTTTTTCTTGGTTCTGATTTATCTTCCTATATCACCGGACAGGTTATCAGTGTTTGCGGTGGATTGAATACCTGAATATATTTTTGAGAAGCATTGCAGCATCAACCGGCTAAGAGGTATGCTAAACTATTCATCAAATTCTTTCCGCAAATATTGGTGGCAATAGCTGAAATCCGTTTTCTCATACTACCACCGACAGGCAGAGTTTTTTTATTCCAATTCCTGTTTGATAAGATTTGGGGGATTAAAAAAATGATTTATTAGGAACGAATAAACCCATCGTTTATCAACTCTACGGTTTAATAGAAACAGAAATAAGAATTGTAGAGGAGAGATGAAAAAAGTTAATCCCATTATTTAATAATGCGGACATCATGATAGCTCACAATTTAAATCGTGAGCTATCTTTGTTTTTTAAAATTCATTATGTCAGAGAACAGACCTAATACCTTCAAGCGATTACTTGGATTTTTCCTGCGCGGGCTGCTGGTAGTAGCGCCGGCTTTTGTTACAGTTTATGCTATTGTGAAAGTTGTTCAGATTCTTGACAGTTTAATTCCCGGCGCTTATCCCGGGCTTGGACTGCTGACTTTTCTGATAGGTATTACCGCTATCGGCTATTACAGTTCCAGTTTTCTTTTCAAACAATTCCTTGACTGGATTGAAAGTTTGTTTTATAAAGCGCCTGTTACAAAACTGATTTATGGCAGCATAAAGGATTTGTTTGGTGCGTTTGTAGGAGATAAAAAAACTTTTACCCAGCCGGTGATGGTGATGATGTTTAAAGAATCAGGAATTCAGAAACTCGGATTTATTACTCAGAAAGATTTGAGTGAAATAGGAATCAAAGACATGGTTGCTGTTTACTTCCCTCATTCTTACAACTTCAGTGGTAACCTTTACATCGTTCCGAAGGAGAATATTACCCTTCTGCCCAATTTTCCTGCTGCCGATGCGATGAAGTTTATTGTATCCGGAGGTGTTACAGAGCTTAGTGCAAAAGAAGAAAAGCCGTAATTATACTTTTAAATTTTATTCCTTAGAAAACCATTTGATTATTGATAACTGATACGGTATGAGAACATCCAAAAGATTAATTGTCTTATTCATCCTTCTGCTGATGATTTGGAAACCGCTGCAAGTTCAAAGCTGGGGTTTCTGGGGACACCAGCGGATTAACCGTATTGCAGTATTCACTCTTCCGCCGGGAATGATTGCATTTTACAAAGAGAATATTGAATACATCACTAAGAACGCAGTTAACCCTGATATGCGCCGTTACAGTGATCCGGCAGAAGCGCCTCGACACTACATTGACATGGACTTATACGGACCTGTTGATGAAATACCCCATCATTGGAAAGATGCAGTTGCAAAATACACGGAAGATTCGCTGAACAGAAATGGTATTGTACCTTGGTATGCAAACCTTATGTTCTATAAATTAGTGGATGCATTTAAGGCAAAAAGAAAAAAAAGTATTCTTCGCATATCCACCGAACTTGGTCATTATATAGCGGACGCAAGTGTTCCGCTGCACTGTACCAGCAACTACAACGGACATCAGACGAATCAAGTAGGTATTCATGCTTTTTGGGAATCACGTATTCCTGAATTGTATGGCGACAGCTATGATTACTTTGTCGGCAAAGCAAATTATGTTGACAATCCGCAGGAGCAGCTTTGGAAAATCGTTTACACCAGCGCTTCCGAAGTAGATTCAGTTTTAAATTTTGAGAAGATACTAAGTCAATCTTTCCCTTCTGACAAAAAATATTCTTTCACTCAGAAAGGAATCAATACCGTTCGCGCTTATTCGCCTGAATATGCAAAAGCTTATGAGCAAATGCTGAATGGAATGGTAGAACGGAAAATGCGGAGTGCTATCATCAGTGTTGGGAGTTTTTGGTACACAGCTTGGGTGAATGCAGGCAAGCCGGATTTATCTCAACTGAAAGATGACCCGCTTACAACAGAAGAACAAAAGGAATTAGAAGAAATGAATAAGATGTGGAATGAAAGGAAATCCTTAGGAAGAGAACATGATGATGAATAATTTATACTATCACTTTTTAAACAAATATTTTTATGAAAAACAGATGGGTTGATTTCGGATTGCTGATAGTACGCTTGGGCGTAGGCGCTTCTATGATTGTTAATCACGGATATGAAAAGATGATAAGCGGTCCGCAGAAATGGGAAGCGGTTGGGAAAGTAATGGAAGAATTAGGTATTACATTTCTTCCTCTTGCGTGGGGTTTTCTGGCTGCCTTTGCAGAATTTTTCGGAGCGCTGTTCCTGATGATTGGATTTCTTACGCGTGGCGCAGCATTTCTTTTGTCGTTCCTGATGTTTGTTGCATTTTATCATCATATACATGCAGGCGATGGATTTAAAGGAGCATCACATCCGTTTGAACTGATGTGCATCTTCATTCTTATTTTGTTTATCGGTGGCGGTAAGTACAGTTTAGACAGCAAGGTGAAAGTTGCAAAATGGCTGCAATAAAAATCTGTACATCATTCAGAATAATTTTTATTCCATAAGATTATCACTATGAAAATAGTTATTTCAATATTGAAGTTTATTGCCAATCTCTTTGTAAAGAAGAAAGACTGCTGTAAGTGAAGTACTAAAGTGTTACAGTTCTGAACAGACTACTTATAGCTTTCTAATATCTGCGCAGCATGGTCTTTTGCTTTCACCTTGTCAAATATCCGTTCGATTTTTCCGTTCTCATTAATCACAAACGTTGTACGGATAATACCCATGTATTCTGTTGCAAACATTTTTTTCTTACCCCACACTCCGTAGTCTTTAATAATTGATTTATCAGTGTCAGTAAGCAGAGGAAAGGGCAGTTTATGTTTTGTCGCAAAATTCTGATGAGAAGTTTCAGAATCAGCACTAACACCCAGCACTACAAAATCTTTCTTTTTTAACTGACTCCAGTTGTCGCGCAGGTTGCAGGCTTCTACAGTACAGGTAGGAGTGTTGTCTTTAGGATAGAAATACAGAATCACTTTTTGACCTTTGAAATCTTTCAGTGAAATCTTTTTCCCGTTCTGGTCAGTTGATTGAAAGCCGGGCGCTTTGTCACCAATTTTGAGAGCCATCTGTTACAGTTTGAATTTATAAGAGTAAGAAGATTTGTTTTTCACACCATCTTCAACAATAACTTTCAGCGTATGTTCCCCTTTCGGTAAATTATTTTCAACTGTATAAGTCAGCAATTTATTTTTTGCATCATACTCCATCAATGCCCATTTGCCATCTAAATATCCGTTATACTTCGCGATTCCGGATAGATTGTCAGAGATCTTAAAACGGATATTAGTTCCTGCCTGATGCAGATTAACTTTACCATTCAGCGATTGAATAACCGAAGCAACCGTGTCAATCATCACCTGATACTTTCCCATTTCTATGGATAGTGTTACAAGATAATTCCCTTCCCATTCACTGGTTTTTCCGGAAACAGTATTATTGTCTTTTTGAACAATCAGCGCTTTACTTTTCAGGTTGTCAGGAATTTTTCGCGGAAGAATTTTAATTGTAAATGCCTTGTGGAGGGGAGTGAGTGAACTACCACAAGTATAAACAGATGAAAAGATGTTTTTTCCTGAATTATTTTCTTTTAAATAGTTGAAATAATAATCATCATAAAAACATTTTGCAGGAAAATCAAGCTGAATGCTGTCATCGGTGAAACTGTTGGGTTGCTGCCAGTCGAAAATCTTTTGATAGCTTACACTCGGAGCAGGGTTTTCTGTAGCAGAGTATTTTATATAAAATGTAACAGCAGCCGTATTTCCAAAAAAGTCTTTAGCTGTTACAGTTGCTTTGTGAACTATTGAATCATTCAACTCAATCATACCTCTGTTTAATACATCTTTATAAACACCTGCCTGATTTCCGGGCAAAAGAAAGGCACGATAGATTTCTCTCTTGTTTATCTTTTTCTGTGCATAGTCAATCATGCAGTTGGCATATCTGCCTTCAGCAAAATCAAGCCGGTCGTTTTGAAAAGAGAAAATTGATTTTCCATCCAGTTGTAGTTCGAGTGAATAAATCCCAAAATCTCCATCACTATCGCTGCCATTCATCCAGTCTCCTGCCTGCACTCCCAAGCCGAATTTGCTGAACCTTGAAATTATGGTATCAGGTGTTACAGTTCCCTGATTCACTTTATATATAACCGGACCGCGCAAACCACAGCAAAGATCAAGAGGATAAAAAGCAAGCGATTGAATTTTCGGAGAAAGATTATCCTGCACTTTTATGCCAAATGCAAGCGGATTAAGCGGATAAGTTTCTCCACCCGCATCCCTGATTTCAAAATGCAAATGAGGAGCAGAAGAGCCGCCGCTGTTTCCTGAATAAGCAATCACTTCCCCCTGCTTCACCTGAAAAAGATTTTTTTCAGGATACAAATCCACCTCAAACGATTCTTTAGCATATTGTTTCTTTCGTACATACTGTTGTATATCAGTAGTGAAATGATCAAGGTGAGCATACACAGTCATGTAACCATTCGGGTGAGTTATATAGATGGCTTTCCCATAACCAAACGGAGAAACTCTGATACGCGAAATATATCCTGAAGCAGAAGCAAGCACTTTCAGGTTGATTTGTTTGCGTGTGGTAAAATCAATTCCTGTATGAAAATGATTTGCTCTCGGTTCACCAAAATTTCCTGAAATGACTAATGGAGAGCTAAGAGGATTGGTAAAATAGTTTTGAGGATAAGTTTGTGAAAAGGAACTTACTGTCAGCAGGATTAATGCTAATAATAAAATATACCGGAATGTTGTTACAACCGTTTTATTGATTCTTGAAATCATGCTTTATCTGATAGTACTAACTTCTTATTGTCCGATGATATCGCCAGCAGCCCGAGAAATACAATCAGTCCGTTGATAATTAAAAGTTCAAAACCAAATTCATAACCGCTGAAAAGCTCTTTGGAGTATTTATTCAGAAAGAAGCAAATCACCGGAGAGGCAACACAGATGAATGGAGAGAGTGAGTCCTTTATCTTTCTTTTTGTAAATAATCCGAATGCGTACAGTCCCAGCAGCGGACCATAAGTATATCCTGCAATCTTAAACAGAGTAGTGATAATGGTATCGTCATTTAATGCACGGAAAATAATCAGGCACATAAAAAGGATGAATGCAAAACTGAAATGCACTAAGTAGCGGATGTTGGTTTTTTGTTTGTCTGACCAATCTGTTCTTTCTTTCATTCCAAGTATGTCAATACAAAATGAAGTAGTTAATGCGGTCAAAGCGCCGTCAGCACTGGGGTACAAAGCAGAAATCAAGCCGATAATAAAAACTAAACCTGCAACCGGACCTAAGTACTGTAACGCAATCATAGGGAACAAATCATCCGATTGCTCAGGAAGAGCGATTCCCTTTTCAGCCGCAAAGAGAAAAAGAACAGCGCCGAGTATAAGAAAAGTCAGATTGACGATGAGTAAAATGAAACTGAAAGTAAACATATTCTTTTGCGCATCCTTCAGCGAACTGACTGAAATATTCTTCTGCATCATTTCCTGATCCAGTCCGGTCATT